>JAFECU010000276.1 GCA_018242005.1 Pseudomonadota bacterium | reverse complement strand
CCTTCGGTATCGTGGCCGCGGTGCTGGGCGTGGTGAACACCATGGGCTCGGTGGGCCAGCCGCCGGCGGTGCTGGGGGGCATGATTGCCTCGGCCCTGGTGGGTACGTTTCTGGGCATTTTGCTGGCCTATGGCGTGGTGGAGCCGCTGGCCGGGCTGCTGGAGCAAAAGAGCGAGGACGCGGCCAAGGAGTTTGCCTGCATCAAGTCAACGCTGCTGGCCAGCATGCAGGGCTACAACCCGGCCACGGCGATCGAGTTTGGCCGCAAGGTGCTGTTCTCTGGCGACCGGCCGAGCTTTTCCGAGCTCGAAAGCCACGTCAAGGGCAAGAAGTAAGGCGGAGCGAGCGCAGCCGTGGCCGAGAAGAAGCTCCAGCCCATCATCATCAAGCGTGCCAAGAAGCGCCCCCACGCACCGCACGGCGGCGCCTGGAAGATTGCCTACGCCGACTTCGTGACGGCCATGATGGCCTTCTTTCTGCTGATGTGGCTTCTGGGCTCCACGGCCAAGGGCGAGCTGCAGGGCATTGCGTCGTATTTCGCCTCTCCGCTCAAGGTGGCGATGCAGGGTGGCGACGGTGCGGGCAACAGCTCCAGCGTGATTCCGGGCGGGGGCAATGATTTGTCCAAGGTGCATGGCCAGGTGCGCCGCTCCGACTCCGAAAGCAAGTCCAACATACGCAGCATAGACACGGTGCGGGCCGAGCGCGCCCGGCAGGACGCGCAGCGCATCAAGGCGCTGCAGGCCAAGGTCGATGCACTGATCTCCGAGAACCCGCGCCTGAACGAGTACCGCTCGCAGATCCGCATCGACGTCACCCCCGACGGGCTGCAGATCCAGATCGTGGACGATCAGAACCGACCCATGTTCGACAGCGGCAGCGCCCTCGTCAAACCCTATATGCGCGACATCTTGCGCGAGATCGGCGCGGCCCTGGGCGGCGTGGAGAATCGCATCAGCCTGGCGGGCCATACCGACGCCGCCCCCTACGGCAACGGTGACCGCGGCTACAGCAACTGGGAGCTGTCGGCCGACCGCGCGAATGCCTCGCGCCGCGAACTGGTCGCCGCTGGCATGCCCGACGCCCGCCTGGGCCGGGTGGTGGGCCTGGCGGCCAGCGACCTGCTGGAGCCCGACAACCCGCGCGCCCCGGCGAACCGGCGCATCACCATCACCGTTCTCACGCACGAGGCCGAGGAGCGGCTGCTGGACAGGAAGCATGTTCAAGCCCCGCCGGCAACGACCGCGCCAGAAAAGCAGGACAATCCATCCCTACCCCCCAAAAATCAGTAACAATATGTGTTGTTGCTGACAATTGTTCAACCTTAGCCCGCTGCACCTGCACCGAAAGGGTCCTTTGTGTCCTCCGCCCTTCGTTTTTTGATCGTTGACGACTTCTCCACCATGCGGCGCATCGTCCGCAACCTGCTCAAGGAAAGCGGCTATACCGAGGCCGACGAGGCCGAGGACGGCGTGGTGGCGCTGAACAAGCTGCGCAACAGCAAGTTCGACTTCGTGGTCACGGACATCAACATGCCCAACATGAATGGCTTTCAGTTGCTCGGCGAGATTAAGAAGGACGACGCGCTCAAGCACCTGCCGGTGCTGATGGTCACGGCCGAGGCGCGAAAGGAAGACATCGTGGCGGCGGCCCAGGGCGGCGCGGCCGGTTACATCGTGAAGCCCTTCACCAAGGCCACGCTCGAAGAGAAGGTGGCACTGATCCTGAAAAAAATGGGGCTGTGAGCATGCAGGCAGAGACCCAGGATGGCGTGGTGCCCGGCACGGCAGAGCCGATTCACCAGCAAATCGGCCTGCTCACGCGCCAGCTGCACAACGCGCTCAACGAGCTCGGTTATGCCGACCAGCTGCGCGGCAGCATGGGCGAGCTGCCCGACGCACAGAGCCGCCTGTCCTATATCGCGCGGCTGACGGGCGATGCGGCCGAGAAGGTGCTCACGCGCGTGGAGCAGGCCAAGTCGCTGCACGACCATATCGCCAGCGAGACGCGCCGCGTGGTCGGCGCACTGGTGGCCGACCCGGTGGCCGCCGTCGCCAAGGGCGAGATCTACAACTTCCTGACCGACGTGGAACGGGTCACCCAGCAGGCCGACACGCACCTGACCGAAATCATGATGGCGCAGGACTTTCACGATCTCACGGGCCAGGTGATTGCGCGCGTTGTGAACCTGGCGGGCACCCTAGAGCAGCAGCTTGTGCAGCTGCTGATCCAGACCGCCCCCGCCGGCGCCACCCCGCCCCCCACGCCCGCGCCCGCGTCAGAACGCGAGCACCTGCAAGGCCCCGTGGTCAACCCCGAGTCCACACCCGACGTGGTGACCAACCAGTCGCAGGTGGATGATCTGCTGGCCAGCCTGGGGTTTTGACGGTCTTTGCTGCGGAGGCTGGCACGGGGCCTGGACATGAGCCATCCCTTGACCGGCATTGGCCCCACCTCGAATTGCGCCACCCCTGACCCTCTATTCGGGCTTTAGCTTCCCGCCCGGCTCCCGACAATGGCCTGACCCTTAAGAAACCTCTGCAGGACCTTCGTCATCCCCGCGCACGCGGGGAACCATGAGCCCCACAGTTGACTCGCCAAGGCGGTGAATTCCCGCCAGTGCGGGACTGACGGCTCGACGATGGGTTTTGCAGACTTTCCTCACGTCATGCCGCCATGAGTTCGAGCCAAGACAAAAACCTACCCGCCACCGAGCGCAAGCTGCAGAAGGCCCGCAGTGACGGCCAGGCCGCGCGCTCGCGGGACTTGTCGCATCTGGCCATCCTGGGCTCGGGGGCGCTGGCACTGCTGGTGCTGGCACCCTGGTTCGTGGAATATCTGCAGCGTGCACTGCGCCAGCAGCTGGTGTTCAACGCCGCCACCGTGCAGGCACCGGGCGCCATGCTGGCGCGGCTGCAGGCCATGACCGGCGTGGGGCTGCTGGCCAGCGCCACGTTTGCGCTGCTCACTGGCGGGGCGGCGCTGCTTTCGGCCATTGGATCGGGTGGCTGGATCTTCAGCCTCAAGCCGATCACGCCCCAGTTCAACCGGCTCAACCCAATTTCGGGTCTGGCCAACCTGTTTTCCAAGCAGCAGGTGACCAACGTGGCCAAGATGGTGCTGATGACCGCCATCCTCACGGCCGTGGCCTGGAACTTCATGGGCCGCAGCATCGAGCAGATGGCGGCGCTGGTGCTGCAGCCCTCGCCGCTGTCGCTGCGCCATGCGGGCGAGTGGATCGTCTCGGGCGTGAGCCTGCTGCTCCTGGTGGTGTTCCTGTTCGCCGTGGTGGACGTGCCGCTGCAGGCATTCTTTTTCAAGTCGCGCCTGAAGATGAGCCACGAGGAGGTCAAGCAGGAGCACAAGGAGTCCGACGGCAACCCTCACCTCAAGGGCAAGATGCGCCAGCGCGCGCGCGAGATCGCCGACCGCGCCAGCACCACCGCCGTCCCCAAGGCCGATTTCGTGCTCATGAACCCCACGCATTACGCCGTGGCCCTCAAGTACGACGAGGCCAGCATGGGCGCGCCGCAGGTGATCTCCAAGGGCACGGACCTGCTGGCCTTCAAGATCCGCGAGCTGGCCCAGCAGCATGGCGTGCCGGTGCTGCAGTCGCCCATGCTGGCGCGCGCGCTGTATGCCCATGCCGAGCTGGAGCAGCCCATCCCCGCCCAGCTCTACACGGCCGTGGCCCAGGTGCTGGCCTATGTGTACCGCCTGAAGGCCGCGCTGCGCGGCGAGGGCCGCATGCCCGAGGCGCAGCCCGTGCCCGACGCACATATTCCGCCCGAACTCGACCCGCACCACAAGCCGGCCAACCCGTCGGACGCCACGGCAGCTGACGCATGAGCACGCCCTCGCCTCTTCATTCCATGCGCCAATGGGCCGGCACGCACGGCCAGGCCCTGCAGGGCCTGGCCGCGCCGCTGCTGGTGGTGGCCATCCTGGCGCTCATGGTGCTGCCCATTCCGGCCTGGCTGCTCGACACCTTCTTCACGCTCAACATCGCCGTGGCGCTGATGGTGATGATGGTCGCGGCCTACATGCTGCGGCCGCTGGACTTTGCCGCCTTCCCCTCGGTGCTGCTGCTCACCACGCTGATGCGCCTGTCGCTCAACGTGGCCTCCACGCGCGTGGTGCTGCTCGAGGGCCACACGGGCCCGGGCGCGGCCGGTGCGGTGATCGAGGCCTTCGGCCATTTCCTGATCGGCGGCAACTTCGCCGTGGGCCTGATCGTGTTCGCGATCCTCGTGGTCATCAACTTCGTGGTCGTGACCAAGGGTGCCGAGCGCATCGCCGAGGTGTCGGCGCGCTTCACGCTGGACGCCATGCCCGGCAAGCAGATGGCCGTGGACGCGGATCTGAACGCCGGCCTGATCGACGAGAAGGAGGCCAAGCGCCGCCGCGCCGAGGTGCAGGAGGAGGCCAACTTCTTCGGCTCCATGGACGGCGCGAGCAAGTTCGTGCGCGGCGACGCCGTGGCCGGCATTCTGATTCTGCTCATCAACATCGTGGGCGGTTTTGCCATCGGCATGCTGTCGCACGGCCTGTCGGCGGGCGACGCGGCCAACAGCTACATCCTGCTGGCCGTGGGCGACGCGCTCGTGGCGCAGATTCCGGGCCTGTTGATCTCGGTGGCGGCGGCCATGGTGGTCTCGCGCGTCGGCAAGGAATCGGACATGGGCCAGCAGATCGTGCAGCAGCTGTTCATGTCGCCACGCGTGCTGGGCGTGACGGCCGGCGTGCTGATCCTGCTGGGCCTGATACCCGGCATGCCGCACGCCGTGTTCCTCATCATGGGCAGCGGCCTGGCCTGGGGCGCATGGCTGCTGCTGCAGCGCCAGAAGCAGGCGGCCGTGGAGCCCGAGGCGCCGCCCGCCCCCGTGAGCGACGGCGAGGCCAGCTGGGACGACCTGCAGCCCGTGGACCTGCTGGGCCTGGAGCTGGGCTACCGCCTGATCGCGCTCGTGGACAAGAACCGCCAGGGCGACCTGCTCACGCGCATCAAGGGCGTGCGCCGCAAGTTTGCGCAGGAGGTGGGCTTTCTGCCGCCGGCCGTGCATGTGCGCGACAACCTGGAACTCAAGCCCAGCGCCTACCGCGTGCTGCTGCGCGGCGTGGTCGTGGGCGAGGGCGAGGCGCACCCCGGCATGTTCCTGGCCATCAACCCCGGCGGCATCAGCACGCCGCTGATCGGCACGCCCACCACCGACCCGGCCTTCGGCCTGCCCGCGCACTGGATCGATGCGGCGCAACGGGAAGCGGCACAAATGGCGGGCTTTACCGTGGTTGATTCGGAAACCGTGATGGCCACCCATTTGTCACACTTGATGCAAGTGCACGCCGCCAAGCTTCTGTCCCGCACCGAGACGCAGCAGCTTGTGGAACATGTCAGCCGGCTGGCACCGAAACTGATCGAGGAAGTCGTACCCAAGATGGTCTCCATCACCACATTCCAGAAGGTGCTGCAGCTGCTGCTGGAAGAGTCCGTGCACATTCGCGACATCCGCACCATCATCGAGACGCTGGCCGAACATGCCGGCGGCACGCAGGACCCCGTGGAGCTCGCGCGGCGCGTGCGCATCGCCCTGGCGCCGGCCATCGTGCAGCAGATCTACGGCCCCACGCGCGAACTCAGCGTGATCGCCATCGAACCAGGCCTGGAGCGCCTGCTGGTGCAGGCCCTGGCCAACGCCAACGGCCCGGCGCTGGACCCCGGCGTGGCCGACCTGCTCACGCGCAAGGCGGCCGAGGTGGCACTCAAACAGGAGGAACTGGGCATGCCCGCCTGCCTGCTCGTGCCCGACGCCATCCGCGGCAGCATTGCCCGCCTGGTGCGCCGCGTGGCGCCGCGCCTGCAGGTGCTGGCGCACAGCGAGATTCCTGAGACCCACACCATCCGCATCGGCCCCATCCTGCAAGGCGCATCGTCATGAACATCAAACGCTTTACCGCCCCCACAGCCCGCGAGGCCCTGGCCAAGGCGCGCATGGCCTTCGGCGAGGGCACGCTGATCCTGTCCAATCGCCCCACGGCCGATGGCGTGGAGGTCATGGCCACGGCCGAGGAGACCCTGTCTTCCTCTCTGCAAGGCGGCGCCGAAGCCGCGCCCAGCCGCCTGCAGGAGCGCGCCGAAGAGCTCGCCGCAAGGCAACCCATGCGTGCGCCCAAGGACCTGCCCCGCCCCGCACCTGCCGCCCAGCCCGTCGTCGCGCACGACGGCGCGGAAGTGCGCAGCACCGTGGCCAAGGACACCGAGCAGCTGGCCATGAGCACGCTGTCGTTCCAGGACTACGTGCGCGAGCGCATGCTGCGCCGGCGCCACGACGCACTGCACGGCACGAGCACCGCCGCATCCATGCCGCCGCCGAACGAGCGCGCCCCCCTGGATCGCGCCGCTGCGCCGGAACTGCCCGCGCAAGCCCCCATCAACACCCCCGTGGCGCGCCACAACCCGCTGCGCACCATGCATGCGGCCCTGGGCGCCGAGCAGCTCACGCCGCGGCGCAGCGAGCCGCCGGCCCCGGCGGCACCCACGCTGGCTGCGGGCCTGGGACAGCAGAACCTCATGAAGGAGCTGCAGTCCATGAAGGACCTGATCGAGGACCGCTTCAACACCCTGACCTGGCTGGGCCAGGCGCGCCAAAACCCGATCCAGTCCAACCTGATGCTCAAGCTGATCCGCGCGGGCTACTCGCCGGCGCTGGCGCGCGCCATGCTGGAGCACCTGCCCGAGCAACTGGGCGCGCAGGAGGCCGTGCACTGGCTCATGAACGTGCTGGAGCGCAACCTGCACACCGACGCACAGGCCCTGCCGCTGTACGAGGAGGGTGGCATCTACGCCATGGTGGGCGCCACCGGAGTGGGCAAGACGACCACCACGGCCAAGCTGGCCGCCCTGTGCGCGCGCGTACACGGCCCGGCCAGCGTGGGCCTGATCACGCTTGACACCTACCGCATGGGCGCGCATGAACAGCTGCGCAGCTACGGCCGCATGCTGGGCGTGGTGGCGCACCTGGCGCATGACCGCGCCGCGCTGCAGGACCTGCTGGGCCTGCTGGCTGGCAAGAAGATGGTGCTCATAGACACCACGGGCGTGGCCCCGCGCGACCCGCGCCGGCGCGAACTGCTGGACGTGCTGGACCTGCCCGGCGTTCAGCGCCTATTGGTGCTCAACGCCAGCAGCCAGGGCGACACGCTGGACGACGTGCTCACGGGCTTCAAGACCGGCGCCGCGCAGCAGACCATACTCTCCAAGGTGGACGAGGCCGTGAAGCTCGGCCCGGCGCTCGATACGCTGATCCGCCACCAGCTGGTGCTGCGCGGCGTGACCAACGGCCAGCGCGTGCCCGAGGACTGGGAGGCGGCCGACGCGCGCAGGCTGGTGCGTGACTCCATGCGCAGCCACGCCAAGTCGGCGTTCGACCCCAAGGTCGGCGAGCTCAACTTCTTTTTCTCGCCGGCCACCGAGATGGCCCACGAACAAGGACTGGCAGATGTTGCTTGACACCGCCCTGCACCAGGCCATGGGCCTGCACAGCCTGACGCCCCAGCGCGACCTGCGCCTGCTGGCGGTGCTGAGCCAGCCGGGCAGCGGCCCGTGGCTGGAGATGCTGTGGCAGCTGTGCGCCCACCTGCAGCGCCTGGGCTACCCCGTGGTGGTGCTGGACGCAACGGCCCAAGAAGAGCCGCACGCGCCGGGACTGGCGCAGCTGCTGGGCCCGGCGCCCTGGCCCGGCGCCGAGTCGCTGGACATGGCGGCTGCCGGCGCATCGCTGGCGGTGCTGCCCGCCATGCGTGGCCTGGCCTGGCTGGCCGGGCAGGCGCAGCGCGAAGGCCATGCCGCGCTGCGGCGCCTGCAGCCGCTGTTTCGCGCCTACGCGCTCGTGGTGCTGCACGCACCGCCCGAACGCCTGGCGCCACTGCTGCAAGGCAGCACCAGCATGCCGCTCATCATGACCGGCCCCGGCGCCCAGGGCATGGTGCGCAGCTACCGCCAGCTCAAGCACATGGCACTGCATGCAGGCGTGCGCTGCACGGTGGCTGCCATCATGCCGCCGAACACCGCCCCGCAGCAGGCGCAGACGCAAGAGGCCCTGACCACATTGCAGCGCAGCGCCCGCAGGCACCTGGGCCTGCCCATACACACGACCGCGGTGGCCGCCGCGCGCCCGCAGGACATCCAGCGCCTGGCCCTGCAACTGCTGGAAAATGCCGGCACCCTGGATGCCGCCCCTGCCCTGCTGCCCGTACCAGGCAGCAGCACCACCGCCCCCCTGGACCGGAGCCACTGACATCTATGTACACAGCGAAAGGCCAGCTCGACCGGGACGCGCTGTTTCACCAGCACCTGTCCCTGGTGCGTCGCATCGCACACCACATGATTGCCAAGCTGCCGCCGAACGTGGAGCTCGACGACCTGGTCCAGGTCGGCATGATCGGCCTGAACGATGCGCTCTCGCGCTATGAAGCGGCCCAGGGCGTGCAGTTCGAGACCTTCGCCAGCCAGCGCATACGCGGCGCCATGCTCGACGAGCTGCGCGATGGCGACTGGATGAGCCGCGGCGCGCGCAAGAGCCAGAAGGAGATCGAGCAGGCCCTGCACCGCGTGGAGCAGCGCCTTGGCCGCAGCCCCATGGAGTCCGAAATCGCCGCCGAGCTGGGCATGGAACTGGGCGAGTACCAGTCCCTCCTGGGCAAGGTGCGCGGCACGCAGTTGGTGTACCTGGAGGACATGGGTGGCGGCGACGATGGCGAGGAAGGCTTTCTGGACCGCCACGGCGCCGACGAAGAAGCCGACCCCATGGCCGTCTTGCGCGACCAGCGCCTGCGCAGCTCGCTGGTGGCTGCCATCAAGGCCTTGCCCGAGCGCGAGCAGCACATCATGGGCATGTACTACGAGCACGACATGAACCTCAAGGAAATCGCCGCCGTGCTCGGCGTGACCGAGTCCCGCGTGTGCCAGCTGCACAGCCAGGCGATTGCGCGGCTGCGGACGAAGATGCGGGGGCATTGAGGCTCTTTTTTGGCTCCAGCGATTTGTGGTGTTGCGCTGGTCGCTTCGCTGTTGAAGGGCAGCAGGCCCGTTCAGGCGTTGACCAACACTCCCCCCACGCACCGCGCAGCCCCGCCAGCCACGAGCTCCCGCACCAGCTCGTCCGCCCACTGCCGCGGCGTACGTTCGGCAAAGTAGCGCGCGTGCAGGCTTGCGTAGTAGGGTGTGGCGGCCAGCCAGCTCTGCACGTCGGCCAGGGGCATCTGTTGCCATTCGAGCAGCTTGTACTTGAGCAGCACCTTGGCCGCATGGCGCGCATGCTTGACCGGGTCGGCCTCGAAGCCGGCCAGGCGCCGGCGCGCGCGCGCCAGGGCCTGGGGCACATCGGCAAACACGCCGCCATGGCCGGGGATGACGGTGAGGGGAGCCAGCCGTTCGATCAGGTCGAGCGTGGCGCCCACATCGCCAAAGGCGTCTTCGCCGTCGAGCTCGGGGAAGACCACGCCAAAGCCGTTCTCCCACAGCGCGTCGCCCGAGATCAGCACACGCGTCGCGGGCTCGAACAGCAGCACGGCGTGGCTGTCGTGCCCCGGCGCGGCATGCACCTGCCAGGCGCGGTCGCCCAGCCGCAGCTCGCTGCCGGGCATAAGGCGTGCGTCGGCGCGAAAGCGCGGGCAGTCCTGGCCGGTGGGTGCGTAGCTCAGCGCCACCGGGTCCCAGTCCTGCACCTGGTTCCACTGGCCGGGCGGTATCTGCGTGCTCAGGCGCGGCCAGCGCGCCTGCAGCGCCGCGTTGCCGCCGCAGTGGTCGCTGTGCAGATGGGTGTTGAGCAGCAGATCGAGCGGCCGCCCCTGCAGGCCCGATTCGACCAGCGCCACGGTCTGCGCCGCGTTGCTGCAGTAGCCGCTGTCGACCAGCGCCGTTGCGTCTCGCCCCAGAAACAGCACGTTGTTGGCCGACAGCCAGCCGCGTTCTATGACAGTGATTTCGGGCGCTAAGGCAATGGTGGCGGGTGGCATCAGCTATGGAAATTGAGGTTGATGGATTGGGTCAATGCCCGCTGCGCAGCTCGCGCCGCAGGATCTTGCCCACGTTGGTCTTGGGCAGTTCGTCGCGGAACTCAATGTACTTCGGCCGCTTGTAGCCCGTGAGCTGTTGGTGGCAGTGGCGCGCCACGTCGTCCTCGGTCAGCGCGGGGTCGCTGCGCACCACGAAGACCTTGATGGCCTCGCCCTGGTGTTCGTCGGGCACGCCCACGGCCGCGCACTCGAGCACGCCGGGGCACAGGGCCACCACCTGCTCGAGCTCATTGGGGTAGACGTTGAAGCCGCTCACCAGAATCATGTCCTTCTTGCGGTCCACGATGCGTGTGTAGCCCTGCGCGTCCATGATGCCGACGTCGCCCGTGCGCATGAAGCCATCCTGCGTGAAGGTGCGCGCGTTTTCCTCGGGCTGGTTCCAATAGCCGCGCATGACATTGGGGCCGCGTATGCAGATCTCGCCCGCCTGGCCCGCTGGCAGGCTGGCGCCGGCATCGTCCTTGATGGCAATGTCTATGCCCGGCAGCGGCAGGCCTATGCTGCCGCTGAAACCTGCGGCGTTGACCGGGTTGTTCGTGCCAATGGCACAGGTCTCGCTCATGCCCCAGCCCTCGATCATGGTGCCGCCCGTGAGCTGCTGCCACTGCGTTGCCGTGGCCTCGCTGGCCGCCATGCCGCCGGCCTGGGACACGCACAGCTGCGAGAAGTCGAGCTGGCGGAACTGGGCGTTCTGCAGGAGGGCGTTGAACAGCGTGTTCACCGCCGGCAGCAGGTGGAACGGGCGCTTCTTGAGCACCGCGACGAACTTCGGTATGTCGCGCGGATTGGGGATCAGCGTCAGGTGCGAGCCCTGGCGCATGGCCAGCAGACACAGCGTGAGCGCGAAGATGTGGTACAGCGGCAGGGCGGCAATGCTGTTGATGCGGTGCGGGTCGCCCACGCGCGCGAGCGCCGGAGCGAACCAGCTCTCGGCCTGCAGCGTGGCGGCGACGATGTTGCGCTGCGTCAGCACCGCGCCCTTGGACAGGCCCGTGGTGCCGCCCGTGTACTGCAGAAACGCCGGCTGGTCGGGCGTGACCTGCGGTGGGTTCAGCCGCCGGCGTGCGCCCAGCGCGAGCGCGCGCTTGAAGGGCAATACCTGGCGCCCGCCCGACAGCGGCAGCTCATAGGCCGGCACCATCTTGGCCAGATGGCGCACGGCAAACGTGAGCCAGCGCCCCTGCCAGGGGCCGAGCAGGTCGCCCAGGGAGGCAATCACCACATGCTGCACGGCCGTGTCCTCGATCACCTCGGCCAGCGTGTGGGCGAAGTTCTCCAGGATCACGATGGCCGACGCGCCCGAGTCCTTGAGCTGGTGCGCGAGCTCGCGCGCCGTGTACAGCGGGTTCACGTTCACGCAGGTATAGCCCGCGCGCAGCACGCCGGCCATGGTGACGGCGAACTGCGGCACATTCGGTAGCATGATGGCCACGCGCGCGCCGGCGGGCAGGCCCTGGCCCTGCAGCCAGGCGCCGAGCTGGGCCGACAGGCGGTCGAGCTCGCCATAGCCCATCCAGCGGTCCATGCACACCGAAAACGGCTTGCCGGCATGGCGGCGGAAGCAATCCTCCAGCATCTGCGCCACGGACGGGTAGGCGTCGGCATCGACGTCATGGGGCACGCCGGGGGGGTAGTTCTTGAGCCAGATTCTGTCCATGGAGAAGCCCTTGTGAAGATCGCACGGATTGTGAAAGCCGCCCTGCGCCGGCCCTACCGGGCTTGTCCTAGGCCCGGTCACGTTGGAGACAGGCCGTGACCAATGCCCGCTGGCAGCGCTGGCTCGTGGCCCTGCATGGGCTGTGGCTGGCGGCCTGGGTGCTGGGCTTCTGGCAGCGCTCGGCGGCCCTGGCGCTGGCGGGGCTGGTGGCGGTGCCGCTGCTGTCGCGCCTGTGCATGCTGCCGCAGTTTCTGATGATGGCCTGGGTCTGCCGCCGCGAAGGCCTGCCGCGCCTCTCGGCCGCGCGGCTGCTGCGCGCCTGGTGGGCCGAGTCGCGCTGGGCGGCGCTGGTGTTCGGTTGGTGGCAGCCGTTTCGCGAACGCGCCACGCCCGACTGGCTGCCGCCGCGCCCGCCTGACAGGCCGGCGCCGCGCGGCGTGGTGCTGGTGCATGGTTTTCTGTGCAACCGCGCCTTCTGGACGCCCTGGTTCGCGCCGCTGCGCGCTCGCGGCCATGCCTATGCGGCCGTGACGCTGGAGCCGCCCTTTGGCTCCATCGACGACTACGCCAGCACCATAGACGCCGCCGTGCGCCGCGTCACCGAGGCCACGGGCCGCGCCCCGCTCGTCGTGGGCCACAGCATGGGCGGCGTGGCCATACGCGCCTGGCTGCGCTCTGTGCCGGGGGGCGATGCGCGGGTGCAGCGCGTCGTCACCATAGGCTCACCCCATGACGGCACCTGGCCCGCGCGACATGCGCGCAGCATCGCGGGACAGCAGCTGCGCCTGCACGGCCCCTGGGTACGCGCTTTGCGTGCCCAGGAGCCCATGGGCCGTGCGGCCCTGTTCAGGTGCTGGTACTCCAATGGCGACAACGTGGTCTACCCGCCCGCGGCGGCCATGCTTTCTGGGGCGGACAACCGCTTTCTGGATGGAGTCGCGCATGTGGAGATGGCATTTGACGCGCGGGTGGTGGCGGATTGCCTGGGCTTGCTGGAGGGCGCTTGAAGAATCTCAGGCCCCGCGCTCATCCGCCGCAAACTCCGGCAGGCCGCGCAGGCGCGCATACAGCGGCTCGAAGTCCTGCGCCGTGAGCTGAAACAGCTGCTCGAAGCCGTCGATGACGAAGTAGGTCTGCTGGTAGCTGTCGATCTTGTAGCGCGTGCGCATGGTGCGCTCGAGCGAGAGCGGCAGGCGCTGCGGCGCGGGGCTTTGCACGCTGTAGGGCAGTTCGCCGTGCGAGCTGAGGATGCCGGCGCCGTAGGCGCGCAGACCGGCGGCCTCGCGGATCAGGCCGAATTCGATGGTGTACCAGTACAGGCGCGCCAGCATCTCGCAGGCACCCAGCCGCGCGGCCTTGAGGCCGCCCTCGCCATAGCGCTGCATGTAGTCGGCCAGCATGGGGTTGAAGAGCAGCGGCACATGGCCGAACAGGTCGTGGAACACGTCGGGCTCGACGATGTATTCGAACTCCTCGGGCCGGCGTATCCAGTCGGTCACCGGGAACTTGCGTGCGGCCAGCAGGCTGAAGAATGCCAGCTCGGGAATCAGGCCCGGCACGGCCACGAGCTGCCAGCGCGTGGCCCTGTACAGGCGCTCGTTGATGTCGTCGAAGCGCGGAATGCGCTCCTTGGCGCCGAGCTGGGGCAGTGCGGCGACGAAGGCCTCGCTGGCCAGGCCGGGCAGCTGCTCGCATTGCCGCAGGTACAGGCGGTGGTAAGTGTCGTGGTCCTCTTCGGTGTAGGCGGCCCAGTTCTGGGCGCAGGTGTAGTCGTCCGCGGCGCGCGTGTAGTCGCCGCGCGGGGGGCGCTCGCTCGCGCCATAGACGGCGGGCTGGACGGCCATGTCAGGCTCCCTTGGCGCCGGTGTCGATGACGCCGCGGTTGACCTGGTCGCGCTCCAGCGACTCGAACAAGGCCTTGAAATTGCCCTCGCCAAAGCCTTCGCGGTAATCGCCGCGGCGCTCGATGAATTCGAAGAACACCGGGCCCAGCATGGGCGTGGAGAAGATCTGCAGCAGCAGGCGCGGCGTTCCACCTTCGGTGGTGCCGTCCAGCAGAATGCCGCGCGCCTGCAGATCGGCCACATTCTGGCCGTGGCCGGGCAGGCGGCCTTCCAGCATCTGGTAGTACACATCGTTGGGCGCGGGCGCCAGCGGCACGCCAGCCAGGCCGAGCCTGTCGACCACCTCGACCAGGTTGTCGCAGATCAGGGCGATGTGCTGTATGCCCTCGCCGTTGAACTGCATCAGGAACTCCTCGATCTGGCCGCCACCCTGGCGCGCTTCCTCGTTGAGCGGGATGCGGATCTTGCCATCGGGCGCGGTCATGGCCTTGCTCGTCAGGCCCGTGTACTCGCCCTGGATGTCGAAGTAGCGCAGCTCGCGGAAGTTGAACAGCTTTTCGTAGAAACCGGCCCAGAACTCCATGCGGCCGCGGTAGACGTTGTGCGTGAGGTGGTCGATCTCGTTGAGGCCATGGCCCGCGGGGCGCGGGTCCACGCCGGGCAGCCATTCGAAGTCGATGTCGTAGATGGATTTGCCGTCCTCGAATCGGTCGATGAGGTACAGCGGCGCGCCGCCAATGCCCTTGATGGCGGGCAGGCGCAGCTCCATGGGGCCGGTGGGAATCTCTATGGGCTGGGCGCCAAGCTCCAGCGCGCGCTTGTAGGCGCTGTGCGCATCCTTCACGCGAAACGCCAGGCCGCAGGCCGAGGCGCCATGCTCGGCGCCGAAGTAGGCGGCCAGGCTGTGTGGCTCGCGGTTCAGGATGAAGTTGATCTGGTTCTGGCGGTACAGCAGCACATCCTTGGAGCGATGCCTGGCCACCAGCGTGAAGCCGAGCTTGTCGAACACCGCCTCCAACACGCCGGGGGTGGGCGAGGTGAACTCCACGAACTCAAAGCCCATCAGGCCCATCGGGTTTTCCCAGGCGCGGGTGTCACGGGTGGTTTGGGTCGGCAGTGCGGCGGTCATGGGCGAGTCTCCTGAAGTTCTGGTGGGTGGGGAAAGCGCTCCAATGTAGGGGCTGCACGCCTCATGTTTCTGGCAAATGTCTTGTTGTTTGATCCACCAAACGCAGGAATGTTGCGCGGCATCAAGGCGGCCCGCGGCGATCGGGTGTCCAAACCCGGACCGCAGGGCGTCACTGGCTCAGACCACTGATCCAGGCCTTGCGTATCAGCTGGCCGCAGCGTACCGACGCGAAGCCGTTGCCGGCAGAGTCGGGGTCGCCCGGGTCGCGCGCACCGCCGTTGTCCATGCGGGCGACGATGCCGTACCAGTTCTTGCCCGCATCGATCCAGGGGTAGAAGCCAAAGGCGCCGGCGCTGCTGAAGGCGCCATCGCCGTTGACGGGATCGTCCTCGACCCAGTGCCCAATGGAATAGTGGTAGCTCTCGGTGGCCGGCACCGGCGTGTTGACCGCCTCGCCACGTGGGCAGGTGCTCGGGTTGGTGCACACGGCATGTGTGCCCAGCGCGGCCTGCATCAGCAGCTGGCCCGACAGGATCTTGCGCAGGAACACGGCGTAGGCGTCGGCGCTGCTGAACACGCCGCCGGCCAGCTGCGGTTGGCTGTAGCCCAGGGCGATGTCGCTGCCCAGCTGCGCGCGCATCGCGGCGGCCAGGCCGGCATTGTCCAGCGCGCCCAGGCCGTTCACGCTGGCGTGCTTTTCCATATGGCCGCCGCCATAGGAAAAGCGGCCGTCGGTAGCGTCGGAATGCAGGCCGTTCTGCAGATAGGCCTCGCAGCCATCCACCGTCTGCCCCGGCAGACAGCGTGAGAAGTTCGTGTAGCCGCTGCGAAACGTCAGGAACTTCACGTCCTCATCGCTGAGCTGGCCCTGGCGTTGCTGCACCACATAGGCGCCATAGAGCCATTTGGAGGCCGATGCGATGCTCATCAGTGTGGCGCCCGTGTAGGCCGGCGTTGCCACTCCGGCCGGCACCGACCCCGAGGCGAGGCTGCCCGTCTTGTCGCCCACCTGCCAATGAAAGGGCTGTATCGGTGCGCAGGCATTGGTCGCGCTTTGCGCCGTGGTCGCGGCTGCACCGCTGCGCTGCTCGAGGGTGATGGGGCCGGGCGTGGCCGGGCTTCCGGCGCTGCCGCCACCACCACCACCACCACCACCACAGGCGGCCAGGGCCAGCGTCAGTGCAGCGCCAGGCAGTCCCAGCAAGGAGTGCACGACGGTCGCGTTGTTCATGGTTCGTCTCCTTATGTCGCGTGACGCGGGCGCCGCTCGCCACGGCGCCCGAATGCCATTTGGCCCGCGCCACGTAAAGCCGGCATTGCCACGGCATGGCGTGTTGTTAAAAAGCGTGAAGGCCGCCACCCTAGAATCCCGCCATGAGCGAACACATCATCGCCCTGGACAAGCTGGATCGCGCCATCCTTCGCCGCCTGCAGGACAACGGCCGCGAGACCTACGACCTGATCGGCGAACAGGTGGGGCTGTCGCCCAGTGCCGTGCTGCGCCGCACGAAAAGGCTGGAGGAGGAAGGCGTGATTGACCGCTATGTGGCCCTGGTGCGGCCCGAGCGCGTGGGACTGGGCCTGACCGCCTACCTGAACGTACGCTTGGAAAAGCACAGCGAGAGCCATAAGCGCAACCCCATGGACCTGTTTCGCGCCAGCGTGCAGACCTGGCCCGAGGTGGTGGAATGCGCCGCGCTGACCGGCGACATGGACTACCTGCTGCGCGTGGTGGTGGCCGACATGGCGCATTACAGCCGCTTCATCACCGACACGCTGCTCAAGCACCCCAGCGTGCAGGACTGCAAGACCAGCTTCGTACTCGATCGGGTCAAGGCCACAACGGCGCTTCCAGTCTGATATGAGCGCTTTCATATCAATAGCTATTGACGCTTTGTCCGCGGGCGCTTTGAACCGGTTTGCCTTGAAACGCAAAATCCCCCACAATTTTGTTGCATTGCAGCAAACGCCAGGCGCAACCCTAGGGAAAACCCTAGAATTGCCCGGATCATGTTTCCAACCAAAGACTGGCTTCGCGCCTGCCTGGGCTCCGGGCGGCGCACGCACCGAGGCACTGCCATGAACACCGCGATGGTTCCCATCCGCACACTGGGCCCGCAGCACCGCGAACGCATCGCCCAGCACCTGCTGAGCCTGACCGAGCCCGACCGCTATTTGCGCTTTGGCTACAGCGCCAGCGACGAGCAGGTACGCCGCTATGCGGACCTGCTCGACTTCGAGCGCGACGAGGTGTTCGGCATCTTCAACCGCCGGCTTGATCTCATCGCCATTTCCCATGTGGCCTTTGCCGAGTCCGGGGACTACCAGGGCTGCGCCGAATTCGGCGTGTCCGTGCTCGCCAGCGCACGCGGGCGCGGCTACGGCGCAAGGCTGTTTGAGCGTGCCGTGACGCTGGCGCGCAACCGCGGCGTGCGCCTGATGTTCATCCACGCGCTGACCGAGAACACCGCCATGCTCAAGATCGCGCGCAACGCCGGCGCGCGCATACAGCACGACGGCTCCGAGTCCCAGGCCCACCTGCAACTGCCGCCGGCGGGCCTAGACACGCGCATGTCCGAACTCGTGGCCGAACAGTTCGGCGAGGTGGACTATCAGCTGAAAAAACAGGCGCGCCAGTTCTGGAGCCTGCTGGCCGACCTGCAGGAAATCCGCCAGGGCGTACGCGACGGGCGCCACCAGGCGGCCGAATAGCGGCGCGGCGGCGATCCGCTATCCTTGGGGCCTGTCCCACCACAGCAAGTCCTGCGCCACCAGACCGTGTCCGACCCCTATCCCGCGCGCGCGCCCGAAAAGGAAGACAAGCGCACGTTCCTGCGGCGCCTCATAGAGTTCCTCAACCCGGGACCCGACTCCACCGCCGCGCTCATCGCCACGCTGGCCGAGGCCGAGGACAACGAGGTCATCAACACCGACGCGCGCGTGATGCTCGAGCGCGTGCTGCGCATGGCCGGAATGAGCACCAGCGACGTGCTGGTGCCCGCGCCGCGCATGGACATGCTGGACATCGACGCGCCGCTGGACGCGCTCATGTCCCAGGTGCTGCGCACCGCACATTCGCGCTTTCCGGTGTACCAGGGCGATCGCGACAACATCGTTGGCATTCTGTTGGCCAAGGACCTGCTCAAGCTCTGGCGCTCGCCCGAGCTGAACATCCGCACCCTGGTGCGCCCGGCGCTGTTCGTTCCCGAAAGCAAGGGCTTGCACGCGCTGGAGCGCGAGTTTCGCGGCACGCGCAACCACATGGCCATCGTCATCGACGAGTTCGGCCGCATCGCCGGCCTGGTGACCTTCGAGGACGTGATCGAGCAGATCGTCGGCGAGATCGAGGACGAGTTCGACATCCACGAGGACCAGGGCGACATCTTCGGCCTGGCCGACCACAGCTACCGCGTGAGCGGCGACACGCCCGTGGAGCGCGTGGCCGAGGCCTTCGAGGTGCAGCTGCACGCGAGCGACCCCGATGAGAGCTTTGACACCATAGGCGGCCTGATCGCCCACGAGCTCGGCCGTGTGCCGCGCAAGGGCGAGACCGTGACCCTGGGCGGCCTGCGCTTCGTGGTGCTGCACACCAAGGGCGGCCTGGTGCGCTGGTTCAAGGTCACGCCCACCCCGGCCGATGCAGTGCCGGCCGATGCACCGCACTGATGGCGGTCCGCCACGTTCCTGACGGCGCCGCGCCGCGCCGCGAGCCAGCGCCCTGGCTGCCCTGGCCATCGGCCCTGGTGGCGGGCCTGACACAGGCCGCGGCGCTGGCCTGGCCGGGGCCGAGTGGCCTGCACGGCCAGCCCCTGTGGTGGCTGCAAATCCTGTCGCTGGCCCTGCTGGCGCGACTGCTGCTGGCCGCGGGCGGGGCGCGCCGCGCGGCCCTGCTGTCCTGGCTGTTCGCCACGTCCTGGCTGGCCGGGACCTTCTGGTGGCTGTTCATTTCCATGCACAGCTACGGCGGCCTGGCGGCGCCGCTGGCCATTCTGGCGGTGCTGGGCCTGGCGGCCTTCCTGGGCAGCTACTACGCAGCGGCTTCTGCATGTTTTTGGGCATTAAGGCCCGCCAATAGGGCGCTAGCAGCTCTCTTTTTTTCTGCGCTGTGGCTGCTGGCCGAGCTGGCGCGCGGGCAATGGTGGACGGGCTTTCCCTGGGGCGCTGGCGGCTACGCCCATGCCGAGGGGCCGCTGGCCGTGCTGGCGCGCTGGCTGGGCGTGTATGGCATCAGCCTGGTGGCGGCGCTGCTGGCCATGGGCCTGGCGCAATGGCGCCGCGCCGACCTGCGCCGAGCGCGCTGGTGGGCAGCCCTGGCCGTGCTGGTGCTGGCCTGGGCCGGCCTGGCGGCGCAGCGCCACTGCGCCATCGAAGGCTGCGGGGCGCCGGTCGCGCAGCATGATCCGATGACCCTGGCGTTGCTACAGGGCAATATCCCGCAGGACGAAAAATTCCAGCCCGGTAGCGGCGTGCCCATGGCGCTGCAGTGGTATCACGACCAACTGCGCGCGGCCGACGCCGCCCTGGTCGTGGCGCCCGAGACGGCAATACCGCTCCTGCCACAGCAGCTGGCGCCGGGCTACCTGCAGGCCATCTCCGAGCGCTATACAAGGCCCCGGGGCGACCAGGCGCTGCTGCTGGGCATACCACTGGGCAGCATGGAGCTGGGCTATACCAATTCGGTGCTTGGCTTTGCGCCGGGGCTCGAGCGCCCCTACCGCTACGACAAGCATCACCTGGTGCCGTTTGGCGAATTCGTGCCGCCGTTCTTCCGCTGGTTTACCGAGATGATGAACATCCCGCTGGGCGACTTCGACCGCGGGGGGCTCAACCAGGCGTCGCTGACCTGGGCCGGCGAGCGCATTGCGCCCAATATCTGCTACGAGGATCTGTTTGGCGAGGAACTGGGCGCGCGCTTTCGCGATCCGCAGACTGCCCCGACCATCATGGCCAACCTGAGCAACATCGGCTGGTTCGGCGACACCGTGGCCATTGACCAGCACCTGGCCATCAGCCGTCTGCGTGCGCTGGAGTTCGAGCGCCCCATGGTGCGCGCCACCAACACCGGCGCCACGGCCGTCATAGACCACCGCGGCCAGGTGACCTACCGCCTGCCCGCCTACCAGCGCGGCGTGCTGCGCGCCCAGGTGCAGGGGCGCGGCGGCGCCGTCACGCCCTATGCCTGGTGGGTGGCGCGCTTTGGACTGGCGCCGCTGTGGGCGCTGGGGCTGGCCGTGGCGGCGGCCGCCTGGCTGCTGCGCCGCAAGTATTGAGCCGAC
>JAFECU010000275.1 GCA_018242005.1 Pseudomonadota bacterium | reverse complement strand
GCCAGCGTGCTGCGCAACTGGACCGTGGGCGAGGTGGGCACGATTGCCGCGTCCATCGGCATCCTGCTGCACTGGCTCGCCAGCCACCCCGACTGGCAGCTGCGCCTGCGCGAACAACCCGCGCTGCTGGCACCGGCCATCGACGAGATCCTGCGCATCGACGGCCCACTGGTCGCCAACCGCCGCATCACGACGCGGGCCACGGAGCTCGGCGGTTGCCCGCTGCCCGCGGGCGAGCGCATCTCCATCAACTGGATTGCCGCCAACCGCGACCCGCGCGTGTTTGGCGACCCGGATGCCTTCCGCATCGACCGCGACCCCGAGCTCAACCTGCTCTACGGCGCCGGCATCCATGTCTGCCCGGGCGCGCCGCTGGCGCGGCTGGAATTGCGCGTGCTCATGGAAGAGGTGCTGGCGCGCACCACGCGCATCACGCTCGACGCGGGCCACGCCCCCACACGCGCCGTGGCGCCCGACGCGGGCTACGCCACACTGCGCCTGACGCTCGCTTGACCCAAGGCACTCAAGACTGAGGGCCGCGCCCCGTCTGTATGCAGGCCATGGCCATGGCCATCAGCGCATCCAGAAACTCGGGTGACTGCACGCGGTCGGGCATGTCCTGCACGGCGTTGTGAATGACCTCACGCAGCCCCTTGCCCAGCAGATAGGCGGCCAGCTGCGGGTGCGCGGTCTGCACGTCGGCCGCATGCATTTGCAGCAGCACCAGCCAGGTGGTGTTGATGAACTCCTGCGCGCTGGCCTGGGGCGCATGCCACAGCCCCAGGTGCAGGGCGCTGCGGTAGCGCGCATGAAACGCGCGGCTGAGCCGGTGCAGCTGCAGCTCCACGCGAATCATGTTGGCAAAGACCTGGCGCAGGATGGCTTCAAGCGGCAGATCGTGCATCTGCTCGCGCATGCGGTAGAGCTGCTCCGACTCCTGGTCCAGAACGCGCTCGAAGACCGAGGCAATCATGGACTCCTTGTTCGGAAAGTACTGGTAGATCGAGCCCACGGTGGCGCCCGACACCTCGGCAATCCGGTTCACCGTGAGCGCATCCTCGCCCTCCTTGTCGAGGATGCGCTGGCAGGCCTGGGCAATGGCGTCCACCAGCGCCCGCGAACGCGCCTGCACCGGCAGCTTGCGCGGTTGCGGCAGCTGGCTCTTGGGAAGCGAGGGCGGCGCGGGTTTCATGAAATGCAAGCGCTGCGTGGAACCCGCAGCACAACAACGATTTCGTTTTTCATATCAATGGCTTACAAGACACTCCAAGCTCCATCAATGCGAGTGGATCAAGCATGCTGCCGCACCTAGACTTTGCCCGCGGGTGGTTCGAAATTCTGGCGCAAACACGCGACCGTCCGGGCCGGCGCCATGCCACAGACCATGTTGCGGCCGCGCACAAGTCACAAGATCAAGGAGCAAACACCATGTCCCCACCGATTTCCGTTCGCGCCCTGGGGCCGCGCATTGGCGCCGAGGTCCTGCAGCTGGACCTCTCGGGCAGGCTGTCCGCCCAGACCCTTGAGGCGCTCGAGGCCGCGCTCGTCCGGCACGAGGCGCTGGTGCTGCATGTGCCCGAGCTGTCGCCCGATCAGCATCTGGCCATTGCCCGCCATTTTGGCGAGCCCGAGGTCCACACCTTCTATCCCAACCTGGGCAAGGGCCATGAGCAGATCACGGTGATCGACTCCAAGCTCGGCGACCGTGCCGACATGTGGCACCACGACGAGAGCTTTCTGCCCAGCCCGCCCGTCGTCACCATGACCCACGCGCGCATCCTGCCGCCCCTGGGGGGTGACACCTGCTGGATCAGCATGACGAGCGCGTATGACGCGCTGTCCGCGCGCATGAAGCAATACCTCGACGGCCTGTCCGCCTGGCACGACATGAATGCCCCCATGACGGCCGCGCTGCAGCATGGCGTCGTCACGCATGAGCGCTATGTGGAGGTGGTGGCCCAGAACCGGCGCCATCTGCACCCCCTGGTGCGCGTGCACCCCGTCACCGGACGCAGGACGCTGTACCTCAGCCCCACCTATGTGACGCACATCGACGGCCTGGCGCCCGCCGAGAGCCGGGCCATCCTGGACTACCTGTTCGGCCACTGCATGCAGGTGGAATACCTGTTCAAGCACCGCTGGACGGTGGGCGACATGGTGGTCTGGGACAACCGCAGCGTCATCCACAACGCCATCCTGGACTACGCCCCGCACCAGCGCCGCATGCACCGCGCATCGGTGTTTGCGCGCCAGCACCAGGGCGGCGCCACCCCGCAACACGAGGAATCCGCATGCGCCACGACGATCTGAACCACGAGCTGCTCGCCCGATATGCCCCGCGGCCCGGGCGCAGGCCGCTGCTGCCCGAGCTCAGCGAGCGCCAGAAGCTCGCGCTGCTGTGCCGCGTGCTCTCGCGCGAGGGCTACAACGACCATATCGCCGGCCACATCACGCTGCGCCTGGGCGACGGCAGCTATCTCGCCAACCCCTGGGAGCTGACCTGGGGCGAGCTGACGGCCTCGGACATTCTGCGGCTCGACGAGCGGGGCGGCGTGATCGAGGGCGACTGGAACATCACGCCCGCCATCGGCCTGCACCTGGACGTGCACCGCCTGCGCCACGACGTGCGCGTGGTGATCCACAACCATCCCGAGTGGAGCTCGGTCTGGTCCGCCACGGGCCGCGTGCCGCCGGTGTATGACCAGACCTCGGCCCTGGTGGACACCGACCCCGTGGTGTACGACGAATACCGCGGCACCGTGGAGCAGCGCGACCTGGGCCAGGCGGCGGCCAGCGCCCTGGGGCAGCACAAATGGGCGCTGCTGGCCAACCATGGCGCCCTGGTGGTGGGCGCGAGCATCCGCCAGGCCCATCTGCGCGCCATCACGCTCGAATGGCGCTGCCGCCTGGCCTGGCGCGTGCAGGCGCTGGGCGGTGGCCATGCGCTGGGGCCCGAGGTGGTGCAGGCCACGGGCGCGCGCACCGACCAGAACGGCTTTCCCTTCCTGTGGGAGGCCATGTGCCGCGAGGAGATCCGCCGCGACCCCACGGTACTGGACTAGGAGGCTGCCGGCCTATGCGGCCTATAGTGCGCCGATGGCATCCGTACAGATCACCTTCCTCGGCGGGGCCGGCACGGTCACCGGCTCCAAATACCTGGTGCGCCATGGCGGCCAGGCCCTGCTCGTCGATTGCGGGCTGTTCCAGGGCTACAAGCTCCTGCGCCAGCGCAACTGGCGCGCGCTGCCCGTGGCGCCGCAGGACATCGACGCGGCGCTGCTCACCCATGCGCATCTGGACCATTCGGGCTACCTGCCGCTGCTGGCAAAGGATGGCTTTGCCGGGCCGGTGTTCTGCACCGGCGGCACGCGCGACCTGTGCGCCATCCTGCTGCCCGACAGCGGCCACCTGCAGGAGGAAGAGGCCGCCTACCTCAACCGCCATCAACTGAGCAAGCACCAGCCCGCGCTGCCGCTGTACACGCGGCTTGATGCGCAGCACAGCCTGGCGCTGCTCCAGGTGCGGCCCATGCGCGAGGCCTTCGAGCCCCTGCCCGGCTGGCGCGCCACCTTCACGCGCGCCGGCCACATCCTGGGCGCGGCCAGCGTGCTGCTCGAGGTGGGCGGGCGGCGCATCCTGTTCTCGGGCGACCTGGGCCGGCCCGACGACCTGCTGATGTGCGCGCCCGACGCCCCGCCCGCGGCCGACGTGGTGCTGGTCGAATCCACCTACGGCGACCGCAGCCACCCACCGGGCAACATCATTGATGAGTTGGGCCCGCCGCTGGCGCGCCTGGCCGCGCGTGGCGGCGTGGCCGTGGTGCCGGTGTTTGCCGTGGGCCGGGCGCAGACGGTGCTGCACGCCATCGCCCAGTTGAAGGCCCGTGGCGAGCTGCCCGCACATCTGCCCGTATACCTGGATAGCCCCATGGCCGTGCACACCACCGAGCTGTTCGAAAAGCACATGGGAGAGCATTGCCTGAGCCGCGCCGAGCTGCAGGCCATGGCGCGCAGCACCACGCTGGTGCACAGCGTGGACGAGTCCAAGGCCCTGGCGCGTCTGCACGGCCCGCGCGTGATCCTGTCGGCCAGCGGCATGGCCACGGGCGGGCGCGTGCTGCACCACCTGCTGCTGCACGCGGGCGACCACCGCAACATGGTCATCCTCACCGGTCACCAGGCCGGCGGCACGCGCGGCGCGCGCATCGCCAATGGCGAGAAAACCATACGCATCCTGGGGCGCGAGGTGGAGATACGCGCCGAGGTCGTGCAACTGGCCACGGCATCGGCCCATGCCGACGGCGGCCAGCTGCTCGACTGGCTGCGCGCCATGCCCGCGCCGCCCCAGCGCGTGTACGTGGTGCACGGCGAGCTGCCCGCGGCCGACATGCTGCGCCAGCGCATAGAGCACCGGCTGCACTGGAGTGCCGAGGTGCCGGAGCATGGCGATACCGTGACAATATGAATGAAATATGGGCTCAGCGCCCGCCCATAAAGCGCTGACAGCTCTCATTTTTGAAATTCCACCATCCCGACGGCCCGCATGATGGCATGTAATCCATCGTGGTTAACGATGGCGCCGCTCGTCTTTCAGGGTGAAAATACGGGAAAACTTCTCCAAACGAGAAGACATCACCCCACCATGAAAAGCTCAGAGCGCAGTTTTGCGCGCCGTATCGACCTGACCTCGCTGCAACTGTTCGTCGCCGTCTGCGAACTGGGCAGCATCGGCCGTGCGGCCGAGCGCGAGTTCATCGCGGCATCGGCCGTGAGCAAGCGCCTGTCGGACCTGGAGGCCACGGTGGACACGCAGCTCCTGTACCGCCACAGCCGCGGCGTGACGCTCACGCCCGCGGGCGAGAGCCTGCTGCACCATGCGCGCGCCGTGCTCTTTGGCCTGGAGCGCATGCAGGGCGAACTGTCCGAATACGCCGAGGGCGTGCGCGGCCATGTGCGCATGCACGCCAACATCTCGGCCATCGTGCAGTTTCTGCCCGAGGATCTGGGGCAATTTGCGCGAGCGCACAGCCAGATCAAGATCGACCTGCAGGAGCACCTCTCGCCCGACGTGGTCAGCGCCGTTCACGAGGGCGCGGCCGACCTGGGCATTTGCAGCCTGAACGCAGGCAATGGCGCGGGCGCGGCCGAACTGCAAAGCCGCCCCTACCGCAGCGACAATTTGATGCTCGTCATGCCACAAGGCCACGCCCTTTCTGCGCGGGAAGCTATCAAATTTGAAGAGGTGGTGGACTGGGACATCGTCGGCCTGCACGCCGGCAGCAGCATCAGCCTGGCCATGCGCGCCGCCGCAGGCCGGGCCGGGCGGCCGCTGCGCCAGCGCATACAGGTCACCAGTCTGGACGCCATGTGCCGCATGATCGACAACGGTCTGGGCGTGGGCCTGCTGCCCGACCGCGCCTTTGCCCTCATGCAGGGCCTGGGGCGCCTGGCCGCCGTGCGCCTGGACGAGCCCTGGGCCCGGCGCGAGCTGCGCCTGGTGGCGCGCGACTTCGACGCCCTGCCGGTGACCGCGCGGCTGCTGGTGGAACACCTGGCTCCTACAATTTCTCCATCTCCCTGAACCCACGAATTTCACGATTTCCACGAAAAGAGAGCTCCATGGGACGCACCCTGTACGACAAGATTTTCGACGAGCACGTCGTCCACACCGAAGAGGACGGCACGGCCATCCTCTACATCGACCGCCATCTGGTCCACGAAGTGACCAGCCCCCAGGCCTTCGAAGGACTGCGCGAGGCCGGGCGCAAGGTCTGGCGCACCAGCTCCATCGTTGCCACGGCCGACCACAACACCCCCACCACGGGCTGGGAGCTGGGCTATGACGGCATTGCCGACCCCGTCAGCCGCGAGCAGATCGTCACGCTGGACAAGAACATTGCCGCGTCGGGCGCGGCCGCGTTCTTCCCCTTCCTCAGCAAGCGCCAGGGCATAGTCCACGTGATCGGGCCCGAGAACGGCGCCACCCTGCCCGGCATGACGGTGGTCTGCGGCGACAGCCACACCAGCACCCACGGCGCCTTTGGCGCGCTGGCCCACGGCATCGGCACGAGCGAGGTCGAGCATGTGATGGCCACGCAGACCCTGCTGGCCAAGAAGGCCAGGAACATGCTCATCAAGGTGAACGGCAAGGTGGCCCCGGGCATCACGGCCAAGGACATCGTGCTGGCCATCATCGGCAAGATCGGCACGGCCGGCGGCACGGGCTACACCATAGAGTTTGCGGGCGAGGCCATCCGGGACCTGTCCATGGAAGGCCGCATGACGGTGTGCAACATGGCCATCGAGGCCGGCGCGCGCGCGGGCCTGGTGGCCGTGGACGACAAGACCATCCACTACGTCAAGGGCCGGCCGCTGGCGCCCACGGGCGTGGAATGGGACCAGGCCGTGCAGTACTGGAAGACGCTGCACTCCGACGCCGACGCGCAATGGGATGCCGTGGTGGAACTGAACGGCGCCGACATCGTGCCCCAGGTCACCTGGGGCACCAGCCCCGAGATGGTGCTGGGCGTGGACGCTGCCGTGCCCGACCCCGACAAGGAAAAGGACGCCAGCAAGCGCGGCGCCATCGAGCGCGCCCTGACCTACATGGGCCTCACGCCGGGCAAGCCCATCAACGACATCTTCGTGGACAAGGTGTTCATCGGCTCCTGCACCAACAGCCGCATCGAGGACATGCGCGAGGCCGCCGCCGTCGTCAGGAAGCTGGGCCAGAAGGTCGCCAAGAACATCAAGCTGGCCATGGTCGTGCCCGGCTCGGGCCTGGTGAAGGCGCAGGCCGAGGCCGAGGGCCTGGACCAGGTCTTCAAGGCTGCCGGCTTCGAGTGGCGCGAGCCCGGCTGCAGCATGTGCCTGGCCATGAATGCCGACCGCCTGGAGCCCGGCGAGCGCTGCGCCAGCACCAGCAACCGCAATTTCGAAGGCCGCCAGGGCGCGGGCGGGCGCACCCATCTGGTCAGCCCCGCCATGGCCGCTGCCGCCGCCATCCACGGCCATTTCGTCGACATCCGCAAGTTCGCCTAACTCTGTTCTCAGCGAGCCGACCATGAAGCCATCGTTCTCCATCCTGCTCGTCGGCCTGGCGCTGACGCTTGTGGCCTGCAACACCATCAAGGGCATAGGCCAGGACGTGCAAAGTGCCGGCAGCGCCATAGAGCGCGCCGCTCGCTGACCAACCCCACCGCTTCAAACGCCATGCAGAAATTCACCATTCACCAGGGCCTCGTGGCCCCCATGGACCGCGAAAACGTCGACACCGACGCCATCATCCCCAAGCAGTTCCTGAAATCCATCAAGAAGACGGGCTTCGGCCCCAACCTGTTCGACGAGTGGCGCTATCTGGACCAGCCGGGACAGCCCGGCGTGCCCGAGGAGCAGCGCAAGCCCAACCCCGACTTCGTGCTGAACCAGCCGCGGTACAAGGGCGCCTCCATCCTGCTCGCGCGCAAGAACTTCGGCTGCGGCTCGAGCCGCGAGCACGCGCCCTGGGCGCTGCAGCAGTACGGCTTTCGCGCCATCATCGCGCCGAGCTTTGCCGACATCTTCTTCAACAACTGCTTCAAGAACGGCCTGCTGCCCATCGTGCTGCCCGAGGCCGTGGTCGCCCAGTTGTTCGACGAGGTCGCGGCCTTCCCCGGCTACGAGCTCAAGATCGACCTCGAGCGCCAGGTCGTGGTCCGCCCCCAGGGCGAGGAGATCGCCTTCGACGTGGTGCCGTTTCGCAAGTACTGCCTGCTGGGCGGCTTCGACGACATCGGCCTGACCCTGCGCCACAAGGACAAGATCGCCGCCTTCGAGGCCGAACGCCTGGCGACCAAGCCCTGGCTGGCCCACACCATGACGCAGTGACGTGGCCCGTCATCCCCGCGAAGGCGGGGATCCATGCCTGCCCCACAGCCAACCTCTGCACCCGTGGATTCCCGCGTTTGCGGGAATGACGAGTGAATAGAGCGTCAACAGTCATCAACTCTGAACATCCAAACCATGAAAATCGCAGTTCTCCCCGGTGACGGCATTGGCACCGAAATCGTCGCCGAGGCCGTCAAGGTCCTGAAGGCCCTGGATCTGAAGTTCGAGCTCGAAACCGCCCCCGTCGGCGGCGCCGCCTACGAGGCCGCGGGCCACCCGCTGCCCGAGTCCACGCTCAAGCTCGCCCGCGAGGCCGACGCCATCCTGTTCGGCGCCGTGGGCGACTGGAAGTACGACAAGCGCGACCGCCCGCTGCGCCCCGAGCAGGCCATCCTGGGCCTGCGCAAGGCGCTGGGCCTGTTTGCCAACTTCCGCCCCGCGATCTGCTACGAGCAGCTCACGCACGCCAGCAGCCTCAAGCCCGAGCTGGTCGCGGGCCTCGATATCCTCATCATCCGCGAGCTCACGGGCGACATCTACTTCGGCCAGCCGCGCGGGCGCCGCGTCGCCACCGATGGCCACTTTCCCGGTGCCGAGGAGGCCTTCGACACCATGCGCTACTCGCGCCCCGAGATCGAGCGCATCGCCCGCGTGGCGTTCGAGGCGGCACGCAAGCGGAGCAAGCGCGTGACCAGCGTGGACAAGGCCAACGTGCTCGAGACCTTCCAGCTGTGGAAGGACGTGGTCACCGAGGTGCACAAGGACTACCCCGACGTGCAGCTTGACCACATGTACGTGGACAACGCCGCCATGCAGCTCGTCAAGGCGCCCAAGGCCTTCGACGTGATCGTCACCGGCAACATGTTCGGCGACATCCTCTCGGACGAAGCCTCCATGCTCACCGGCTCCATCGGCATGCTTCCCTCGGCGTCGCTCAACGACAGGAAGCAGGGCCTGTACGAGCCCAGCCACGGCAGCGCCCCCGACATCGCCGGCAAGGGCGTGGCCAACCCGCTGGCCACCATCCTGTCCGCGGCCATGATGCTGCGTTTCTCGCTGGGCCAGGCCGAGGCGGCCGACCGCATCGAGTCGGCAGTGAAAAAGGTGCTGGCCCAGGGCCTGCGCACGCCCGACATCCACAGCGAGGGCACGACCAAGGTGGGCACGGTGCAGATGGGCGACGCGGTCGTCAACGCATTGCGCTAAGGCAGCGTTAACCAATGGATGCGGCGCCTGGCGCTGCATCCTCTACAATGTTCCCCTATGTCTGCCGCCCGCCCGTTCCCCATGACGAACAAGCCTGCCAACCTGGCAGCGCCGGCCGCGCGCGCATTCACCATCAAAACCACGACGACCATTAAGGGCTGATCCAGCTCCGGCATCGTCGTGCGCCCTCCCTGGCCAGACGAGCCGGGGCCAGAAAAGCAGCCACAGGTCTTGTGCGAACTGTTTTTAACTTGAAAGGGCGATTGAAATGAGCAAGCAATTGGTAGGTCTGGTCGGCTGGCGCGGCATGGTCGGCTCGGTGTTGATGGATCGCATGCAGGCCGAGGGCGACTTCGACCTCATCGAGCCGGTGTTCTTCTCCACGTCGAACGCCGGCGGCAAGGCCCCCGCCATGGCCAAGGCGCACACCCAGCTCAAGGACGCGAACGACGTCGCCGAGCTCGCCAAGTGCGACATCATCATCACCTGCCAGGGCGGCGACTACACCAAGGAAGTCTTCCCCAAAATCCGCGCTGCGGGCTGGCAGGGCCACTGGATCGACGCCGCCAGCGCGCTGCGCATGGAGGGTGACGCCGTCATCGTGCTCGACCCGGTCAACGACGGCCTGATCAAGAATAAGCTCGCCGCGGGCGGCAGGAACTGGATCGGCGGCAACTGCACCAACTCCATCCTGCTGATGGGCCTGGCCGGCCTGTTCAAGGCCGATCTGGTGGAGTGGGTCAGCTCCATGACCTACCAGGCGGCCTCGGGCGGCGGCGCCAACCACATGCGCGAGCTCTTGAAGGGCATGGGCGTGGTCTATGGCAGCGTGGCCGATCTGCTGGCCACGCCGTCGTCTGCGATTCTGGAGATCGACCGCAAGGTCGCGCAAACCATACGCCAGGACGTGCCCACCGAGTTCTTCGGTGCGCCGCTGGCCGGGGGCCTGATTCCGTGGATCGACTCGCAGCTCGACAACGGCCAGTCCAAGGAAGAGTGGAAGGGCCAGGCCGAGGTCAACAAGATCCTGGGCACGGCCGCCACCATCCCCGTCGACGGCCTGTGCGTGCGCATTGGCGCCATGCGCTGCCATTCGCTGGCGCTGACCTTGAAGCTCAAGAAGGATCTGCCACTCTCCGAGATCGAATCGCTGATCCAGGGCGGCAACCCCTGGGTGAAGTTCGTCGCCAACGACAAGGCTCTCACCGTCAAGGAACTCACCCCCGCAGCCATCACCGGTGGCCTGGACGTGGGCGTCGGCCGCGTGCGCAAGCTCAACATGGGGCCCGAATATGTGTCGGCCTTCGTGATTGGCGACCAGCTGCTGTGGGGCGCGGCCGAGCCGCTGCGCCGCATGCTGCGCATCCTGCTGGCTGCCTGATGCGTGCCAACGGCGCCACCTGCGTGGCGCCGTTTTCTTTTGTGCGTGGCCGCCAAGCCGGCCAGCCACCGTTGTCCAATACCAACAGGCGGTATGCTCTTTTCACTCCCTTGTACAGGGTAGAAAAAGCCGCAACAAGTCCCTGGCTTGTCAGTGCAAAACATTGATGCTATGGTGCTTTTTACATATTCTCACGTACTGGAGCGGCCCCAGCCATGAGCATCGACACACCGCTCCCCACGACAAAGCCCAATCAAACATCCGTCGCACCCATGCACCGTTGGAAACTCTCTGCCCTGGCCACCGCGGCCATTCTGTCGGCCGGACTCTACGCCACCGATGCCAGCGCACTGGCCCTGGGACGCATCAACGTGCAGTCGGCGCTGGGCGAGCCGCTGCGTGCCGAGATCGAGCTGCCACAGATCACAGCCGCCGAAGCCGAGTCGCTGCGCGTAAGCCCGGCCAGGCCTGAGGCCTTCCGCAGCCAGGGCCTGGAGTATTCGCCCACGGCCGGCAACGTACAGGTGCAGCTGCACCGCCGCGCCGACGGCTCCATGGTGCTGCGGCTGAGCAGCGCCCGCCCCGTCAGCGAGCCCTTCGTGGACCTGGTGATAGACGCCACATGGAGTTCGGGCCATGTCGTGCGCAGCTACACCATGCTGTTCGACCCGCCGGCCTCGACGCGTGCCCAGGTCGAACCAAGCACGGCACCCCAGCTGACGGCGCCGCGTACCGAATCCGCTCAGGCCGCGCCGCGGGCACCGGCTGCAGCCACCGCAGCGCGAGCTGCAGCACCAAGCCCCGCAGCGCGCGCTGCAGCACCGGCCCCAGCAGCCGCGCCGGCGGCCTCTCCCGCGCCCAACCGCCCGGCTGTTGCAGCCGCGGCCCCCAGCAGTGGCGATGAGGTCCGGGTACGCCGCGGCGACACGGCGGGGCGCATCGCCGAGCAACATCGGCCCTCCGGCGTCTCGCTGGACCAGATGCTGGTCGCCATGGCGCAGGCCAATCCGAGCGCCTTTGTGCAGGGCAATGTGAACCGTCTGCGTTCCGGCACGGTGCTGCGGATGCCCAGCGAGTCCGACGCGCAGGCCACGCCGGCGGCGCAGGCTCGCCAGATCGTGGCCGCGCAAAGCCGCGACTTCAACGAATTCCGCCGCCGCCTGGCCACGGCCGCTCCGAACGCGCAGGTGGCCGCCGCCGAACGCTCGGCCAGCGGCTCGGTCCAGGCACAGGTGGCCGAGAGCAGGCCGGCAGCCGCCAGCCCCGACAAGCTCACCCTGTCCAAGGGCGGTGTGCAGGCCCGCAAGGCCGACGAGCAGATGGCCCGCGACAAGCAAGCCGACCAGAACGCGTCCCGCATGGCCGAGCTGTCGAAGAACATCGCCGAACTCAACCAGATCGGCGGCGGCGCCGCACAGCCCGCCGGGTCAGCACCGGGCAACGCGGCGTCGGCCGCGCCCGCAGACCAGCCCGGTATCGCCGTGCCGGCTCCGAGCGCACCCCTGCCCGCCGCTGCGCCCCAGGACACGGCCAGCGCCGTGGCGCCTGCCGCCTCCGCCGAGGCTGCCATCCCCGCTGTCGCCGCAGCCTCGGAGACTGCACCCGCCGCTGCCGCACCCACCGCAGCGCCCAAGCCGGCACCACTGCCCACCCCTGCCGCAGAACCCGGCATGCTGGACTTCCTCACGGAAGATCCCCTGCGCGCGGGCGGCGCTCTCGCACTGATCCTGGCCCTGGTCGGCTTCGGTGGCTACCGTGCCGCCCAAAGCCGCAAGCGGGCGGCGGCTGACAGTTCCTTCGATGAAAGCCGCATCGCGCCAGACTCTTTCTTCGGCGCCAGCGGCGGCCAGCGCGTGGACACGGCCCACAGCGAACTGACCACGGGCGCATCCTCCATGGCCTATTCACCCAGCCAGCTCGACACGGGCGGCGACGTGGACCCCGTGGCCGAGGCCGACGTCTACCTGGCCTACGGCCGCGACCTGCAGGCCGAGGAAATCCTCAAGGAGGCCATGCGCCAGCAACCGGAACGCGCAGCCATCCCCGCCAAACTGGCAGAAATTTACGCCAAGCGCCAGGATCGCAAGGCACTGGAGTCGAGCGCCAACGACGTGTTCCGGCTCACCAACGGCAATGGCCCTGAATGGACCCGCGTGTCGGAACTGGGTCGCACGCTGGACCCCGACAATGCGCTGTACCGCCCCGGCGGCCGTCCGGCCGTCCAGGCGGGCGCGCAGGAGGGCATGGACGGCCTGTCCCCCTTCCCCAGCACCCTGGGTGTAGCGGCGGCAACGGGTGCCGCACCCGGACTGGACTCCGTGCTTCCCGACCTCGATCTGGACCTCGATCTGGGCATGGATCTGCACGAGGCCCCTCCAGCACCGGCGGCCACAGCCGCCCCCAGCAGCTTTGCCATGGCCGCGGCCGCCAATGAGCAGGCGGTCCACGAGCCAGAACCGGCACCCCCCGCGCCCGCGCCGGCGCCTGCCGAAAGAGAGCTCCTGCCGACATTCGACCTGGACGATTTCAAGCTGCCCGACACGGCGCAACTGCCCAAGCCTGTAGCTGACATACCGGAGCCAGCCCCGGAGCAGGCCAGCGGACCGATTCCACTGGACTTTCCGGACGACGATGCGCTGTCCCTCATGGAATCCGGCCAGGCGCCCCTGGCAAGCAGCAACGGCAAGACGCCTGACACCGAAACGCTGGATTTCGACCTGGGCGACCTGTCGCTGGACCTCACTGCCCCGGACACATTGGTCGAGCAGCAGCCCTCCGGCAGGACCGCAGACACCGCATTGCCCGACGATCCACTGGCCACCAAGCTCGCCCTGGCCGAGGAGTTCAACACCATAGGCGACAGCGAAGGCGCGCGCACGCTGGTCGAGGAAGTGATCGCCGAATCCTCCGGCGAGCTCAAGGCCCGTGCCCAGCGCCTGCTGGCTACCCTCGCCTGATGTTCTTCCCTGCTGGTAGGCGCGGCGCGCGCCGCGTTGGCGCCGGGGCCATGCAATGAGGGTGGCCCTGGGCGTCAGCTACAACGGCCAGGCCTACAGCGGCTGGCAGAGCCAGCCCGGCGGCAACACCGTGCAAGACCACCTCGAAGCGGCCCTGGGCCGCTTTGCTACTGAGGAGGTGGCCACCATCTGCGCCGGCCGCACCGACGCAGGCGTGCACGGCCTGATGCAGGTCGTGCATTTCGACACCGGACTGCAGCGCGCGCCGTTCTCCTGGGTGCGCGGCACCAACACCTTTCTGCCGCGCGACATTGCCGTGCAATGGGCGCAGCCCGTCCCCGACGGGTTTCATTCCCGCGCCTGCGCCGTGGCGCGCCGCTATGCCTATGTGCTGCTGCAGTCGCCCGTGCGCCCCAGCGTGGACGCCGGCCGCGTGGGCTGGGTGTTCCATGAACTCGATGGGCCAGCCATGCAGGCGGCCGTGCAGCACCTGCTCGGCGAGCATGACTTCAGCTCGTTTCGCGCCAGCGCCTGCCAGGCCAAGTCGCCCGTCAAGACGCTCAAGCGCATCACCATCACGCGCCGCGCCCCGCCTGCGGGCGAATCGGCCGGCAACCATGGCTGCGCGCCCTGCTACTGGCGCTTCGAGTTCGAGGGCAATGCCTTCCTGCACCACATGATCCGCAACATCATGGGCTGCCTGGTCGCCATAGGCCAGGGGCTGTATCCGCCCGAGTGGATGCGCGAGGTGCGCGATGCGCGTTCGCGCGAGGCCGCCGCGCCCACATTCTCGCCGGACGGCCTGTACTTCCTGGGCCCCGTCTACGGCCCGCAGTGGGGCCTGCCCACGCGCACGGCTGCGTATGATTGGCTGCCATGAGCAGCTCCTGCCCTATCCGAACCCGCATCAAGATCTGCGGCCTGACGCGCGAGCAGGACGTGGACGCCGCCGTGGCCGCGGGCGCGGACGCCGTCGGCTTCGTGCTCTACGCCAAAAGTCCGCGCGCGGTCACGCCCGAGCGCGCCGCCGAACTGGCCCGGCGCCTGCCGCCCTTCGTCACGCCGGTGCTGCTGTTCGTGAATGCATCAGCTACTGAAGTGATAGCTTCAAGCGCTTTTGTACCGGGCGCTACAGTGCAATTTCATGGTGACGAAACACCCGAGGACTGCTGGGCCGCCAGCGACCAGGGGCGCATTCCCTACCTGCGTGCGGCGCGCATTCCGCTAGGCGGCGAGGGGCCGGAGTTCGACCTCGTAGAATATGCCCATGTTCACTCCCGCGCCCGGGCCATATTGCTCGACGCCCATGTCGAAGGCTATGGCGGTGGCGGCAAGGCTTTCAATTGGTCACTCCTTCCAACAAGCGTAGCCTCTCACCTCGTTTTAAGTGGTGGACTGACGCCTGCAAACGTGACCGATGGCATCGTGCAGGTGCGCCCGCGAGGCCTCTCGCTGGCGGTTGATGTCAGCTCCGGCGTAGAACTTGACGGGCCCGATGGCAAGACCATCAAAGGCATCAAGGACGCCGACAAGATCCAGCGCTTCGTGGCCGCCGTGCGCGCAGCCGACGAGCAACTTGCCAAAGAACACCATGTTTGAGTACCACCAACCCGACCCCTCCGGCCATTTCGGCCCCTACGGCGGCAGCTTCGTCAGCGAGACGCTGACGCACGCCATCCAGGAACTGCGCGAAGCCTACGCACGCTACCAGCACGACCCGGAGTTCCTGGCCGAATTCCGCTACGAGCTCGCGCATTTCGTCGGCCGCCCCTCGCCCGTCTATCACGCCGCACGCACCAGCCGCGAATTGAAAGGTGCGCAGATTTATCTGAAGCGCGAGGATCTCAACCACACGGGCGCGCACAAGATCAACAACGTCATCGGCCAGGCCATGCTGGCGCGCCGCATGGGCAAGCCGCGCATCATTGCCGAGACCGGCGCCGGCCAGCATGGCGTGGCCACGGCCACCATCTGCGCGCGCTACGGCCTGGAATGCGTGGTCTACATGGGCGCCGAGGACGTCAAGCGCCAGAGCCCCAACGTCTACCGCATGAAGCTGCTGGGCGCGACCGTGGTGCCCGTCGAATCGGGTAGCCGCACGCTGAAAGACGCACTGAATGAGGCCATGCGCGACTGGGTGGCCAACGTGGACAACACCTTCTACATCATCGGCACCGTGGCCGGCCCCCACCCCTACCCGATGATGGTGCGCGACTTCCAGAGCGTGATCGGCGAGGAGTGCCTCACGCAGATGCCCGCCATGCTGGCCGAGCAAAAACTAGCCGCCGAGCAACCCGACGCCGTGGTCGCCTGCGTGGGCGGCGGCAGCAACGCCATGGGCATCTTCTACCCCTACATCCCGCACGAATCAACGCGCCTGATCGGCGTGGAGGCCGCGGGCGAGGGGCTGGACAGTGGCAAGCATTCGGCCAGCCTGCAGCGCGGCTCGAGCGGCGTGCTGCACGGCAACCGCACCTACATATTGCAGGACGAGAACGGCCAGATCACCGAGACGCACAGCATCAGCGCCGGCCTGGACTACCCCGGCGTGGGCCCCGAACATGCCTGGCTGCAGCAGATCGGCCGCGCCGAATACGTGGGCATCACCGACGCCGAGGCGCTAGCCGCCTTTCACTACCTGTGCCGCACCGAGGGCATCATCCCTGCACTCGAATCCAGCCACGCCGTGGCCTACGCGCTCAAGCTCGCCAAGACCATGACGCCCCAGCAATCGATCCTCGTGAACCTCTCCGGCCGCGGCGACAAGGACATTGGCACCGTGGCCGACCTGTCGGGCACGGACTTCTACGACCGCCCGAGCATGCGCGGCCACACCGTCAAGGGAGGGCCTGCCGCATGAGCCGCATCCAGGACACCTTCGCCGGGCTGCAGGCCAAGGGCCGCAAGGCCCTCATCCCCTATGTGACGGCGGGCTTCCCGTTCGCCGACATCACGCCCGCGCTCATGCACGGCATGGTCGAGGCCGGCGCCGACATCATCGAGCTGGGCGTGCCCTTCTCCGACCCCATGGCCGACGGCCCGGTGATCCAGAAGGCGGGCGAGAAGGCCCTGTCCCTGGGCATTGGCATGGTCCAGGTGCTGGACATGGTGCGCGCCTTCCGCCAGCGCAACCAGACCACGCCCGTGGTGCTCATGGGCTATGCCAACCCCGTCGAGCGCTACGAGCAGCGCCACGGCGCCGGCAGCTTTGCGCGCGATGCGGGCGAGGCCGGTGTCGATGGCGTGCTCATCGTGGACTACCCGCCCGAGGAATGCGAGCAGTTCGCCCTTGAGCTGCGCACGCATGGCGTTGACCTGATCTTCCTGCTGGCGCCCACCTCCACACCCGAGCGCATGCAGCAGGTGGCGCGCGTAGCCAGCGGCTACGTCTACTACGTCTCGCTCAAGGGCGTGACGGGCTCGGGCGCGCTCGATACCGCCGCCGTCGAGGCCATGCTGCCGCGCATACGCGAGCATGTGAAGATCCCCGTCGGCGTGGGCTTCGGCATCCGCGACGCGGCCACGGCCCAGGCCATAGGCCGCGTGGCCGACGCCGTGGTCATCGGCAGCCGCATCATCGGCCTCATAGAGGATCAGCCGCACGAGAAGGTGGTTGCCGTCACGGTGGACTTCCTGCGCCAGGTGCGCAAGGCCCTGGACACATAATTCGTCAACGCACAACAGATACTGGAACCGCCATGTCCTGGCTTGAAAAACTCCTGCCCTCCAAGATCCAGCAGACCAACCCGACCGAGCGTCGCCAGATGCCCGAGGGCCTGTGGGTCAAATGCCCCAGCTGCGACGACGTGCTGTACAAAACCGACCTGGAGCACAACCAGAACGTCTGCCCCAAATGCGGCCACCGCCACCGCATTGGCGAACGCGCGCGCCTCCACGCATTCCTGGACAACGAGGGGCGCTACGAGATCGGCCAGGAGGTGCTGCCCGTCGATGCCCTCAAGTTCAAGGACAGCCGCAAATACCCCGAGCGCCTCAAGGAGGCGCTGGAGAACACCGGCGAGACCGACGCCCTGGTGGTCATGGGGGGCGCCGTCAAGAGCATCAACATCGTCGCCGCCTGCTTCGAATTCGACTTCATGGGCGGCTCCATGGGCTCGGTCGTGGGCGAGCGCTTCGTGCGCGGCGTGGAGACCGCCATCGAGCAGAAGGTGCCTTTCATTTGCTTCACCGCCACCGGCGGCGCGCGCATGCAGGAGGGCCTGCTGTCGCTCATGCAGATGGCCAAGACCAACGCCGCGCTCACGCGCCTGGCCAAGAAGGGCCTGCCCTACATCAGCGTGCTGACCGACCCGACCATGGGCGGTGTGTCGGCGGGCTTTGCCTTCGTGGGCGACATCGTGATCGCCGAGCCCAAGGCCCTGATCGGCTTTGCCGGCCCGCGCGTGATCGAGTCCACCGTGCGCGTGACCCTGCCCGAGGGCTTCCAGCGCGCCGAGTTCCTGCAGACCAAGGGCGCCGTGGACTTCATCTGCGACCGCCGCGAGCTGCGCCAGACCGTGGCGCAATGCCTGTCGATGCTGCAGCGCCTGCCGGCGGACGCGGTCGCCTGAGGTCAAGCAGCACCGGCACGCCTGAGCGGCGGCGCGCCCCTTCTCCCAGGCTTGGCCTGCGAAGGCGGACGCCGCCGGGATTGCGGGGCGGCCCTTGCAGGCGCCTGCGGCGCGGGTAGCGCCAGCTTCATGCGCAATGGGCGGCGCGCCGCTTCACTCGTCGAAATCCCACAGCCGGTGCAGGTCGAGCCGCAGCCGGCTGTCGCTCTCGAGCGCCTCGCTGCGCGCCAGGCGCTCGGCCAACAATGCGTCGGCCAGGCTGCGGCGCACGGCAAGCAGCTCTGCCAGGCCCGATTCGCCGGCGCGGTAGGCGCGTAGCGCGCGCTCTGCCGTGCTGCGCTGAAGCGCAGCGGCGGCGGCCTGGGCCTGGGCGGCGGCGCGCCGCCCCTCCAACTGGCTCCAGAGCACGTCGAAGTCCGCCCCCAGGCGCCGCTCGGCGGCCAGTCGCCGCGACAGGGCGGCGTCGGCATCGGCCGCCGCGGCCTGGGCCTGGGCCTGCCGGTAGGTGGAGCCCAGCGGCACGGACAGACTGACGCCGGCAAGGCGCTCTGCGCCGCCGCGCTCGCTGGAGGCGAACACGCCCACCGTGGGGTCGGGCCGGCGCTCCAGGTCCGTGCGGCGCGCCAGGCGCAGCGCCAGGTCCTCGTCGGCCCTGGCCAGCAGGAGCTCGTGGCTGTGCTCTATGTAGTGGCTGCGCAGTTGCCCGGGCGGCTGCGTTGGCGACTCGGGCAGGGGGGCTGCCAGGTCGGCGGGCAGCTCGGCGGAATCGCCCAGGCCCGGAAAGCGCGCACGCAGATCGGCCAGGGCGGCCTGCTCGTTGGCACGCGCCGCCGCCAGCGCCGCCTGCATGCGTGCCTGCTCGGCCTGGGCCAGTTCGGCGTCTAGCCGTGCCGCGTCGCCGGCGCGCACGCGGCGCTCGGTGATGCGGGCCAGCTCGGCGGCGGCGGCCGCGTTGTCCTGCGCGGCCTGCCGCACCTGCCCGGCGCGCAGCGCGGCAAACCACAGGGTCAGCAGACGCCGCGCGGCCTCATGCCGGGCGTCCTGCGCGGCCACGCGGCCCGTGGCGCCGGTGGCATCGGCAAGCTGCGCATCGGCCTCGGCCTTGCCCCACAGGCGCAGCGGCCGTTCGACGGCGATCTGGCCCTCGACAAAGCGTTCATGCACGCCATCGCGCACCCAGCGGCGCTGGCCTATGGCGCGCACCACGGTTTCGTGCGTGCCGACGCGCAGGCCGTCGGCCCGGGCCTGGGCGCCTCGCCGGGCCGCGTCGGCGGCCTGCACCTCGGGGGACTGCTGCACGGCCTCGCGCACGACAGCCTCCGGCGGCAGATAGGGCTGCGCCCGCGCCGGGCCGGCCGGCAGCAGGGCCGCGCAGCACGCGAGCAGTAGCGGCTTCATGGATCTATTCCTGGAATTTGACTCAAAAAGGCCTTTAGCCCTTATCCATACGGTGCTAGCAGCTCTCATTTTTCAATCACCTCCACCGTGCGCGGCGCACCGAAGCGTTCGAACAACAGCGGCAGCAGCAACAGCGTCAGCGCCGTGGAGCTGATCAGCCCGCCGGCCACCACCACGGCCAGCGGCCGCTGGATCTCCGAGCCCGGCCCGCTGGCCAGCAGCAGCGGCAGCATGCCCAGGGCCGTGATGCAGGCCGTCATCAGCACCGGCCGCAGCCGGTCGCGCACGCCCTGGTGCACGGCCTGGGCCAGCGGCAGGCCGCTTGCGAGCAGGGTGTTGAAGTGCGACACGAGCACCACGCCGTTGAGCACCGCGATGCCCAGCAGCGCGATGAAGCCCACCGAGGCGGGCACCGACAGGTATTCGCCCGCCACGCGCAGTGCGGCGATGCCACCCACGAGCGCGAACGGGATGTTGGCAATGACCAGCGCGGCCTGCCGGGGCGAGCGAAAGGTCAGCACCAGCAGCACGAAGATGGCGACCAGCGCCAGCGGCACCACCAGCGCCAGGCGAGCGGCGGCGCGCTGCTGGTTTTCGAACTGACCGCCCCAGACCAGGCGCAGCCCGTTCAGGCTCGCGTCGCCGGCCACGGCCGCCTGGGCCTCGCGCACGAAGCCGGCCAGGTCGCGGCCATCGACGCTGACCTGCACCACGGCAAAGCGCGCGCCGTCTTCGTGGTCTATGCGCACCGGGCCGTCCTGGCGCGTGAGGCTGGCCAGCGAGGTCAGCGGCCAGCTCGTGCCGTCGGGCGCGGCCACGAGCAGGCCGGACAGCCCTTCGGGCGAATGGCGCAGCTGGGCGCCCCCGCGCAGGATCAGCGGCGTGCGCGCCACACCCTCGGGCACGATGCCTATGCGCTCGCCCTCGACCAGCGCACGCAGCTGGGCCTGCAGGGCGTCGCCGCTCATGCCCGACTGGCCAAGCGCGGCGCGGTTGAGCGTCACCTGCAGGTACTGCACTCCGCTGTTGCTGGGCGCGATGACTTCGGAGGCGCCCGGCACGGCACGCATGCGCGTGGCAATGGACTGAGCTGCGGCGCCCAGCTGCGCGAGGTCGGAGCCGAAGATCTTGATGGCCACGTCGCCACGCACTCCGGTCAGCATCTCGGAGACACGCATCTCGATCGGCTGGGTGAAGCCGTATATCAGGCCGGGAAAGCCCTCCATCACGCGGCGTATGGCGTCGGCGATGTCCTCCTTGCCGCCGCGCCACTCGGCGCGGGGTTTGAGCACCAGGAAGGTGTCGGTCTCATTCAGGCCCATGGGATCGAGCCCCAGGTCGTCCGAGCCCGTGCGTGCGACGATGGAGCGGATTTCGGGCACCTCCCTCATCAGGGCCTGCTGCACACGCTGGTCCAGGTCCAGCGAACTGGCCAGCGAGATCGATGGCGCCTTCTGCAGCTGCACGATCATGTCGCCCTCGTCCATGGTGGGCATGAAGGTCTTGCCCACCGACAGGTAGAGCAGCACCGCAGCCGCCAACGCCGCCAGCGCGACGCCGAACACGGCGACTCGGTGCGTCAGGCTCCAGCGCTGCATGCGCTCGAAGCCCGCGGCGATGCGCCGCATCAGCCAGGGCGCATCGCCAGCATGGGCATGCAGCAGCAGCGAAGCCAGCGCCGGTATTGCGGTAAACGCTATCAGTACGGAAGCACCAAGGGCCAACACGATGGTGAGCGCGACGGGCGCGAACAGCTTGCCCTCCAGCCCCTGCAGCGTCAGCAGCGGCAGGAACACGATGGCGATGATGGACACGCCGGCCAGCATGGGCGCGGAGACGGCCGAGACGGCCTCGCGGATGAGCATGAAGCGGTCCACGGGCTCATGCGCTGGCGTACGGGCCAGCGCCGTCTCGATGTTCTCCACCACCACGACGGAGGCGTCCACCAGGATGCCCAGCGCAATCGCCAGGCCGCCCAGGCTCATCAGGTTGGCCGTCAGGCCCACGTAGCGCATCAGCAGGAAGGTGGCCAGCATGGACAGTGGCAGCGTCGCCGCCACCACCAGCGCGGCGCGCACGCCGCCCAGGAACAGGTACAGCGTGACGACGACGAGCACGCTGGCCTCGACCAGCGCGCGCACCACGGTGTTGGCGGCGCGCGCAACCAGCTCGCCGCGGTTGTAGAACACCTGGGTGCTCATGCCCCGGGGCAGGCGCGGCGCCAGCTCGTCGAGCCGCGCCTGCACGGCCTCGACCAGGCTGCGCGCATCCACGCCGCGCAGGCCCAGCACCAGGCCCTGCACGGCCTCACCGCGCCCGTCGCGGCTGACGGCACCGTTGCGCGTGGCCTCGCCCAGGCGCACCGTGACCAGGTCGCCCACGGTGGTGGCGGCCTGCCCACTCCTGGCCGGCTCGACCACGATGGAGCGCAGGTCGTCGAGCCCGCGCACGCCGCCCTCCACGCGCACCACCCAGTGCTCGTCGCCCTGGTCCAGCCGGCCCGCGCCGTCGTTGCGGTTGTTGGCCTCCAGGGCCTGGCGCAACTGGTCCAGCGTCACGCCGCGCGCACGCAACCGGGCCGGGTCGGGGATCACCTCATAGCCGCGCACAGCACCGCCCAGCGCGTTCACGTCGGCCACGCCGCTCACGGTGCGCAGGGCCGGGCGTATCACCCAGTCGAGCACGTGCCGGCGTTCGGCGAGGGAATGACCCTCGCCCTCCACGGTGAACATGAACATCTCGCCGAGCGGCGTGGTGATGGGCGCCAGCCCGCCTTGGGCCGAGGCCGGCAGGTCGCGCATGATGCCCGCCAGCCGCTCGGACACCTGCTGGCGTGCCCAGTACACGTCCGTGCCCTCGGCAAAGTCCACCGTCACATCGCTGATGCCGTACTTGGACACAGAGCGCACGATGGTCTTGTGCGGCAGGCCCAGCAGCTCCTGCTCCACCGGGGTGGACACGCGTTGCTCCACCTCCTCTGGCGTCATGCCCGACACCTTCAGGATCACCTTGACCTGGGTGGGCGAGATGTCGGGAAACGCGTCTATGGGCAGGTGCACATAGGCCCAGGCCCCCGCCAGCGCCAGCGCGCAGGCCATCAACAGCACCAGCACGCGCTGGCGCAGCGAAAAGTCGATCAGCCAGGCCAGCATCATTGCCCCCCGGCCTGCAGGCCCTTGAGCGCGGCAATGCCCGTCACGGCGATGCGCGCGTCAGCCGGCAGCGCGCCACGCAGCACGGCCACGGCCTCGTCGCTGGCCTCCAGTGTCAGCGGCACAAAACGCGCGCCCTTGTCGGTGGCAAGGTACACGCCGGTCTGACCCTGCCAGTGCACCAGCGCCGCCGCCGCAATGCGCCAGCGGCTGCCGGCCTTGGCATTGCCGCCATCGGCCAGCACCAGGGTGGCGGTGACGCTTTCGCCCAGTCGCAGGTCGCCCAACCGGTCCAGCGCCACGCGCACGCGCATGCCGGCCGAGCCGTCACCCACCGGCGCCACGCCCGCCACCTGGCCCGCCGCGCCACGCAAGTCCACGCGCACGCGGTCGCCGACGGTGGGCAGCGGCACCTCGCGGCCCAGCAGCAGCTCCAGCTCCAGAGCCTTGGGGTCGGCCACGCGCACCAGCGGGGCAGTGGCATCGACACGAGCGCCTGGCTGCACCAGCACCTCGGTCACAACGCCGGCGCGCGGCGCCAGCAGCTGCGCCTCATTGCCGGCCAGCTGCACGCCGCTGGCGGCCAGCTCGGCCCGCCGCGCCTGGGCCATGGCGGCAGCCTCGGCGGCGCGGGCCTGCGTGGCCTGCCAGCGGCTCGCGGCGATGATGCCGTCGTCATACAGCGCCTTGTCACGCTCGAGCGCCTGGCGCGCCAGGCGCGACTGCGACTGGGCCTCCTGCAGCGCGCGCCACGCCTCGTACAGCTGGGGGCTGGTGAACGCCGCCACGGCCTGGCCGGCACGCACCTGCTGGCCCACGGCCACAAGCACGCGCGGCACCGCCCCCGCGTAGGGAGCGCCCAGCACGGCCTGGGCATCGGGCCGCAACAGCACGCGCGCATGGGCCGCCACCTCCAGCCGCTCGGTGGGCCGAATGGGTTCGAAGCGCACGCCCAGGCTGCGCGCCTGTTCGGGGGAAAAGGACAGGGCCGGCGCATCGGCGGCCAGCGACGACAAGGGCAGCGCAAGCGCGCCTGCCAACAGCAATGGGTACAGAAACATTCCCGACTCCAGGAAAAGGCTCAGTCAGCGATATCGAGGGATTCGTTCGTCCAGGACACGCGATCTGCGTGGGGCCCGTCATCCCCGCGAAAGCGGGATGACGGCGGGTTCCTCTTCGGCAGAATTCGCTACCTGAGCCCAGGAAAAAAGCGAACGCCGCCCGCTGGGCAGGCGGCCGACCAAGGCCCATGCAAAGGCCTGGGAGAGAGTCAGGAAAACTGCGGCGGCGCCTGGGCCGGCGACGGCCTTATCACGCGCCCGCGCCAGCGCGGGCTCAGGCGTTCGGGCTCGCGGCGCGGCGTGGGCCGCAAGGCAACGCAGCGCATGCGCGCGGCACGCAGGCCCAGGGTCAGCAGCGCCAGGCCAACGACGGCCAGGAGCGGCTGCGGCAACTGGTCGAGCGGCTGCAGCGCCGACTGCACATCGACCTCAAAGGGTTCGTCGCCCGCCAGGGCTTGATGCTCATGGAGGTCGGCCGACAGGGCCGGTGCCGCGGCCGAGTGCCACGCCGCCTCCACCATGCGCGACGGTGCGGCATGCACATGCAGGCCGGCCTGGTTCGGCGTTCCGAAATGGCCATGCAGCAGCGGGATCAGCAGTTGCGCCACCATGATCAGCAGCAGCAACGCGCTCCGCAGAAAAGCACCCTGGGTGGCTTGCGACATCGGCATATTGTAGGCAGCGCCCGCGCCCGGCGCATGGCGCACGCAGCAATGCCAATGAATCCGATTTACCGGCAAGGCCCCAGTCGCGGCACCGTGGAAGTCAACCGAGCACAGCTGCCTGCATATGGCCGAGCACGATGGACAGCACCTGCAGCAGCACCAGCAGCACCAGCGGCGACAGGTCGATGCCGCCCACCAGCGGCAGCACGCGCCGCACGGGCTGCAGCAGCGGCTCGCACAGGCGCGCGATCACGTCGCCTATGGGCGAGCGCGTCGGCACCCAGGACAGCACGGCATAGACGATCATGAGCCCCATCAGGCCCGACACAGCCACGCGCAGCAGGCTGAAAAAGGCCATCCACGGCAGCCAGGTCAGCCCCGTGCCGGCACCCAGCAGCAGCCACAGCAGCAGGTACTGCACCAGCTGCAGCAGGAAGGCCGCCGCCAGGCAGGAGAGGTCCCAGCGCCCCGCGGGCGGCACGAGCTTGCGCAGCGGCAGCACCAGCCAGTCGGACAGCGCAAACACCAACCGCCCCACGGGGTTGGTGAACGACACGCGCTGCAACTGCATGTACAGGCGCAGCAGGCAGGCGCCGGTGAGCAGGCCGCTGGCCACGTCGAGGATGAAGGACAGAATCTGGAACAGCATGGAAGGCAGCAAAAGAACGCGCAGCACGGCGCTGAAGACGGCGCAGCATGGGATGATAGCGATGCAGCCCATGCACACCGCCATGTCCCGTCCCCTGACACTGACTTCACTGCCGCTGTTTCCACTCGACACCGTGCTGTTTCCCGGTGGCGTGCTGGCGCTGCGCGTGTTCGAGGTGCGCTACCTGGACATGGTGCGCAAATGCCGGCACGCGGGCGCGCCATTTGGTGTCGTGGCACTCACGGCAGGTCAGGAAGTGCGGCGCGCGGGAGCGCCGGACGAGCGGTTCGAATCCATGGGCACGCTGGCCGTCATCGAGCAATTGCAGACACCCCAGACCGGCCTCGTCACCCTGCGCTGCCGGGGCACTGAGCGCTTTCGCATTACAAGGCACAGCCGGCTGCCGCATGGACTGTGGGTCGCAGACGTTGAGCAATTGCCTGGAGACCCGCATGTGCCCGTGCCGGACGACCTGCGGCGCCCGGCCACCATGCTGGCGCAGGTGCTGGCAGCCCAGCAGCCGCGCGCCGGCGGAGTCAGCCTTCCCACCAACCCGACGCCCGACCAGCTGCAGGACTGCGGCTGGGTGGCCGACCGCTGGTGCGAGTTGCTACCCCTGCCGCTGGATCTCAAACAACACCTGATGGTCCTGGACAGCCCGCTCGTGCGGCTGGAGCTGGTGGGCGACATGCTCGAGCGCCTGGGAATCTCCTTGTAATTCCCGCGCACAAGGCAGGTGCTACAGCGCCAATCCGGTGCCGCATACCCCAGCCACGCGCCAAAACCCTAAAATTGCGGGTTTGCCCCTCAAGCCCTTCGGCACCATGTCTGAACCAAACCAAGCCACCAACCTGCCCCAGGACGAAAACCAGCTCATCGCAGAACGCCGCGAAAAGCTCAAAGTGCTGCGCGAGAACCAGGCCCAGGGCCGGGGCGTGGCGTTCCCGAACGACTTCAAGCCGCAGCACCACGCCGCAGCCCTGCAGCAGCAATATTCCGCGTTCGATGGTGAAGCACTGGAGTCACAGGCCGTTTCCGTCAGCGTGGCCGGCCGCATGATGCTCAAGCGCGTCATGGGCAAGGCCAGCTTTGCCACGCTGCAGGATGGATCGTTTGGCGACACGGGCGGGCGCATCCAGCTCTATGTGACACGCGACGCGGTGGGCGAGGAGGTCTATGCCGACTTCAAACGCTGGGACCTGGGCGACATCCTGGGAGCCGAAGGCACACTCATGAAGACCAAGACCGGCGAGCTGTCGGTCAAGGTGACGCGCCTGCGCCTGCTTACCAAGAGCCTGCGTCCCATGCCCGACAAGTTTCACGGCGTAGCCGACCAGGAGGTCAAGTACCGCCAGCGCTATGTGGACCTGATGACGGACGAGGCTGCGCGCCGCCGCTTCGTGGCGCGCAGCAAGGCCATTGGTGGCATACGCGCGTTCATGATCGAGCATGGCTTCCTGGAGGTGGAGACGCCCATGCTCCACCCCATTCCCGGTGGCGCCAACGCCCGGCCTTTCGTCACGCACCACAACGCGCTGGAGCAGGAGATGTTCCTGCGCATCGCACCCGAGCTGTACCTCAAGCGCCTGATCGTCGGCGGCTTCGAGCGCGTGTTCGAGATCAACCGGAGCTTTCGCAACGAGGGCATCTCGGTGCGCCACAACCCCGAGTTCACCATGATGGAGTTCTACGCGGCCTACTGGAACTACCTCGACCTGATGAACTTCACCGAAGAGTTGATACGCGATGCGGCGCTCAAGGCCACGGGCAGCCTGCAGCTGACCTACGGCGGCCGCGCCGTCGATCTGTCCCAGCCCTTCCAGCGCCTGACGATACGCGAGGCCATCTACCAGTACACCGAGGCCGGCGCCCATGTGGATGACGCCGCCTGGCTCATCAGCGCGCTGAAAAAGCTGGGCATGAGCGAGGAAAAGGATCGGCTGTCGGCACGCTCGCTTGCCAGCCTCCAGGTGCTGTACTTCGAGGAGACGGTGGAGGACAAACTCTGGCAGCCCACCTTCATCATGGAGCACCCGACCGAAATCAGCCCGCTTGCGCGCGCCAACGACGCTCGCCCCGAGGTCACCGAACGCTTCGAGCTCTACATCACGGGCCGCGAGTTCAGCAACGGCTTTTCAGAGTTGAACGACGCCGAGGATCAGGCCGCACGTTTCAACGCCCAGGTGGCGGCCAAGGACAGCGGCGATGACGAGGCCATGTTCTATGACCACGACTTCGTGCGCGCGCTGGAGTACGGCATGCCCCCCACGGGCGGCTGCGGCATTGGCATGGACCGGCTGATGATGCTGCTGACCGACAGCTCCAGCATCCGTGACGTGATCCTGTTCCCGGCACTGCGCCGCGAACAGTAATGCTTGAGCTCCTGAAGACCGCACTGCCGCCATGGACGCACGACTGGCTCGACCTGATCGTGCCCGGCGTCCAGATCGCGCTCATCCTCCTGGCGGCGCTGCTGCTGCACTACTTGCTGCGACGGCTCATCCGCCGGGCCAGTGACCACTATCAATTTCCACACGAGCTGCTGACGCCCATCAACGCCGTGGTGCGCTGGCTCGTCCTGGGCGGCGCGGCCTTGCTGGCATTGGAACGCCTGGGCGTGTCCGCGGCCGTGTTGTGGACGGCCTTCACCGGGTTTGCCACCGTGGGCGCCGTGGCTTTCTTTGCGGCCTGGAGCGTGCTGTCGAACTTGTTTTGCGCCTTCCTAATCCTCACCGTGGGCCCATTCCGCGTGGGCGATTACATCGAACTGCTGGACACGGCGGAAAAGCCCGGCGCACTTGGCCGCGTGCTGGACGTCAATCTGCTGTACACCACGCTGGAAGACGCCACCGCCCCCGAGCTCGGCACGCTGCTGCAAATCCCCAATGCGCTGATCTTCCAGCGCGTGCTGCGTCGCTGGCGTGCAGGCACACCGGTGCCGGCCGCGAAGCTGCACCCGACAGCGGCCGCGCAGGCCGCGGCTGGGGCAGAATCGACACCCGCCACCAAGGTGGCCAGCTTCCCCTGACGGGCCAGGGGATTCGACCAGGAAATTGACCCAAGACAATTACCTACCTGCCGTAGCAAAAATCTGGCAGCAACGCCAGCCTTGCTTACCCTGTTGCCAATACCATACGTACGGTCAATCATCGCGGTCTTGATCGCAGGCTCCTACCGGGGCCTGATGATTTTTCAGACCGCTTTACCCAAAGTTGGAGTTCGTTTTATGAGCATTCCGTTCCGCATGCAAACCTTTGTCGCCGCACTGGGCCTGGCCAGCGCCGCCCTGCTGCCCACTGCACATGCGCAGGTCAGGATCGCCATGGTCATTCCAGCGACCGGCCCCGTCACCCAGTACGGTGACATGATCAAGGAAGGCGCCACCACGGCCGTGGAACAGGCCAATGCCGCCGGCGGCATTAACGGCAAGAAGATTGAACTGGTCACCGTGGACGACGCCTGCGAGCCTAAGCAGGGCCCGGTTGCCGCCAACCGCGTGATCAACGACAAGATCCACTATGTGGTCGGTCCCGTGTGCTCGGGCGCGGCGATTGCCGCCGCCCCGATCTACAACAACGAGGGCGTGGTCGTCGTGACCCCCTCGGCCACCTCGCCCGCGCTGACCGAGGGCAAGAACTACCACTTCATCTTCCGCACCATCGGCCGTGACGACCAGCAGGGCCCGGCCGCTGCCAAGTTCATCGCCGAGAAGATCAAGCCCAAGAAGGTCGCCATCCTGCACGACAAGCAGTCGTACGGCCAGGGCATCGCCTCCTCGGTGCGCGACGACCTGAAAAAGGCCGGCGTCAACGTGGTGCTCTTCGAGGGCATCAACGCCGGCGACAGCGACTACTCCGCCGTCATCACCAAGCTCAAGAGCGCCGGTGTTGATTTCGTCTACTACGGTGGCTACCACCCCGAGATGGGCCTGCTGCTGCGCCAGGCCGGCGAACAGGGCCTGAAGGTCAAGATGATGGGCCCCGAAGGCGTGGGCAACCCCGAGGTCAACGCCATCGCCGGCCCCGCCGTCGAAGGCATGCTGCTGACGCTGCCCGCCGACTTCTCGACCAACCCCAAGAACGCAGCCATCGTCAAGGCCTTCAAGGACAAGAAGCGTGATGCCGGCGGCGCCTTCCAGATGACCTCCTACGCTGCCGCGCAGGTCATCATCGACAGCATCAAGGCCGTGGGCGACAACCCCGCCAAGGTGGCCGACTACATGCACAAGACCACCTTCGAGACGCCCCTGGGCGCCATCGGCTGGAACAAGAGCGGCGACCTGAAGTCCTTCGATTTCCAGATCTTCGAGTGGCACAAGGACGGCAGCAAGACTGTCGCCAAGTAAGCACGTAGCCACCGGCACCCCGACGCCCGCCCCTTCTCAGGAAACCGGGCGATCGGGGTTTTTGCCGTTTGTACCAGGGCCTGTGAAAATACCCGGCATCCACGCCGGCTGGATCTGCCGTTTCTGAACAGCCGCCCCTTTTTGTCCCCATCTCTTTATCGAGAGGCCCAGGATGTCTGAATTCCTGCCGCAGCTGCTCCAGCAGCTCTTTAACGGCCTGTCGCTCGGAGCGATCTACGCGCTGATTGCCATCGGCTACACCATGGTGTACGGCATCATCGGCATGATCAACTTCGCGCACGGCGAAATCTACATGATCGGCGCCTATGCGGGCCTTGTCACGCTGGCAGCCATTGGCACGCAGAGTGGCCTGCCGATCGCCGTCATCATTGCCCTCATGCTGCTCGTCGCCGTGCTGGTCACCGGCGTGTACGGCTTCGTGGTCGAGCAGGTGGCGTACAAGCCACTGCGCAACGGGCCGCGGCTGGTGGCGCTGATTTCGGCCATCGGCATGTCCATCTTCCTGCAGAACTGGGTGGCCCTGGGCCAGGGTGCGCGCGACATGGCCGTGCCTTCGTTGCTGCCCGGGGCGCTGCGCTTTGGCGCCGAGGGCGGCTTCGAGGTCTATGTGCCCTACGCCCGCGTGCTGATCATCGCCGTCACGGTGGTGCTGATGATCGCCCTCACCCTCTACATCAAGCATTCGCGCATGGGCCGCGCCAGCCGCGCCTGCTCGCAGGACATGCACATGGCGCGGCTGCTGGGCATCGACGTGAACCGCGTGATCTCGTTCACCTTCATCCTGGGCGCCGTGCTGGCCGCCGTGGGCGGGGTGCTGATTGCACTGGCCGTGGGCAAGCTCAACCCCTTCATAGGCTTCATCGTCGGCGTCAAGGCATTCACGGCCGCCGTGCTCGGCGGTATCGGTTCGATTCCTGGCGCCATGCTGGGCGGCGTGCTTCTGGGCATCGCGGAAACCTTCGCCGCGGCCTACATCTCGTCGGAATACAAGGACATCGTGGCCTTCGGCCTGCTGGTGCTGATCCTGCTGTTCCGCCCCACGGGCCTACTCGGCAAACCTGAAGTGGAGAAAGTCTGATGAGCGCCGCGATCAACTCCTCCCACCGCCCCGGTTGGCGCCAGAACCTGGCCCACGCGCTCACGGCGACGGTGCTCACGGCAATCGTCGTCACGCCGATTTTCGGTCTGCACCTGGAGCGCGCCGGCGTGCGCACCATCATCACGCAGCACTGGAGCAACGTCGCCTGGGCCTGCCTGCTGGTGTTCATCGTGCAGATGCTGCGCCCGCTGCTGGCGGGCCGCGGCCTGCGCCTGCCCTGGCCCAGCCTGCCCGCAATTCCGGCACGCCAACGCGGCGTATGGGTGGCTGCGGCGCTGCTGCTGGCCGTCATCTGGCCCTTCTTTGGCGGGCGCAACGCCGTCGATATCGCCACCCTGGCCATGATCTACGTGATGCTGGGGCTGGGCCTGAATGTGGTCGTGGGCTTTGCCGGCCTGCTGGACTTAGGGTTCGTGGGCTTCTACGCCGTCGGCGCCTACACCTACGCCCTGCTGTTTCACTGGGCGGGCTGGAGCTTCTGGCAGGCGCTGCCGCTGGCCGGCTGTGCCTCGGCGCTGTTCGGCCTGGTGCTCGGCTTTCCGGTGCTGCGGCTGCGCGGCGACTACCTGGCCATCGTGACGCTGGGCTTTGGCGAAATCATCCGACTGTTGCTGACCAACCTGACGGACTTTACCGGCGGGCCGGACGGCATCTCGGGCCTGCCCAAACCCTCGGTCTTTGGCCTGGAGCTGGCGCGCAGCCCCTCGGTCGAGGGCGCGGCCACCTTCCACCAGTTCTTCGGGCTGGAGTTCAACTCCATGCACATGGTCATCTTTCTGTACCTGATGGCGCTGACCCTGGCGATGGTGACACTGTTCATCAGCAACCGCCTGATCCGCATGCCCATTGGCCGCGCCTGGGAAGCGCTGCGCGAGGACGAGATCGCCTGCCGGTCGCTGGGCCTCAACCCCACGAAGATCAAACTCTCGGCCTTCACGCTGGGCGCCATGTTCGCGGGCTTTGGCGGCGCCTTCTTTGCCGCGCGCCAGGGCATCGTGAACCCCGAGTCGTTCACCTTCATCGAGTCGGCGCTGATCCTGGCCATCGTCGTGCTGGGCGGCATGGGCTCGCAGCTGGGGGTGATCCTGGCCGCCATCCTGCTGACCGTGCTGCCCGAGTTTGCGCGCGAGTTTGCCGAGTACCGCATGCTGATCTTCGGCCTGGTGATGATTCTGATGATGATCTGGCGCCCGCAAGGCCTGCTGCCCATGCAGCGCCACCATGTGGAGGTCAAGTAATGGCCGGCAGTCGCAACAACAGCAACAGCTTTCTGCATGTCGAGGGCCTGAGCATGCGCTTTGGTGGCCTGCTGGCCGTCGATGGCATCGCCTTCGACGTCAAGGAGCGCGAGATATTCGCCATCATCGGCCCCAACGGCGCTGGCAAGACCACGGTATTCAACTGCATCAGCGGCTTCTACCGCCCCACCACGGGCAACATCCGCCTGCAGGGCCAGGACATCGCCGGCCAGGGCAGCCACAACGTGGCGTTGCACGGCCTGGTGCGCACCTTCCAGAACGTGCGTCTGTTCAAGCACATGACGGTGCTGGAAAACCTGCTCGTGGCCCAGCACCGACACCTGTCGACCAACCTGCTGTCGGGCCTATTCCGGACCCGCAGCTACCGCGAGAGTGAGCGAAAGGCGCTGGACAACGCCCTGCACTGGCTGGACTACATGGGGCTGCGCGAGTTCATCAACCGCGAGGCCGGCAACCTGGCCTATGGCCACCAGAGGCGCCTGGAGATCGCGCGCTGCATGGTCACCCGGCCGCGCGTTCTCATGCTCGACGAACCCGCCGCCGGACTGAACCCGCAGGAGAAGAAGGACCTACAGGGGCTGATCGAAAAGCTGCGCCAGGAATACGGGGTGGCGGTGCTGCTCATCGAGCACGACATGAGCCTGGTGATGGGCGTGTCCGAGCGCATCCTGGTGATGGAATACGGCCGTCCGATCGCCTTGGGTACGCCCGACGCCATCCAGAAGGACGAGCGCGTGATCAAGGCCTACCTGGGAGAAGAATGATGGCGCAGCCCACCATGCTGGAATTCAAGGGCATCAGCACCCACTACGGCGCCATCTGCGCCGTCAACAACGTGAGCCTGCATGTCAACCAGGGCGAGATCGTTTCGCTCATCGGCTCCAACGGCGCGGGCAAGACCTCGCTCTTGATGACGCTGTGTGGTAGCCCGCGCGCCAGCAGCGGCCAGGTACTGTTCGAGGGCGAGGACATCACCAATGCCCCATCGCACCTCATCATGCGCAGGGGCATCGCCATCTCGCCCGAAGGGCGGCGCATCTTCCCTGCCCTCACGGTGGTCGAGAACCTGCAGATGGGCGGGTTCTTTCAGTCCAAGGACGCGATTGCCGAAGGCCTGGAGTACGCGTTCAAGCTCTTCCCGCGCCTGAAGGACCGCGCCAGCCAACGCGCCGGAACCATGAGCGGCGGTGAGCAGCAAATGCTGGCCATAGGCCGCGCCCTCATGAGCAAGCCGCGCCTGCTGCTGCTGGACGAGCCCACGCTAGGCCTGGCGCCGTTGATCATTGCGCAGATCTTCGAGATCATCCAGGCCATCCGCGCCCAGGGCGTGACCGTGTTCCTGGTGGAGCAGAACGCCAACCGCGCGCTGTCCATTGCCGACCGCGGCTATGTGTTGGAGACGGGACACCTGGTGCTCGAAGACACGGGCGCCAACCTGCTCGTCAACCCGGATGTGCGCCGGGCCTACTTGGGCCACTGACGCCAAGCTCCAATAGAGAAGTGGCGCGCGCGTGGCACGCGCCACTTCTGCATTTTGGCGGACGGATTCCACCCATGTCGGCGGCTCAACCGCGGTGGACACCACCCTCATCGCCGGGTTCCTCGGCGGTCAGATAAACGGCTTGAAACCCTGGCCCAGCGCAGCAGGGTGGCGGTCGGCTGCCGTTTGTCGGAGACGTGGTGGAGAGTCGGTCGCCGTTCCCGGCGCGCAGCGACTACAATGAAGGGGTCTGCGGTGCTGGCGAGCTTTATAGTTCCTTGAACCAATGCTCATTGAGCACGGGCTTGGTACATTGCCAGGTGAGCGTGATCATCTCGCGTCAGATGAACCCAACGCCTGGCTGCCCTCGCCCACCTGAACCCCCGGTTCAGGATGCCGGTTCGTTGGCATTCGCAGACACCTGTGTTTTCTTGCCTGAGGCTGTGAACAAATCACTTAGGCCAGGCGCTTGGTCCCGGTTACGGACTCGGCCACCCGGGCGCGAAAATCAGACGCTGGCAGGGCCGGCGCGCACAGGAACCCCTGGTAACGGTCGCAGCCGATGTCCTGCAGTGCCTGGCGCTGCTCCTGTGTCTCCACACCTTCCGCGACCACGCCAATCCGCAGGGCCCGTCCCATGCTGACGATGGCGCGGACAATGGCACTATCGCTCTCATCGCTGGGCAGGCCGCTCACGAAGGACCGGTCGATCTTCAGCCGATGGATGCGGAGCTTCTTGAGGTAGGCCAGGCTGGAATAGCCCGTCCCAAAATCATCGATGGACACGCCCACGCCCATGCTGACCAAGGCATCGAGCACCTGCTGCATCTCCTGGGCATCCTGCAGCAGCACGCTCTCCGTCAATTCCAGTTCCAACCAACGCGCCGGCAGTCCATGTTGGGCCAACAAGGCGGCGATGCGCTCGACAAAGCCCTGCTGCCGGAACTCCAGCGCCGAGACATTCACCGACACGACGAGGGGCGTGCCGCAGCCCATCCATTGGGCGGCCTCCTTGACGGCCTCCTCCATCACCCATGCGCCCAGCGTGACGATATAGCCGGATTCCTCCGCCAGCGGCACGAAAACTCCCGGCGAGACCACGCCAAACTCCGGATCGGTCCAGCGCGACAAGGCCTCGGCCCCCACGATGCACCCCGTCGCCATGTCCACCTGCGGCTGGTAATGCACCGCCATATGCCCCTGGCCCAACGCCTGGCGCATGGCGTGCTCCATCTTCATGCGCGACAGCAGGTGGGCGCTCATTTGCGGCTGGTAGAAACCGTAGCTGCCCCGCCCGCGCTCCTTGACGCGGTACATGGCGGTGTCGGCATGCTTGATGAGGTCGTCGAGCACATCGCCATCCTGTGGGTACAGGGACATCCCGATGCTGCATTGGATGGAAAACCCCATGCCGTCGAGCGCGAAGGGACGCAACATCTCCTCCTGCACGCGACGCGCGACGCTCTCGGCCGTGGACGCAATGGCATCATGCAGATAGATGACGAACTCGTCGCCACCGAGGCGGCACAGCATGTCGGACTGACGCAGACAGCCCTGCAGGCGCTCGGCCACGAGCTTGAGCACGCGGTCGCCGAATGCATGTCCCAGGGAATCGTTGACGTTCTTGAAGCGGTCGAGGTCCAGGAACAGGATGGCAAAGCCGCCGCCATGGCCTTGCGATGCCTCGATGGCCGCGGCCACCTTCTGGTTGAGCGGCAAGCGGTTGGGCAGGCCCGTGAGCACATCGTTATGGGCCAGCTCCTCGATGCGCCGCTGCGCTGCCTGCTGCCCCGAGAGATCGCGCATGAAGCCTATGCTCTGAGCAACAACGCCCTCGTCATCACGCAGCGCCACCCAGGACAGTTGCACGCTGCAGTGCTCGTTGCCGCCCTGGTTCAGGCGCAGCTCGCCCTCCCAGAAACCGTCGCATTCCCAGGCCTGCAGCACCTCGGCCATGAAGTCAGTATCGTCCCGCGCGGGGACAAAGAGTGACTTGACCCGCCGGCCAAGCACCTTCTTCGCCGCCGCCCCAAGAAGCTGCTCGCATCCGGGGTTGATGCGGGCCACGATATGCCGTTCGTCGGCGATGAAGATCGCGTCCAGGCTGGATTCGAACACCCGCGCCGCCAGCCGCAGGCCCGCCTGCACCTCGGCCTGCCTGGAAATATCGCGAAACGAGTACACCCGCCCGGCGGGCCGCCCCTGCAGGAGCTGCGGCACCGAGCGCTGCTCCACCGTCATGCCATTTCGCAGGTGCAGGATGTCGGTGGTTTCCGCCATGGGTTCATGAGCGATGGCGGCCTGGCGCACTCGGTAGGCGGCGCCGTCGAGCACCTGGCTCTCCATATGCGAGCGTATCGCTGCATCATCGCGCCGCAACAGCAACTCGCGTGGCAGTTGCCATATCTGGGCCAGTCGTTGGTTGAACGCGCGCACCTCGCCATGCAGGTTGCAGGTCAATATGCCGTCGGCCGCGGAATCGAGGGTTGCGCGCAGTTCCGACAACAAGGTTTCCAGCTCCCGCCGCGAGTCCTCATGCTCCGAGCGGTCCTGCATGGTCAGCAGCAGGCAGGGCTCAGGCGTGCGACTCTCTCCCGTCTGGATGGCCAGCACGCGGCGATCTACGGGCACCAATTTGCCGGTCGTCATATTGCGCACCCAGGTGTGCGAGTGAATGCCCGCGGCAATGTCGGCACGCGATTGTCCCCAGAACATCAAGTCTTCGGGCGTCACCACCAAGCCATGGACCGGCATGCCCACCATGTCGGTCACGCTACGCCCCACCAGGCGTGCGGCGGCCTCATTGGCGTGGCGTATCTGCAGCGACTGCCCGTCGACCAGCCAAGCGGCCAGGGCTATACCGTTCCATAGGGCAGCGAAGAATGGCTCGTCGTTGATCACGCGCCCCCCCCGGTATCGGGAGCGCTGATGGCACGCTCGAAAAAGTACTGGATACGGGGCTGCGGCAACAGATAGTCGAGGGCGCCCCGCGGTAATTGCCCCGGCTTGAGGCTGCGCAAGATGCCCGGGCCGTCACCCTGCGCCAGGGCGACCAATGGCGCCTCACTCGCCGGCACGGCGGTGTCGTACAGCATGACGCAGGGACGCAGGGAGTGCGATGCATCGACCACAACCACCAGGCCGTAGCGGCCGTCCACCAACTGGACCAAGGAACCCGGTGGATAGACCCCCATCATGCGGATGAAGGCACCCAACACCTCGGCATCAAAACACTCACGCCGTACCGAAAAAAGCCTGGCCAACGCCTCGTGGGGCGTCATGGCCGACTCACCGTGCAAGGGATTGCACAGGCGATCGTAACGGTTGACCAGCGCCAATATCTGCCCGCAGCGGCTTAGGTCCTCCCTCACCAGATGCAGCGGAAACCCACTGCCATCGGCCATCTCATGGTGCTGCGCGATGGCGATCAACACGTCGCTGGGCAGTCCCATGCGCTGACCCAGTTCCACCGACAGACCTACATGCTGCTGATAGCGCTGCATGTCCGAAGGGTTGAGCGCCGCCCCCGGCTCCCCAATGTGCATCGGCAAGGCCACCTTACCCAGATCGTGGAGCAAGGCCGACAGCCCCAAGTTGCACAGCTCTTCTGCCCCCATGCCGAGCGCGCGCCCCAGCAACAAGGCCAGCGCCATCACGTTCACCGCATGGCCCGCTCCAGGCTGCCCTGGGGCGTCTGGCAACAAATGAACGGCGCATGGGCCCTGCTCCAGCAGTTGCGTGACGCATGCATGCGTCAGGGCCTGCGCCTGCGCACACATTGCATGCGGCGATGTTTGCACGCCGGCACACACCGCTGCGTAGACGGCAATCGCCTCTTGGTAGCTCTTGCTGCAGCGTTGCTGCGTGGCCCTGAATATTGCCCGCAGGTCCCCGCCAGGCTGGTTCGGGGGCGCCACCGGAACGGACACAGGTTCACCGCCGGAAACGACCCGTGGCGCGTCCGCGGAACGCCCGGGCGTCTCGGATGGTGCCTCCGCCAGGGTGGCACTCCTGCCCGGAAAATGGCGAACAGACTTCAACCCCAGATCTCGCAGAACGCGAATCTGCTCCTGGCTTGAAATTTTGAAACGGCTTCTGGGAAAGGGATGGTTCATCCAGCTCACATCGAGCTGGATGAACATGCCCACCCGGAGCGCGTCGATATCGATCAGAACGGATTGGTTCACGTCAGTTGTCGGGGCGCTGGTCAGCACCCGCCCATCCTACCGGGGCATTATGACCAGTTACTTGCGTTGCGTATTGTTTACAAACACCACCGACGCTTGTTGGCAACACGCGCAACGAAATTTCAGGGCAGACACCAAGGTGCTGGTTGCCCATGCGCCACATCCATCCACAAAGCCCAGGCGCCCAGAACGAACAGGACCAAGCCCGCCAGCCTTGCACCCCAGGATCCCGCCACGCCCGAGAGGCGTGCACGAAGCCGCCCCCAAGCCATCGGCCCGACCACCAGCCAGACGCCGCTGCCCAAGCCAAACAGCAGCATGCACAGGGCGCCGCGCAGGGCGTTGCCACTCAATGCTGCCGTCAGCAAGGCAGTGTAGAGCAAGCCGCAGGGGAGCAAGGCCCAGGCACAACCCGTCACGAACAGTCCGCCGGGTCTGGACGCCAGGGTGCGTACCCGCCCCCAGACGGCCCTGCCGACATCTTCCAGCCATGCGGGTTGGCGCGCCTGCAGCATCATCAGCACGCCCCAGGCAAGAATCAGCACATGTAGCATGGTCCAGACGGGCCGCAGGGCGGCACTACCCTGACTCATCCACGCCAAGCGGTCCATGGCGAAGGCTGCAAGGGCCCCGGCCACCCCATAGCCGGCCAACCGCCCGAGATGGAACGCCATCATGCGCTGCGCCGCGGCGCCACGCGGCATCCAGCGCACCACCTGCTCACGCCCAGGGGAGGCGCCGCCGGCACCCGTCAATGCGGCGCAAGGCGCCGCGCACATGACGAGACAGTGCGTCCCGCCCATCAGGCCCATGAGGAAGGCCGTTGAGGCCAGCGCCAGCCACATGGATCAAATAATGCGCGAGAACCGTGCCCGATTGCGATCTGCCTGCAGGTACTTGTCGAACACCATGGCCACGCCACGCACGAAGAACCAGCCCATGGCGGTCACCTCGATGCCCTCCGGGCCAATCGTCACAAGGCCCTGCCCGGCCATTTCTTCGAGCTGCCGCAACTCGGCCGCGAAATAACGCCGGAAGTCGATGAGCCAGGCCTGCTCCAGCGGTTCGAACAACAACTCGCCCTGGCACATCAGGGCCATGATGGCCGCACGCCGGACCAGGTCGTCGCGGGTCAGGGCCAGTCCACGCACCACGGGCAGGTGGCCGTGGTCGATCGCGTCGTAGTACTCGTCCAGTGTCTTGACGTTCTGGCTGTAGGTGGCGCCAACGCGGCCAATGGCGGAGACGCCCAGCGCGATGAGATCGCAGTCGGGCTGGGTGCTGTAGCCCTGGAAGTTGCGGTGCAATCGCCCCTGGCGCTTGGCCACGGCCAGCGCGTCCTCGGGCAGGGCAAAATGGTCCATGCCCACATACACATAGCCCGCGTTCATAAAGGCATCGATGGAGCGCGCGAGCATCGACACCTTGGCCGAGGCCATGGGCAGTTCGGCGGAAATGATGCGCCGCTGCGACTTGAACCGCTCGGGCAGGTGTGCATAGGCGTAAAGCGCAATGCGGTCGGGCCTCAGCTGCGCCACCTGTGCCAGGGTGCGGTCGAAGGACTCGGGCGTCTGGCGCGGCAGGCCGTAGATCAAGTCCACATTTACCGATTCGAAGCCCAGCTCGCGGGCGCTCTCGACCAGCGCAAAGACCTTTTCCGCAGGCTGTATGCGGTGCACGGCCTTCTGCACCTCGGGGTCGAAGTCCTGCACGCCGAAGCTGAGCCGGTTGAAGCCCAGCTCCGCCAGCAGGGCGAGCCGCTGTTCGTCTACCGTGCGGGGATCGACCTCGATGGAATATTCACCCCCGGGCACCAGCACGAAGCTGCGCCTGAGCATGCCCATGAGTTCGCGCAGGCCGTCATCGGACAGGAAGGTGGGCGTGCCCCCCCCGAAATGCAGCTGGCTCACATGCTGCCCCACGCCACAGTGGGCGGTATGCAGATCGATCTCGCGGCTGAGGTAGCGCAGATAGACCTCGGCGCGCTCCGGGTGACGGGTAATGATCTTGTTGCAGGCGCAGTAGTAGCACAGGGATTCGCAGAATGGAATGTGCACATACAGGGACAGGGGCATGGCCTTGGCCGCCGAGCCTACGCGGCGCTGGTCCAGGGCCAGGATGTACTCCTTCTCGCCAAAGGCCTCCACGAAACGGTCTGCAGTTGGGTAGGAGGTATAGCGCGGACCGGGCACGTCAAAGCGACGCAAGAGCTCGGTGGTAACAACTGTCATGACGGGATTCCTTGCATTTGCGGCGTACTGTGCCGTAGAGTCCTGGAAGAGTTCTTGATGCCGATCAAGCACCCATAAGGTCCGGATGGGGACAATTTGACTTCGGATCAAAGTCTTTCAACGATCCATGACATTCCCTGTCCCGAAGGGATTCAAAGGTAAGCTCGCGACATGAACAGGGTTTCCACACATACCAACCTGCAGTCCATCAAAGTTGCCTGCTCCAATTGCAACCTGCGCGAACTGTGCATGCCCGTGGGGCTGGATGATCAGCAACTCAAGCGCATCGATGACGTGGTCGCAGTGCGCCGCAAGATCAAGCGCGGCGGTACGCTGTTTCGCAATGGCGAGCCGTTCACCTCCCTGTTCGCCATTCGCACGGGCTTCTTCAAGACTTGCGTCGCAACGGAGGACGGGCGTGATCAGGTCACGGGTTTTCAGATGGCCGGTGAAATCATTGGCCTCGATGGCATCGTGAACGACCGGCACACCTGCGACGCCGTGGCCCTTGAAGACGCCGAGGTCTGCGTGATGCCATTCGACCGCATCGAAGAACTCTCGCGTGAGGTCACGGCACTACAGAACCATGTGCACAAGATCATGAGCCGCGAGATCGTTCGCGAGCATGGCGTCATGCTGCTCTTGGGCAGCATGCGAGCTGAAGAGCGACTTGCCGCCTTTCTGCTGAACCTGGTACAGCGCCTGCATGCGCGAGGATTCTCTCAATCGGAACTCGTGCTGCGCATGACGCGCGAGGAAATTGGTAGCTACCTGGGACTCAAGCTAGAAACCGTGAGCCGCACCTTCTCCAAGTTCGTTGAGGAGGGGATTGTGGAGGTCAGGCAGCGCCACGTGCGCATTGTGGATACCGAAGCCCTCAAGCGCATCGTCAACAGCCAACAGGACTGCCATTAGCCCTCTGCGCCCCGGAGCCCTCATCAGGGCATGTACTTGGCGCAGTCCAGCGGCCTGTCGCCATCGGGTACGGGGCAGCGATTGAGTTCAAATGGCGAGCGCGACAGCATGGTGGTCAGCGCACTCGATGCCATGAACACGGCCCAGAAAAGAAAGAACGCCAGCGTATAGACGCCTTCCCTTGAGAGGTTGATGGGTTGATCGAACCACTGCAAAGACTCAGGGTCAACAAAGGCAAATACCACCATTTCCAGTACGCCCGCCATGAGAAAGGCGGGCCAGGCTATCCACATCAACCGCTGCGTCCACATTGCATACCTCCTTGCATAAGTGACAGCCTAACACCATGTCCCGGACAAGCAAAGGGTCATCGCACCCCTGATTCCCCTAAGGCCAGATGCACGCTCGTCGATCCTCAGCGTGGTTGGTCTTGCGCTGGCGTCGCCGCGTGATTGCGCCCCTTGATGGCTGGGGCCATTGCAGCGTCCGCGCTTTTCAGTGTCTTGTTGATGTCCAGGCCACGCTGGTAATAGTCCTCTTCCAGCACCGGGTCGGGCCGCGACAGCGCCAGCCAGAGCGTCACAAAACTGGCGATGACCACGATCACCGGTCCCGAGATCACCAGCCATACATGGCTGTATTTCCACCAGGGCTGCGATTCAGGCGCCGCCTTCATCAACGAATCTGCCGACATGCTTGCGAACTCCTTGGCCCAGTTGGGGCCCTACAAAAACCAATCCAGAAACCAAGACTCAACGCGGCACGAGGAATACGGATTTCTCCACCACCTGTGCCTTGTCACCTTGCGCCTGGATATCGAAATACACAGTGTGCGAACCCGGAGCGGTCGAGCCATAGGGGATCTGCAGGCGCACGACCACCCAGCGCGACTCGGCCGGGCCGATATCGACCTCCGCCTCGGATGCCAACTCCAGCCCTTGCAGGCCGCGCGCACTGATGACATAGCGCTGCTCCCCCTCCGTGGCATTCATGATCTGCAAGCGGTAGATATTCTCCAGCTTACCCCCGGCGACGATGCGCGAAAGCGCCGCGCGGTCGCGCACAACGTCCACCTTGAGCGGCGAGCGCACCACCAAGCTGGCCAGCATGCCAACGCACAGCAGTACCAGAACGCCGGTGTAGAACAGCACACGTGGCCGCAGCACGCGCTTGAGCATCTGCGACTGGGTCCAGTGGTTCTTCACACCATTTTGCGTGGAGAAACGGATTAACCCACGCGGATACTTCATCTTGTCCATCACGGTGTCGCAGGCATCCACGCACAGACCGCAACCAATGCATTCGTATTGCAGGCCGTTGCGGATGTCGATGCCCGTGGGGCAGACCTGCACGCACAGGGTGCAGTCGATGCAGTCCCCCAGGCCCTGGGCCTTGTAGTCCACGCTCTTGACACGCGGGCCGCGGGGCTCGCCGCGTTCGGGATCGTAGGTAACGATCAGCGTGTCCTTGTCGAACATCGCGCTCTGGAAGCGCGCGTATGGGCACATGTATTTGCAGACCTGCTCACGCAAATAGCCTGCATTGCCATAGGTTGCCAAGCCGTAGAAAAGCACCCAGAAGATCTGCCAGGTGCCATGCAGCACCAGCAGTTCGCCGCCGAGCTCCCGGATCGGCACAAAGTAGCCAACGAAGGTAAAGCCCGTCCAGAAGGCCACGGCCACCCAGATCGCCTGCTTGAGCGTCTTCTTCCAGATTTTCTCGAAGGTCCACGGTCCATTGTCCAGGCGCATGCGGGCACTGCGGTCACCCTCGATCTTGTGTTCGACCCACATGAAGATCTCGGTATAGACCGTCTGCGGACAGGCAAAGCCACACCAGAGCCGCCCCGCCACGGCCGTGAACAGAAACAGCGAAAGCGCCGAAATGATCAGCAGGCCCGTCAGATAGATGAAGTCCTGCGGATACAGCACCAGGCCAAAGATGTAGAAGCGCCGCGCCCCCAGATCAAACAGCACCATCTGGCGCTGCCCCCAGTCCAGCCACGGCAAGCCATAGAAGACCAGTTGCGTCAAATACACCATGGCCCAGCGCCAGCGAGCAAACAGGCCGCTGATGGAGCGCGGGTAGATCTTCTTTTGCGCCTCGTAGAGCGACACCGCCTCGGGCTGCTGGCTTTCCGGTGCAGCGGGACTAATCGGTATTACCTTGCGGGGTCGGCCTTCGGCTGGCTTCATGGTGCAATCTCACGGGGGAAGGACAACTTCCGGGAAACAAACGACCGGCGCCCCAGAGAGGAGCCGGCCGCCGAGCGAGGGTCAGCGTGCAGCGCCGGCCTTGTGGGACAAGCCCCAGACGTAGGCCGTCAGCACGTTGATCTGCGCGTCGGTCAGCTTGCCTGCCTGCGCAGGCATTTCGTTGGTCTTGCCGTTGTTGATGATATTCGTGATGGCGGCTTCGCCCCAGCCATGCAGCCAGGTGTCATCGGTCAGATTGGGAGCGCCCACTGCGGTGTTGCCCTTGCCGTCCAAACCATGACAGGCGGCGCAAGCCGTGAACTTCGCCTTACCCAGCGACGCCTTGAGCGAGTCGTGCGGGCTGCCCGACAGGCTTAGCACATACTGCGCCACGTTGCGCACATCCTCCGGGGAGCCCACCGCTGCGGCCATGGGAGGCATGACGCCCAGACGTCCGTCGTGGATGGTCTTGCGGATGTCATCGGGTGTACCGCCGTGGAGCCAGTCGTTGTCGCTCAGGTTGGGAAAACCCTTGCTGCCACGTGCATCCGAACCATGGCACTGCGCACAGTTGTTCATGAACAGGCGGTCACCGATCGCCATGGCGGCGGGGTCGCGTGCCATTTCCTCGGTTCTCATGCTGGCAAAGCGCGCATACAGGGGCTGCAGCTCGGCATTGGCCTTGTCAACCTCTTGCTGGTACTCACCCAGCTGCGTCCAACCAAGCTGGCCCTTGAACGTACCCAGGCCGGGGTAGGCGGCCAGGTAGCCAAAGCCAAACACGATGGTCAGTACGAACAACCACATCCACCAGCGTGGCATGGGGTTGTTCATCTCGGTCAGGTCCTCGTCCCAGACATGGCCCGTGGTGTTGTCTGCCGTTGCCTCAACCTTCTTGCGCGAGGTGATCCAAAGCAGCAGGCCGCAGGCAATGATGCCGATGATGGTGATGCCGGCCACATAAATGGACCAGAAATTACTCGTGAAATCGCTCATGGGTTATCTCTTTGCTTTTAGGGGCTTCTTCAGTCCTCGGCGAAGGGCAGCCGCGCCGCCTCCTCGAACCGGGCCTTGTTGCGGCGCATAAACGCCCAGAACCAGATGCCCACGAAACACGCCAGCGACGCCAGCGTGGCCACGATACGCATGGTGGTGATGTCCATGACCACTCCTTGTTACCTGAGCGCGCGGCCCAAGACCTGCAGGTAGGCGACAACGGCATCCATTTCCGTCTTGCCCTTGACCTGGTCGGCCGCGCCGGCGATTTCCTCGTCCGTGTAGGGAACCCCCACGATACGCAGCGCCTTCATGCGCGGGGCAACGATGCTGGGGTCGATCTGCGTTTTCTCCAGCCAGGAGTAGGCCGGCATGTTGGACTCGGGCACCACGTCGCGCGGGTTGTTCAGATGAATGCGGTGCCATTCGTCGCTGTACTTGCCTCCCACGCGGTGCAGGTCCGGGCCGGTGCGCTTGGAGCCCCACTGGAAGGGGTGGTCGTAGACGAATTCGCCGGCCACCGAATAGTGGCCGTAGCGCAGTGTCTCGGCGCGGAAGGGGCGGATCATCTGCGAGTGGCAGTTGTAGCAGCCCTCGCGAAGATAGATGTCGCGGCCTATCAGTTGCACCGGGGTGTAGGGCTTGACGCCTTGCACGGCCTCGGTCGTCGATTTCTGGAAGAACAGCGGAACGATTTCCACCAGGCCGCCCACGGCCACCACCAGCAGGATCAGCACGATCATGAGGAAGTTGCTGGTTTCGACCTTCTCGTGCGTGAAGCCGGAGGATGTGTTGTTGTGACTATTGGACATGTCTTGGGTTCCTAGATCCTCAGGCGTGCGCGGTCTTCACGGCCGGAATGGCCACCTTGACGGAACGACCGGAAATCGCCGTCACCCACACGTTCCAGGCCATGATGATCATGCCGCTCAGGTACAGCAGGCCGCCGAAGAAACGGATGGCATAGAACGGATAGGTTGCCTTGACGCTCTCCACGAAGGTGTAGGTCAGCGTGCCATCGGGGTTCACCGCGCGCCACATCAGGCCCTGCATCACGCCGGCGATCCACATGGCGGCGATATAGAGAACGATGCCTATCGTTGCCAACCAGAAATGCAGTTCGATCGCCTTGATGGAATGCATCTTGTCCTTGCCGAACAGGCGCGGCACCAGATAGTAGAGCGAGCCCATGGTGATCAGGCCGACCCAGCCCAGGGCACCGGAGTGCACATGGCCCACGGTCCAGTCGGTGTAGTGGCTGAGGGCATTGACGGTCTTGATGGACATCATCGGGCCCTCGAAGGTGGACATGCCGTAGAACGACAGCGACACGATCAGGAAGCGCAGGATGGGGTCGTCACGCAGCTTGTGCCAGGCACCCGACAGGGTCATCATGCCGTTGATCATGCCGCCCCAGCTTGGAGCCAGCAGGATCAGCGAGAACACCATGCCCACGGACTGCGTCCAGTCGGGCAGCGCCGTGTAGTGCAGGTGGTGCGGGCCGGCCCACATGTAGGTGAAGATCAACGCCCAGAAGTGCACGATGGACAGGCGATAGCTGTACACCGGGCGACCGGCCTGCTTGGGGATGAAGTAATACATCATGCCCAGGAAGGCGGTGGTCAGGTAAAAGCCGACTGCGTTGTGACCGTACCACCATTGCACCATGGCATCCTGCACGCCGGCGTAGGCGGAATAGCTCTTCATCCAGCCAGCGGGAATTTCGGCGCTGTTGACGATGTGCAGCAGGGCAATGGCGATGATGAAGCCGCCGAAGAACCAGTTGGCCACATAGATGTGCTTGATCTTGCGCGTGCCCACCGTGCCAAAGAACACGACGGCGTAGCTGACCCAGGTGATGGCGATCAGGATATCGATGGGCCATTCGAGCTCGGCATATTCCTTGCCTGTGGTGTAACCCATGGGCAGGCTGATGGCTGCGGCCACGATGACGAGCTGCCAGGCCCAGAAGGTAAGGCTGGCCAGCTTGGGCATGAACAGCCGCGTCTGGCAGGTGCGCTGCACCACGTAATAGCTGGTGGCGAACAGGCCGCAGCCGCCAAAGGCAAAGATCACCGCATTGGTGTGCAGCGGGCGCAGGCGCCCATAACTGAGCCATGGAATGCCGAGATTCAGCTCGGGCCAGGTCAGCTCGGCGGCGATGAACACACCGACCAGCATGCCCACGACCCCCCAGACCACCGCCATAATTGTGAATTGGCGCACGACGGTATCGTCGTAGTGCGCAACCTTTGTTTGTGAAGACTCCATCGGTTACCTCGTTGATATGCAGGGAAAAGTTTCGACCAGACTTGCGTTGTGGTTATTGATAAACATTAATCGCCTCTGAGAATGCGCTCTCCTTCTTGCTCGACGTTTTCAAACTGCCCGCGATAGACGGCCCACCACAGGCTGGCGAGTACGAACAGAACGAGAACGACAGACAGCGGAATCAGCAGATACAAGATATCCATGGTCAGGCCACCTCCAGGGGGCTGTGCGCCGGATGTGGCACAGGAGAAACAATGGCTGCATCACCGCCTGGTGCGCGTGCAAGGCGCGCGGCATTCAAGACCACCAGCAGCGAACTGAAAGCCATGCCCAGGCCTGCCAGCCAGGCAGGCATGTAGCCGGCAATGGCCAATGGCACGCCCACGGCGTTGTAAGCGGCAGCCCACCACAGGTTCTGGCGCACGATGTGCAGCGTGCGCCGCGCCAGTAGCAGGGTCTGACCAACCAGGTTGAGATTGTCGCCTAAAACAACAATGTCAGAACGGGATTGCGTCAGTGGTACGGCCCTGCCAAACGCAAATGAGGCATGGGCGAGCGCCAGTACCGGGCCGTCATTCAAACCGTCACCCACCATGGCGACGCGGCGGCCCTCGGCCTGCAGGACCTGCAAGCGCTGCAGCTTGTCCTGCGGCGTGCAGTCGCCAAGTGCCACGCCGATGCCTGCACGGACGGCTGCGTCTTGCACCGCCTCGCTGCGGTCGCCCGAAAGCAGCTGCACGTCGATGCCGGCGCCGCGCAGTTGCCGCACCACGACGATGGCCTCGGGGCGCAGCGACTCGCACAGTGCAAAGCGCGCCAGCTCCTCCACCACATGGCCTGCGCGTTCGGCCGAAAGAACTACCTGCTGCTGGTTCGACTGAGCCACCTTGGCATGCACGGCCGAACCCAGTCGCAGGCATAGGGTTTCCTGGCCATTTCCCCGGGCCTGAGCCTCCAGGCCTGCGCCGGGAAGCTCGTGGACCGCGCCCACGGACCAGCACAGCTTTTGCTCTCCCATCTGCTCGGCCGCGGCCACCAGGGCACGCGAGGCCGGGTGCAAGGAATGCCGGGCCAACATGGCCGCCAGGGCCAGGGCCTGCGCCGCAGTCAACCCCGCACCAGGCGCCACCAGCGTATCGGACACCGTCAGACGGTCTTGGGTGAGGGTACCGGTCTTGTCGAACACCACCGTGTCCACGGTAGCCAGCGCCTCCAGCGACTGCAGGTTGCGCACCAGCACGCCACTGCGCGCCAACGTGCCGGCCGCCGTAAGCATGGCCACCGGCGTGGCCAGCGAGAGCGCACAGGGGCAGGTGACCACCAGCACCGCCACGGCCACCATGAGCGCATGGCTGGGATCGGCAGGCCACCACCAGACGGCCGCCGCAAACGCCGCCAGCAGAACACCGACCAGAAAGGGGCGCGCCACCCGGTCAGCCAGCTGGGCCAGGCGGGGTTTCTGCAGCGAAGCGTTCTCCATCAGTGCCACGATCTGGCCGAAGCGCGTATCCGTCCCAAGGGCATCCACCGACACCACCACGGCCGAGCGCAGATTGTGGCTTCCGGCCGTGACGCGGCTGCCCGCGGGCTTGTCCACCGGTCTGGACTCGCCCGTCAGCAAGGCCTCGTCGGCCTGCGTGCTGCCTGCCAGGATGTGCCCGTCGGCCGGAAACGCCTCACCAGGCAACACCCGCACCACATCACCCACTTGCAGCCGCCGCGTGGCCACGCGCACGAAGTCGCCATCGGCGCCACGCCGCTCGACACTGTCGGGCAGGCGGTTCATCACCGCCTCAAGCGCGCCCGCCGTACGGTCACGCAGGCGAAGCTCCAGCCAGCGGCCGGTGAGCAGGAAAAAAACGAACATGGTCAGCGAGTCGTAATACACCTCGCGCCCAAAAGGCCCGGCGGGGTCGAACGTTCCAACCATGCTCACCACAAAGGTGATCAGCATGCCAAGCGCCACTGGCAGGTCCATGCTCACGCGGCGCTGGCATATGTCGCGCCAGGCATTGGCAAAGAATGGCCCGCAGGCAAACAACACCACCGGCAGGCTGATGACCCACGAGGCCCAGCGCAGCAGCTGCTCCATTTCGGCAGTCAAGTCGCCGGGCATGGCCTGGTAGGCGGGCCACGCGTACATCATGACCTGCATCATGCAAAAGCCCGCCACCAGCCAGCGCCACAGGGCACGGCGGTTCTCACGTTGGCGCTGCTCGCGTGCGAAGGCATCCATGGCCGGCACGGCGTGGTAACCCGCCTTGCGCACCGCGGCCATCCACTGCGAGGGCAGCACCCGCCCCGGACTCCACACCACACGGGCACGGTGCGTGGCTGCGCTCACATCCACCTCGCTCACGCCAGGCACCTGGCGCAGTGCATCCTCGATGGTCAGGGCGCAGGCCGCGCAGTGCATGCCGTCGAGCACGACATGGGACTCCCACTGCACATCTGGCTGCGTAGCGCCATCGGTGGAAGCGCCGCAGGGACGGCCGAAGGCCGACCACTCCTGGGGATCGTCCAGCAGCGCCACCGCGTCGGGCGCGGGCGCGCGCGGCACGGGCGTCCGGGGGCCGGCAGATTCATTTGACATAGGCCAAGGTTATCCGCATTGCACGCCCAGGCCATTGACCTGAATCAAGACGAAACCCTTGCGCTATCCTATGCTCGGTCAAAACCATCCAACCATGAGGAGCAAAGCCTATGTACAAACGCATCCTGATCGCTACCGACGGTTCGCCACTATCGGAGCATGCCGTCGAAAGCGGTCTTACTCTTGCGGGTCTGACGGGCGCGGTGGTCATTGCCCTCAAGGTCGTACCCCGTTATCCACGCAGCTACTTCGACGGCGGCCTGCCTGCCGACCCGGTGGAGATCAAACGCATCGAGAAGCAGTGGAGCGAAGCGGCCCAGGAACTGGTCAACAAGGTCAAGGAACGCGGCACCGATGAGGGTGTGAGCGTCAAGGCCGTGGTGGTCAAGTCGGATCTGATCGCAGAGGCAGTGATTGCAGCCGCCAAAAAGCACAACTGCGATCTGATCGTCATGGCCTCGCATGGCCGCAAGGGCCTCAAGCGCCTGCTGCTGGGCAGCGAAACGCAGCATGTGCTGACGCATTCGCATATTCCGGTGCTGGTTCTGCGCTAAGCGCCAAAATGGCTTCCGGCCTGACGCCCTTCGCCTCAGTCGTCAACGGTGACGCTGGCCTGATCAAGCCAGGCCAGCGACATCAGGCCAGCGCCTGCCCGTGCGCCGGAACGCCAAAGCCTTGCGATGCCAGCCGAGCGCCGTCGTCAAACACCAGCTCGCGCTCGGGCCAGCGCATGGCGGCCAGCTTGAAGCGGCGGTCCGGGTCCTCGTCCTGCCGGCGCGCCAGCCAGCGCCCGCCTACCGAATAGTCCACGCAGAACACATTCCCGCGCAGGCCGTGCCAGGCCAGTGGCGCGGTGTGGCCGAACAGGTTTTCAGCCTGCGGCCCGTGGGCCGGGGCGTCGCCGGGCAACAGGCGGCGCCAATAGTGGCCGACGATGACGGCCTGGGGGTCTGCATATTCGTTCCACCAGGCCACACGCTGCACGAAGCGCCATTTGCCACCCGCATAGAACGGGGTGCGGCATTCGCGCTCCACGCCGGCCGTGAGCACCTTGAGCGGGTTGGCCATGGACTTGCCGAGTTCACGCTCGCTGTGCGCCGGCAGGAACGGCGGGCGCTGGCCGTGGTCCTCCAGGCTTTGCGGCCATTGCGCACGCTCTTGCTGCATGCGGCCGGCCACGTTGCTGGCCCGGGCCTGGCGGGTGGCAAGGTCCTCGTAGTCGTCATAGGCACGGCGCGCGCTGCCAGCGGCCAGGCCGCGCGCGGTGGCTATCTGAGGCGCCATCCAGGCGGCATGGACCACGCGCAGGTCATCGCGCTCCAGGGCGATGGGCAGCCGGCCCAGCTGCACCAGCATGGCGGGCGCCTCGTCCATGGCCATGCGTGCAAACGGCGCGTATTTGGCTTCATCGGACGCGATGCGGCTGTCAAAGTACCAGCCCGATCCGTCCTTGGGGTCGTCACGCAGCAGGTTGATCTCGTGATTGCCGAGCACGGCCAGGGCCCGGCCGCTGGCCAGCATGGGCAGGATGAGGCGCAGCACCGCCGGGCTGTCGGGGCCGCGGTCGCAGAAGTCGCCGACGAAGACCAGGCGCCGCCCCTCGGGGTGCCGGCCCGCGTCGTCATAGCCCAGGTGCGCAAGCAGCTGCTGCAGGGCCCCGATCTCGCCGTGTATGTCTCCGACGATGTCGAGGGCCCCCTCGGGCAGGCGCTGGACCAGGCTCATGGTGTGGGTGTGGAAAGTGACATGTGGATACATCATGCCGGGTTTGTCGTCTCCCGGCTGTCTCTAGGGTTGCACCACCTTCACGCGCGCATTGGGCGCAACGCCAAACATCTCGGGCGCGTACAGCGCCTCCACGCGGCTTGGCGGCAGCGCGAAATCGCCCGCGTTGTTCAGGCGCAGCGTGTACTGCAGGGTCACCGTCCCCTTGGGCAGGTATTCGTAATAGCCGCGGAAGGACTCGAAGCCGCGCTCCTCGAACGCCGGCCAGCCGCTGCCCGTGCGCTTTTCGCCCTGGGTGGCGATCTCTGAATCGCGCCCCAGGCCGCTGCCGAGGATGGTGGCGCCCGCAGGCACGGGATCGGTGATCGCCACCCAGCTCATGTCGGCCGCGCCCGTGACCTCCAGCGTCACGCGCAGCACGTCGCCGCGCGTATAGCTGCCGGCGGGCAACTCCTTGTTGGCCTGCTCAACAGCCGTCACCGTGCGCTTGATGGCGAAACCGGCGTTGAACGGCTGCGCAACCGGCACGGCCGCCACCGACTGCAGCGTGAGCCAGGGCCGGCCCGGCCCCTGCTGCGTGACGCTGAGTTGCTGGCTGCCGGCCCAGGGCAGGAACATGGTGTTGTGGGTCAGCATGCCGGGCGCATCCGGCGCACCGAACCAGCGGCCCTGGTGGGCGACGCCCGTGGCGTCGCCGGCCTGGGCACGCGTGACCCTGGCCCAGTCCACGCTGGCGGTCTCACCGCCCATGCTGGCGCGTGTGCTGCCGCCGACGGGCGTGGACTCGAGCCGGGCGCTGAACTGCGCGAGCGCCAGCGCGCCCCACAGGTTGGCGGTGGTGGTATGCCAGGCGCCACCCTGCTGGCGCGCGATGAAGCCGCCGGCCAGGCGCCCGAGCTCGTCCTTCCATGCGGGGTCGTCCAGCACGGCCAGGATCAGGCGCGCCGTATTCACGTCGCCGCCCTGCATGAGCCACCACCAGGCGTCGTCCTGCTCGGTGCTGAAGACGAGCCTGCTGCCCTGGTAGGACAGGCGCGCACGCAGGATCTGCGTGGCCTCCTGCAGGCGCTGGGCGCGCTGCGGCACATCGTGCATGCGCCGCAGGATGTTCAGCCAGTCGATCACCGCATGCGTGGGCCATTGGTTGGGTGCAATGGTCAGGCTGGTGAGCCAGCGCGCCTGGGCCTTGCCGTAGCGTGACAGCGCCTCGATGGCGGCGAGCTTGCGCATGTCGAGATCCTTGCGTGGACTCCAGAAGCTGCGCTCTATGCGACCTTCGACGAAGGCGATGAGGCCGCGCTCCAGGGGTTCGCGCGCCTCGGGCGGCAGGGCAAATTCGGGCGACAGGCGCCCCGCCTCATGCGACGCGGCCAGCAGGTAGGCGGTCAGCGTGTCGCTGCCGCGGTCGGCGCTGCCGGCCTGCGGCGGGAAGTAGTAGGCCAGGCCGTCGCCATCGAGGTAGGTGGGCAGCCTGGCGACTATGGTCTGCCAGGCCTTGGCATCGCTCATGCCTATGGCCTTGCTGGCCTGCTGCTCCAGACAGGCGTAGGGGTAGCGCGCCCACCAGTCGCGCACGCCCGGCAGGCCATCGGCCAGGCTGGGCTGCAGCGCAAGCCTGAGGCCACCGCGCCCGGACAGCGCGCCCGCGGGCGGCGCCACGTCCACGCGGTACTGGCCATCGACCTGCACCAGCGTGGCCTGCTGCACCGTGAGCGGCACGGCCGGTATCAGGCGCTGGCTGGCCTTGAGCGCGTCGCGCGCGCCGCTCACGCGGTCGCGCGCCTCTATCTCCCACAGCATGGCCTGGGCGCGCGTCTGCGCGAGCTGCGCCGGGGCGGTGACGTTCCAGGCCAGCTCGCGCGCCTCGCCCGCGGGGATGTCCACGGTCTGCCTGTCGAGCTCAAGCAGCGTGGCACGCGGCGCCACCTCCACCTGCATGGCCCGGGCCGTGGTATTGCGCAGCGTGACCTGGGCGCGGAACTGGTCGCCCTCCCGCACCAGCGGCGGCAGGCCGCTGATGATCTGCAGGTCCTGCGTGGCGCGAATGCTGGTGCTGCCGGTGCCGAACAGGCCCAGGCCCGCGTCGGCCACGGCCACCACCTTGAAGGTGGTGAGCGCGTCGTTGAGCGGCACCGTCACCCGCGCCTGGCCCTGGGCGTCGAGCCTGATGGCCGGCTGCCACAGGAGCAGCGTGTCGAGCAGCTCGCGCGTGGGCGCGCGCCCGCCGCCGCCGCCCGCGGGCACGGCCTTCTTGCCATAGTGGCGCCGGCCGATGATCTCCATCTGCGCCGTGGCCGTGGCCACGCCCCAGGCGCGGCGCTGCAGCATGGCGTCCAGCAGGTCCCAGCTGCGGTTGGGCATGAGTTCGAGCAGCGCCTGGTCCACGGCGGCCAGCGCCACCTCGGCGCCCGCGGCGGGCTTGCCGTTGGGCAGACGCGCCTCAATGGTGACCTGGGCCTTGCCGCGCACGGGGTAGCTGTCCTTGTCGGCCGTCACCTGCACCGCGATCCGGTGCGCCGCATGCCCCACGCGCAGCTCCGCCAGGCCCAGGCGGTAGGCGGGCTTGGACAGGTCCACCATCGCCGTGGGCGCGCGGTATTCGCGCTCGTCATACCAGAAGGCGCTTCACCATTCGCGCGGGGCCTTGAAGCCCCAGGTGAAGAAGCTGTACCAGGGCACCTCGTGCAGGCGCCCGCGCAGCACCAGCGCGCTCACGTAGACATTGGGCGCCCAGCCCTCTTCGATCTTGACCTCCACGGTCGGGTCCTGGCCGCTGAGCTGCACCACGCGCGTGCTGAGCACGCCCTCGCGCTCCACGCTCACCAGCGCCGTGGCCTGGCGAAACGGCATGCGCAGCTGCAGGCGCGCGGTTTCACCGGGCTCGTAGTGCTTCTTCTCGGGCAGCAGGTCGATGCGGTCATGGTCCTCGCCGCCAAACCACAGCTCGCCGCGGCGCGTGACCCAGACCGAGGACGCGGCCTGGGCCTCGTTGCCGTCCTTGTCGCGCGCGGTCACCACAAGCTCCACCTCGCCCGGCTCCTCGAGCCTGGCATCGCACAGCATCAGGCCGCGCGCGTCGCTCCTGCCGGTGCACACGGTGCCCAGGTCCTTGGTCTCGACACGGTTGTCATAGCTGTAGAAGCCGCCCACCATGCGCTTTCTGCTCGTGGTGGTGCTGCGCGCAATGGCCTGCACGGCCAGCGGCACACCCGCCAGCGGCTTGCCGCCTTCCGACAGGGCCAGAGCCTGCAGGCGCACGCGCGAGCCGCTGGCCACCCAGCCCTCGGTCTTGACGCCCGCCACCACGGCCGCGGGCCACAGCGTGCTGGTGCTGCGCAGGGTCTGCAGCTCGCCATTGGGGTCGGCGTAGCTGGCTTCGAGCAGCAGCTCCTGCGCGCGCTGGGCCTGGGGCAGTTTGTCGATGGTGAGGCGTCCCGCTCCGCTCTTGTCCAGCGTCAGCGGCAGCTTGTCGGCGATCACGCGGGTATCCTGGCTGGCGGCGCCCTCCTCGTCATCGCTGCGCTCGGGCGCATCGCGCCTGCGCGGGGGTGCGAAGCTGAATTCGTCGAAGTCGGCAAACTCCAGCGGCTTGCCGCGCACCATGGCCGACACACGCACCGGCAGTCGCGACGCGGCGCCGCCCGAAACATAGTTGACCTGCACATCGACGGGCACGCTGCGCGGGTGCACCAGGGGCTGCTTGCCCACCGGGCCTATGCGCCCTTCCATCACGGGCAGGCGGAACTCCTCCACGCGAAAGCTGCCCGATTCGAGCAGGCGCTCGCCATCACCGCCATCCGCGCCGTTGCCGCCACGCAATGCCACCTGGTATTCGCCCAGCCTGGCCGCCGGCGGCACGGCAAAGCGGCTCTCGGCCGACAGCCCACCCGTGGCCGTCTTGCGCCAGGCCAGGGCCTGGGTGAACTGCTGGCCGCTGCCCACATGGGTGATGACGAGCTCGGTGGGGCGCGCATCGGGCAGGCCAAAGCCGCGGCCGGTCTCGGTGCGCAGCAGGTGCTTCATGGACAGGGTCTCACCCGCGCGCAACAGCGTGCGGTCAAAGATGGTGTGGGCCACCTCGTCGGGGCGCGGCGCGCTGCTGGTGGGCACGTTGAAGCGCCAGGGCTCTATGCCGCGCTGCCAGTCGCTCCAGGTGAAGGCCAGATCATCCTGGGCACGCGCGCTCACGAAGTAGGCGCGGCGCCATTCGCCCTCGCCGCTGCACGCAGGCGGCTCGCTGGCCAGGCCCTCGATGCGGGCCACGCCGTCGGCGCCCGTGGTGGCCGTGGCCAGTGCCTTGCCGTCGCAGCTGGACACGCTCACGCGCGCGCCGGCCACGGACCGGCCCTTGTCCAGCGTGGTGACCCAGGCCACGGCGTTCTCGCGCCCGAGCTTGAAGTGCACACCCAGATTGGTCACCAGCGCGCCTGTGCGCACGAACATGGTGCGCGAGGCGCCGTGGCGCTCGTCCATCAATGACCGGCCGAGCAGGGGCGAGGCGATCTCCACCACCGAGAACCCTGGTGGCAGCGGGATGCCCACGACCTCGAAGGGGCGAGGATCGTTCTTGTCAGGCGCGGGCAAATCCAGCTTTTTCACGCCGGGCTGGCCTTGCAGCAGCGACAACATGCGCGACTGCACCCGGTCCGAATCACGTTCATCGAGCGCAGGCGGCAGTGCGCCTTTCACGTCGCGGCGGGCCTGGGCGCGGTCCACCGTGGCCTCGTCATAGCGCTGCAGCTTGCGCAGCCAGGCAATGATGTCGGCGTCGCCCTCCGGCCGCAGCGTGCTGAGTTTGCCGCCCTGTGCCGTGTTGCCGGGCTGCAGGTCGTGCACATCGAGGCGAGCCTCCACCTTGCGCAGCGTGACGGGCAGCAACGCCGGGCCGTCCGGCCCCTCGGCAAAGCGCTCCACCACGCCAAAGGGCGCGGCGGCAAACTTGACCAGCGGCGGCATGGCGCCGGTCGCCACCTTGAGCGGGAAGCTCTGCGCATTGACCAGCGAGCGGCCGGCAGCGTCCTTGAAGCCCGCGGGCAGCTCCAGCAGAAACTGCGTCTGCGGCGCAAACGGCGCTGCAAAGCTCACGCCATTGACCAGCGCGTCGCCGTCTCCCTCGCCCTCGACTTTCGGCGCAAGCGCCTGATCGCCGCCCTTCAGCCGTATGTCCTGCGCCAGCTTTCGCGCCACAGGCGCATTGAACGTCAACCGCATGGGGCGCACCGGCAGACAGGCCGACTGGGCGTTCTCGCGCTCGCAGCCAAATTCGGCGGTAAAGGGCTGGCGCACCTTGTATGTGAAACGCTTTTCCACCGCATTCGCCACGCCGCTCTGCGTGGCCACGCCCCGGCCATAGACCAGTTGCATCTGGCTGCCCGCGGTCAGGCGGCGCGCGCAAGCCAGCGTGGCATAGCGCAGCGGCTCCTTGGCCGCGGCCTTGTCCAGGTGTTGCGACTTGAGCAGATCGGCACGCTGCGCGCCCTCGACGAGGCGCACCGGCACACGCTCGCCCACGCCCTCGGCCACGCACCACATGTGCTGCAGCAGGCTGGCCGCGGTGGCCGGGCCGTTGAGCTGCAGCACGAAGAACTGCTCCTCGTCGATTTCCTGCCAGGTGCCGGGCCGCACACTCTGCACAAAGGGGCCACCGGTATTGAATTGATAGCTGCCAACGCCCGTCAGTTGGAGGCCGGAGGCCGATTTGAACCCGGGTTTTGCGCTGACCGTGCAGCGCACGCCGGGTGGCAGGTCCTGGGCAAAGTCGTAGACCCATTCACGCTCGCCCGTCCAGCGCCCCTGCCCCTTGGAGGCATCCGCATCGCTGCAGGCCACGGTGAACGGCGCGGGTGCCTGCGGGTCGCCCAGGCGCACGGCCGGACCGTCAAACTTTGCGACGACCTGACGCACGCGCGCAACCTCGCCCTGGGGAGACAGGCTGGTCACGGTGAGGGCCTGCGCCGGCACAGCGGCCACGCCGCAGGCCACCAGCAAGACACGGCGTGCCACACGCAACAAGGCCGGGATTGCGGCGATGCGGATATTCATGGATAGGTCTGTTTTCTGCTGCAAGTCGATGACCAAGTGTAGTGCGCCGACTTTTTGCGCTTTTCAATTGACACTGGCCTGCGAGGCAAGAGTCTTTCGCCCATGCCCGTCTTGCACGCCAACAAGCTCTTGCCTCAGAGCGGCCTTGGCGCGGGCAAGCGTGACCCAAACATCAGTGGCGGCCCAGGCAAATGGCTCAGGGGTTGGCGTTGTGCTGCTCGGCATAGTGGGTGATGGCCTGGTCGAGCCCAGCGACGGCATCAACGGTAGTCGCCACTTGAGCCAGGACCGGTCGCCTGCTCAGGCATGGGCAGTCCTCTTGAGAGGGTTTGAACCCACGCAATGACACAAGAAAAAACCGCGCACCTTGCGGCACGCGGTCCAGGGCGCGGCTGCTGCGCCGCTGTGCCCGCGGTCAACGCCCGTAGGTCGCCGTAAACGATACCTTGGCCAGCGTATTGGCGTTGACCATGAAGCCCGTCAGCGCCGCGGGCGCGTCGTCGGGCACGTCGATGCGCTCCACCGACAGCGCGTGCACCGTGAAGATGTAGCGGTGCGGCTTGTCGCCCGGCGGCGGGCACATGCCGCCCCAGGCATAGCTGCCGTAGTCGTTGCGGATCTGGCGTGCGCCCCGGGGCAGATTGGCCCCGCCCTGGGCGCCGGCGTTGGCTGGCAGCTCTTTGGCGGTGGGCGGCAGGTCGATCACGTACCAGTGCCAGAAGCCCGAACCCGTGGGCGCATCGGGGTCGTACACATGCACGGCAAAACTCTTGGTGCCCAGCGGCGCGCCGCTCCAGCGCAGCACGGGCGACTGGTTCTTGCCCGTGCAGCCAAAGCTGTCGAACTCGAAGCTCTGGTCTATGGTGCTGCCGGCGGCGATGTCGGGGCTGGTGAGGATGAAGGCGGTCATGCGCGTTGCTCCTTTGCGTTGTTTCACACGAAAGACGCCAGTATGCCGCCCATGGCATCAATCGTGCGGTATGCGCCCTTCCTCAACCGCGTGGCAGGCCACGCGCGTGCCGCCGTGGCTCTTGAGCTGCGGGCGCTCGGTGCGGCAGCGGTCATTGGCAAAGGGGCAGCGCGGGTTGAAGGCGCAGCCCGGCGGCGGGTTGAGCGGATTGGGCACCTCTCCCTGCACGGGCGTGCGCGCGCGGCCGGTGTCGTGCATCTTGGGGATGGCGTCGAGCAGCATGCGCGTGTAGGGGTGGCGCGGCCGAGCAAAGAGCTGCTGCTTGTCGGCCAGTTCCACCAGGCGGCCCAGGTACATCACGCCGACCTGGTCGCTCACATGGCGCACCACGGCCAGGTTGTGGCTGATGAACAGATAGGTCAGGCCCTGCTTCTTCTGCAGGTCTTTCATGATGTTGAGCACCTGGGCCTGCACCGACACGTCCAGCGCGCTGGTGGGCTCGTCGCAGACCAGGAATTCGGGCTCGGTGGCGAGCGCGCGCGCAATCGAGATGCGCTGGCGCTGCCCGCCCGAGAACTGGTGCGGGTACTTGGCCATGTCCAGCGGCGACAGGCCGACCGAGGTGAGCAGCTCGCCCACGCGGGTCTTGAGCGCAGCCGCGTCGGTCATCAGGCCGTGCTCGCGCAGCGGCTCGGCGATGATGTCCTGGACCAGCCAGCGCGGGTTCAGGCTGGCATACGGGTCCTGGAAGATCATCTGGATGCGCCGGCGCATGTCCTTGGCCTTGCTCCCCTTGAAGGCCGCATGCGCGTCCTGCCCGTCGAAGGTGAAGCCTCCGCGCGTCGGCTGGTACAGGCCCACCAGCAGGCGCGCCACCGTGCTCTTGCCGCAGCCCGACTCGCCCACCAGGGCCAGGGTCTTGCCCTTCTCGATCTCGAAGCTCACGCCATCGACGGCGTGCAGCAGCTGGCGCGGCTTGCGCTCGAGCACGCGGTTGAGCCAGGGGGCGGACACGTCGAAGGTGCGGGCCAGGTCCTGCGCCTGCACCAGTGGCTGGGTCGTGCTGCTCATGCGGACACCTCACTCTTTGCATCATGCAGCCAACAGGCGGCCTGCGTGGCGCCTGCGGGCATCAGGTCGGGGCGCTCGGCGCGGCAGCGGTCGAAGACCTTTGGGCAGCGCGGGTTAAAGGCGCAGCCCTTCGGAATCGCGTTCAGGCGTGGCATGGCGCCGTCAATCTGGTTCAGCCGTTCGCGGTCCTGCTCCATGTCGGGGATGGAGGCCATCAGGCCCACCGTGTACGGGTGCGCGGGCTGGTTGATGACCTCGTGCACGGGGCCGATCTCGGCCACGCGGCCCGCGTACATCACGGCCACGCGGTCGCAGGTCTCGGCAATCACGCCCATGTCGTGCGTGATCAGCATCACGGCCGCGCCGCGCGTCTTGCAGATGTTTTTCAGCAGCTGAATGATCTGCGCCTGGATGGACACATCGAGCGCCGTGGTGGGCTCATCGGCCACGATGAGCTGGGGCTCGGCCGCCAGCGCCAGGGCGATCACCACGCGCTGGCGCATGCCGCCCGAGAACTGGTGCGGGTAATGGTCTATGCGCTGCTCGGCCGCGGGAATGCCCGTGTCCTTGAGCAAATCCACGGCCCGCTGGCGCGCCTGGGCCGCGCTCATGGGCAGGTGGGTGAGGATGGTCTCCACCAGCTGCTGGCCCACGGTGTAGAGCGGGTTGAGCGAGGTCAGCGGATCCTGGAAGATGGCGCCGATCTTGCGCCCGCGGATGTGGCGCATCTTCTCGTGCGGCAGGTTGTCGATGCGCTGGCCCTCCAGGCTGATCTGGCCCGAGGCCACGCGCCCCGGCGGCTCCAGCAGGCCGATGATGGACGCGCCCGTGAGCGACTTGCCCGCGCCCGACTCGCCCACCACGCCCAGGATCTCGCCCGGCGCGATGGAGAAAGACACGTCGTCCAGCGCGCGCAAGGTGCCGCGGCGCGTGGGGAATTCGACGACGAGGTTTTGTACTTCCAGTAAGGACATATCAATGTTCCAGGGCGCTACGCATGAAACTGGCGCAACCAAAGCGCGGGCAGCCGCGCAAGGGCCGCCCCGCCGCGCCGGCTGCGTCCCCCTGCCCGCATTGCGCAGCAATGCGAGAGCGGGGGGATGCGGCGCAGCCGCTCAGGGGGGTGTTTCTCATCTCAGACGGGGGTTGAGCGCATCGCGCAGCCAGTCCCCCAGCAGGTTCACCGATAGCGCAATCAGCACCAGCATGACGCCGGGAAAGATGGTGATCCACCACTCGCCCGAGAACAGGTAGTCGTTGCCGATGCGGATCAGCGTGCCCAGCGACGGCGAGGTGGGCGGCGCGCCCACACCCAGGAAGGACAGCGTGGCCTCAGTGATGATGGCCGTCGCCACCTGTATGGTGGCCAGCACCATGACGGGCCCCAGCACATTGGGCAGCACATGCTTGCGCATGATGCGCATGGGCGCGACGCCCGTGACACGCGCGGCCTGCACATATTCCTTGTTGCGCTCGACCAGCGTGGAGCCGCGCACGGTGCGCGCGTACTGCACCCAGCCCGTGAGCGAAATCGCCAGGATCAGCACGCCGAAGGCCAGCGACTCGGGCGCATTCGGGAACACCGCACGCGCCACGCCCGCGATCAGCAGCGCGATCAGGATGGCGGGGAAGGACAGCATCACGTCGCACAGGCGCATCAACAGCCCGTCAACCCAACCGCCGCGAAAGCCTGCGATCAGGCCCAAGGCCACGCCCAGCACCACCGACAGCAGCACCGACGCCAGGCCCACGATGAGCGAGATGCGCGCGCCGTAGATCAGCGCCGAGAGAATGTCGCGCCCCTGGTCGTCCGTGCCCAGCAGGTACTTGGCGCTGCCACCCTCGAGCCACACGGGCGGCAGGCGCGAGTCCGACAGCTCCAGCGTCGACAGATCAAACGGGTTGTGCGGCGCCACCCAGCCCGCAAACAGCGCACAGACGGCGCAGACCAGCGCAATCACCGCCGCCAGAATGGCCACGGGCGAGCTGCGAAAGCTGTGGGCCACGTCGCTGTCATACCAGCGCAAGAGTGTGTTCTTCATGGGCGTGGGAGTCGGTTGAGATGACGAAAGGACGTTGGCGGGGGGTGTCTGCGCGGGGATGACGGGTGGCGCCCGAGCGGGGATGACGGGTGGCGGCAAGCATCATTGAAAACATCAACATTGATAGCATCTCGCGCTTGATGGACAGTCACTGCGATCGAATTTCACTGCACATCCGCCAGCGGCATGGCCTGTTCCACCAGGCCCGCATACAGCGCCGCGCCCAGGGGCAGCACCTCGTCATTGAAGTCGTACAGACTGTTGTGCAGCGTGCTGTTGCCCGCGCCCATGCCCTGGCCCAGGCGCAGGTAGGCGCCGGGCCTGGCCTGCAGCATGAAGGAAAAATCCTCCGCGCCCATGCTGGGCTCCAGGTCGCGGTCCACGTTGTCCTCGCCCACCAGGGCGGCGGCCACGTCGCCGGCAAAGCGCGCCTCGGCCGCGGTGTTGATGGTGGCGGGGTAGATGCGCTCGTAGCGCACCGTGACGGTGGCGCCAAACCCCAGGGCGATGGCATTGCACAGGTCCTTGATGCGCTGCGCCACCATGTCCTGCACGGCGGGGTTGAAGGCGCGCACCGTGCCCACCAGCGTGGCCTGGCCCGGCAACACGCTAAACGCGCCCAGGTCGCCCGCCTGCACGGCGCACAGGCTGATGACGGCGCTGTCGAGCGCGCGCACATTGCGCGAGACGATGCTTTGCACCGCCGTGATGATGTGGCCCGCCACCAGCACCACATCCACCGTCTGGTAGGGGTGGGCGCCATGGCCGCCGCGGCCCGTGATCTCGATGGTCACGCGGTCGGCCGCGGCCATCATGGCGCCTTCGTTGATGCCCACGGTGCCGGGCCGCATGGCCGGCCAGTTGTGCATGGCGTAGACCGACTGCACGGGAAAGCGCTCGAACAGCCCGTCCTCGATCATCACGCGCGCGCCGCCCAGCCCCTCCTCGCCGGGCTGGAAGATCAGCGCCGCCGTGCCGTCGAAGTGGCGCGTGGCCGCCAGGTAGCGCGCCGCGCCCACCAGCATGGTGGTGTGGCCGTCGTGGCCGCAGCCGTGCATCAGGCCGCTCTTGGCTGACTTCCAGGCGAAGTCGTTGTGCTCGGTCATGGGCAGGGCGTCCATGTCGGCGCGCAGTCCGATCATGCTGCCGCTGCCGCGCCCCTGGCCGTGAATGATGCCGACCACGCCCGTGCGGCCTATGCCCTCGTGCACCTCGTCCACACCGGCGGTGCGCAGCGCCTCGCGCACGCGCGCGCTGGTGTACACCTCCTCGAAGCCAAGCTCGGGGTGGGCGTGCAGGTCACGCCGGAAGGCCGTGAGCTCGGGGTGGTACTGGGCGATCTGGGCAAAGGCACGCCCGCCGGCCTTCAAGCGCGTGGGCTGCATGTCAATGCCCCCCACCCTTGCCGCCCACGCGCAGGCGCGGGTCGACGGCAAAGTACAGCAGATCGACCACCAGGTTGATGACCACGAAGATCAGCGCAATCAGGCACAGGTAGGCGGCCATCACCGGGATGTCGGCAAAGGTCACGGCCTGTATGAACAGCAGGCCCATGCCCGGCCACTGGAACACGGTCTCGGTGATGATGGCAAAGGCGATCAGGCCGCCGAGCTGCAGGCCGGTGATGGTCATCACCGGCACCAGCGTGTTCTTGAGCGCGTGGCCGAAGTGAATGGCGCGGTCGGACAGGCCGCGCGCACGCGCGAACTTGATGTAGTCGGTGCGCAGCACCTCCAGCATCTCGGCGCGCACCAGGCGCATGATCAGGGTGAGCTGAAAAATCGCCAGCGTGATGGCCGGCAGCACGATGTGGTGCCAGCCGTCCAACGACAGCAGCCCCGTGTTCCACCAGCCCAGCTGCACCACGTCGCCACGGCCGAAGCTCGGGAACCAGCCCAGCGTCACGGAGAAGATCAGGATCAGCAGAATGCCGATCAGGAAGGTGGGCAGCGACACGCCCAGCAGCGACAGCGTCATGAACAGCTGGCTCAGAAAGCTGCCGCGCCTGAGCGCCGCATACACGCCCATGGGCACGCCCACGGCCAGCGCGATGAAGGCCGCCACCAGCGACAGCTCCAGCGTGGCCGGAAAGCGCTCGGCAATCAGGCGCGAGACCTTGGCGCCCTGGCGCAGGCTGATGCCGAACTCGCCCTGCGCGGCATTCACCAGGAAATGCCAGAACTGCACGATGAAGGGCTGGTCCAGCCCCAGCGCGGCGCGCATCTCGGCCACCTGCTGGGGCGTGGCGTCCTGGCCCAGCAAGATGGCCACCGGGTCACCCACGAACTGGAACAGCATGAACGCGATGAAGGCCACGGCGACCATCACGATCAGGGCCTGTAGAAGTCTGCGCAGGATGAAGGCAAGCATCGGGCCATGCTACACCGCCCCGGAGTCAAAAGGCACTGTGGAAAATCCCCCACGGCCAAAACATCAACGAGGCCACCCGTTCAAAATTGAAGAGCAGCAAAAGCGAAACCTCCCGAAGGAGGTTTGTGTCGCTGCGACAAAGGCCGGCGTCAGAAGCGGTGGCGCAGGCCCACCGTGATACCCGTGCGATTACGGGCATTGCTGGCCGTGTCCAGCACGATGGCTCTGCCACCGCTGATGCGCGTGTAGTCCACGCCAAAATAGGCGTCGGTGCGCTTGCTGAAGGCGTAGTCGGCCACCGCCACCAGGAAGTCGGCATTGCCATTGGACAGACCCGAAGCGGAGCCCGTCTGCTTGCCGCGGAAGTAATGCGCGCCCAAATTGAGCTGAGTGGTCATCTGGTAGCCGACGCCCAGCTTGAACAGCTGACGCTTGTTGGCATCGCCCGGCTGGAAGCCGCCATTGGACTGGCCGGCCCAGAACTGGCCCAGGATGCCAGCATCGACCGCATTGCGCAGCCCCATGACCGGGCTGGTCACCGCGGCAAACTTGGCCTTGTTGAGGCCATAGCCAGCCGTCAGATACCAGGGGCCCGTGCGGTAGGAACCGCCCAGCGTCCAGGCATCGACATCGGTGCCGCCAGGCAAGGTCGTACGCAGGTAGCCGGCCCCCACGGCCGCGCCGGCGGCCGAGTAGCGCAGGTAGCCGCCCGCCGTCTTCCACGCGCCGCCATTGAGCGTGCCCGCCACATAGGCCGGTATCTGCGCGGCAGCACCGGGAAAACCGGCATAGCCGAACTTGTTGTTCTCATCAAAGGAGTACTGCAGCGCGCCCACCCAGCTACGGTCCGGCGTGGCGAACATGTACTTCAGCATATTGCTGTTTCGCGCGCCCATGGCCATGCCGAGTTCCGGCTTGTAGGCCTCCATGTAGGGCGAGTAAGGGAAGGACGCATAGGTGCTGGTCACCAGGTCGAACAGCACGTTCCACTGGCGCCCGGCCGTCAGGCGGCCATAGGGCCCCTGCAGGCCCACATGGGCGAGCTGGAAATACGGCGAATTGGCCGCCGGCGTGCCCGTATCGGCATCGAAACGGTTTTCCAGCGTCACCAGGGCCTTGGAGCCACCGCCCAGGTCCTCCTCGACGTTGATGCCCCAGCGGCTTTGCGACATGCCGCCGCCAAGCAACCGCGTCAGGCCGGAGTTGTTCGCCCCTTCATGGTTGGTGTGACGCACCGCCGCGTCCACTATGCCCCACAGCTCCAGCTTGCTGGTGCCTGCCGACTGCGCCAGGCTGGCACCCGACCCGCAAATGGCGACCGCCGCCAGCGCAATGACCTTTTTGTTAACAGAACGCATCACCTGCCCCTCTCCTGTAAAAATATCGGATAGATTGATTCTAGGAACTACGTACAGGAAACCAGGCGCTCTATCGCATTCCCACCACAGGCGTTTCCCCTAGGTTGGTGTTGCGCAGGTGACGGTGGCCCGCGCACGGACGAAAAAAAACCGCCACCCGAAGGCAGCGGTTTTGTCTTCAACTTCCAAGCTGGCCTTGCGCCAGCCCGAAATTAGAAGGCGTGGCGGATACCCAGTTGCAGGCCGGTCTGGCTGTTGCCAATACCCGGGTTGTCGTTGTTGCTCACGCCCTTGGCGGCCAGACCCATGGTGGAGGCATCCTTGTTCTTCAGGAAGGCCAGGGTACCGTACACGGCGGTGCGCTTGGACAGGTTGTGCACATAACCCACGGCGAATTGGTGCGCCTTGGAGCTGATGGCCTTTTGGTCGTACATCACGTATTGGGCCTTGACTTCACCGGCGCCCACAGGAGCCGTGACGTTCAGGGCGTAGGAGTTGAATTTCTCGCTACCGCCAAAGCCGTCAACCTTGTACTTGGCCTGCTGCAGCAGAGTGCCCAGCTTGACAACGTTCAGGTTGTAGGACGCACCCACGGTCAGGTTGTCCTTGGTGCCGGTCACGGGACCGCCCAAAGTGCCGGCAATGTTGCGACGGTCATACGACAGGGCCACGCTCAGAGGGCCATTGTCATAGGCACCGAAGGCGCCAATGTAGCGGCCGTTCTTGCCCGAAGTCTGCTCGTCGAAGCCATAGCCCGCGCCAGCAGTGAAGCCGGCGATGTTGGGCGAGTAGTAGCTGATGATGTTGCTGGCGCGATAGCCGTCAGCATCAGCGGTGGTAACGTTGGTACCGGTACCCGGCACGTTTGCCCAGTTGCTCCAACCGCGGAACATGCCGATACCAACCTGGCCGAACACGTCATAGGAGGAAACCTTGCGGTAGGTGGGGACCAGCTCACGACCCAGGCGAACTTCACCGAAGTTGCCGCCGAGGCGCACGGTGGATTCACGCTTGAAGTCGAGACCGGAAGGATTGCCAGCGTCGTTGAACAGTTCGCCTTCGAGCCAGAAGCCGGCCTTCAGGCCGCCACCCAGGTCTTCCGTGCCACGCAGGCCCAGACGGCTGGTTGCGTTGCCGCTGGTGCCGATGCCGTACTTGGCGTCGCCGGCGGGGTTGGCGTGGTTCACATAGCCGAAGTTGGCGTCAACGATACCGAACAGCGTCACGGAAGACTGAGCCATTGCGGCGCCGGAAGCGGCCAGCACTGCCAGGGCAATCAGAGATTTTTTCATTACGAGTTACTCCAAGGTTTAACAGAGGGCACCGGATCGTGAAGCTTGGGGGAGCGTGTCGCGCCCGCCCGCCGGAACCCCGGGCCAACCTCCTGGTGGGGAAGTTGGTGTTATTGCAACAGAGCACGTCAGCTTTCGCAAAGGAATTCCCTCACATTCGGGCCAAAAGCCGGATTTCGTTGCCGACATGCAACATTGTCAACGGATTCTTGGCGCCCGACGGCAGCCGCCCCACCCTGCCCTTCAGCCCTCGACGATCTCAAAGCCCGTGGTGATCTGCGCCGTCTTGCCCAGCATGATGCTGGCCGAGCAGTATTTCTCGTGGCTCATGGCGATGGCGCGCTCCACGGCGCTGGCTGGAATACCGCGGCCGGTCACGGTGAACTGCATGTGGATCTTGGTGAAGACCTTGGGGTCGGCCGGCGCGCGCTCGGAGCTGAGCTTCACGCTGCAGCCGCGCACATCGTGGCGCCCGCGCTTCAGTATCAGCACCACGTCGTAGGCGGTGCAACCGCCCGTGCCGGCCAGCACGGCCTCCATGGGGCGCGGCGCCAGGTTCTGGCCGCCGTTCTCGGGACGGTCGGCGTCGGGCGCGCCATCCATGGCCAGGATGTGGCCGCTGCCGGTTTCGGCCACAAAGCCCATACCCGAGCGCGTACCGGCGCTGCCTGTCCAGCTCACTGTGCATTCCATGTTGTTTTTCTCCAAAAATCAGGGTGAACCCGTAATTAATTTTGTGCAAAGCCGCGATTTTGCTGCAACGCAACACCCAACACGCTACAATTCGACCCATGCGATGCACGATGCGTCGCGCCGATTGTCTCCTCCATCTCCTCAAAAGGATGGATTAAGCCCCAGGCCTTACCGCCCGGGGCTTTTTTTTGCCCGGCGCCGGCCCGGCACGCTGCGCCTATGATGTGCGCCCCGGCCGCCCGCACCATGGCGCCCGCGGTATCGCACCATGACTGAGCCCCTCACCCCCTTCGACTACCTGACCAAAATCCTCACGGCACGCGTGTACGACGTGGCCGTCGAGTCCGACCTGCAACCCGCCCGATCGCTGTCGCGCCGCCTGCACAACAAGATTCTCTTGAAGCGCGAGGACCAGCAGCCCGTATTCAGCTTCAAGCTGCGCGGGGCGTACAACAAGATGGCGCAACTACCCGCCGAGCAACTCGCCAAGGGCGTGATCTGCGCCTCGGCCGGCAACCATGCCCAGGGCGTGGCCATGAGCGCGGCCCGGCTGGGCACGCGCGCCGTGATCGTCATGCCCACGACCACGCCCCAGGTGAAGGTGGACGCCGTCAAGACCCTGGGCGGCGAGGTGGTGCTGGCCGGCGACAGCTATTCCGACGCCTACGAGCACGCCGTGCGCCTGCAGCAAAGCGAGGGCCTGACCTTCGTCCACCCCTTCGACGACCCGGACGTGATCGCCGGCCAGGGCACGATTGCCATGGAGATGCTGCGCCAGCTGCAGGCCCTGGGCAGCCACCGGCTCGACGCCGTGTTCGTGCCGATTGGCGGCGGCGGGCTGATTGCCGGCGTGGCCAACTACCTGAAGGCGGTGAGCCCGCAGACCAAGGTCATCGGCGTGCAGATGAACGACTCCGACGCCATGGCCCAGTCGGCGCGCCAGCACCAGCGCGTGCAGCTGCCCGACGTGGGCCTGTTTGCCGACGGCACGGCCGTGAAGATCGTGGGTGAGGAAACCTTCCGCGTCGCCCATGCGCTGGTGGACGACTACGTGATCGTCGACACCGACGCCGTCTGCGCCGCCATCAAGGACATCTTTGCCGACACGCGCAGCATCGTCGAACCCTCGGGCGCCCTGGGCGTGGCCGCCATCAAGCAGTATGTGGCGCGCCACAAGACCAAGGGCGAAACCTACGCCACGATTCTGTCGGGCGCCAACATGAACTTCGACCGCCTGCGCTTCGTGGCCGAGCGCGCCGACGTGGGCGAGGAACGCGAGGCGCTGTTCGCCGTCACCATCCCCGAGGAACGCGGCAGCTTCAAGCGCTTCTGCGAGTTGGTGGGCGCGCTGCCCGGCGGGCCGCGCAACGTGACCGAATTCAACTACCGCATCAGCCACGAAAGAGTAGCCCATGTGTTCGTCGGCCTGTCCACACACGGCCGGGGCGAGTCGGAAAAAATCGCCAAAAACTTCGTCAAGCACGGCTTCGAGGCGCTTGACCTGACGCATGACGAGCTCGCCAAGGAACACCTGCGCCACCTGGTCGGCGGGCGCTCGCCCCTGGCGCGCGACGAGCGGCTGATGCGCTTCACCTTCCCCGAGCGGCCCGGCGCGCTGTTCAAGTTTCTGAGCCTGATGCAGCCCACGTGGAACATCTCGCTGTTCCACTACCGCAACCAGGGCGCGGACTACGGCCGCATCCTCGTCGGCATGCAGGTGCCGGCCGAGGACAGCGCCGCGTTCGACGCCTTCCTGCAGCAGCTGGGCTACCCCTATGTGGAAGAGACGCAGAACCCCGCGTATCGGCTGTTTTTGCAGGCCAATGGGGGTTAAAGGAGCGCCGGCATCTTGCCGGCATGGTGTCATCGGCGCCGATGTCCACTCCCTCGCCCCCTTGGGGGAGAGGGCGGGGGTGAGGGGCTGATACAGGC
>JAFECU010000274.1 GCA_018242005.1 Pseudomonadota bacterium | reverse complement strand
CCCGGGGCGCTGCCCCTGAAGACCAACGTGGGGGCCATGGTGCTGCGCGGGCGCTTGCCGGGCGCCACGCGGTTGGCCACGGGCTGGCCGCTGGCGTCCACCGGGAGGGCGGAGAAATCGGTGAGCTGGTTGGTGAGCAAAAAGCCCTCCACCATGTGGAACGACCCCATGCTCGACTCCACCGTCGTCGTCATCGACACGACGTTGCCATAGGTATCGACCACCGAGAAATGCGTGGTGCCATGCTCCACGGTTTTGTCCACGCCCTGAGGCACGGGCCCGAAGTCACCTGCGGCGGCGGTGCCCATGCTCTTGTCAGCGTTGATAAGGCTGGCGCGCTGCTGCAGATAGCTGGGACTCAGCAGCGAGGCCAGGCCCTGGGCCGGCAACTGGATGAAGTCGGTGTCGGCCACATACTTGTCACGGTCGGCGTAGGCGAGGCGCTCGGCCTCTGACACCAGATGCACGCCCATCACGCTGGGTATGCCGCCCTCGTTGGCCGGGCTGGCTGGCCCGTACTGCCCCAGGTTGAATTGGCCCAGTATGCCTAGCGACTGCGCTATGGCAATGCCGCCCGACGATGGTGGCGACATGGTGCAGACATGGTAGGCGCCGCGGTAGTTGATGCACACCGGGTCGCGCTTCTTGGCGCGGTAGCTGGCCAGGTCGCCCAGGGTCATCAGGCTGGGGGTGATGGGTGTTTTGGCGGCATCGTCGCCGACCGACTGCGCGGCCTTGGCGACGATGGCCTTGGCCAGGTCGCCGGTGTACAGGGCATCGGCGCCTTGCGCGGCCAGCGTCTTGAGCGTTCTGGCGTAGGGCAGATTGGTCATGGTTTCGCCCGTGACGCGGGGCGTTCCATCGGCATGGAAATAGGTCGCCATGGCGTTGGCGTCCAGCGCCAGGCTGGCGGCATTGCTGGCAATGGCTGCGCCCAGGCGCCCCGGGATCTGGAAGCCATTGCTGGAAAGCTGTATGCCGTAGTCGAACAGCCCGCTCCAGGCCAGCTTGCCATGCTCCTTGTGTGCCAGGTCCAGCATGCGCATCACTCCGGGCACGCCAATGGAGCGGCCGCTACGCCGTGCCGATGGCACCGGTGGGAGTGAATTGGGGTCATTCTGGTTCTGGCGCGCGAGGTAGTAGCCGGTGGCGGCCGCGGGGGCGGCCTCGCGCCCGTCGTAGGCCGTGACCTGCTTGCTGCTGGCGTCGTAGTACACCATGAAGGCGCTGCCCGCAATCGTGCTCGACTGCGGCTCGACCAGGCCCAGCACTGCCTGCATGGCGACCGCGGCATCGACGGCCGATCCGCCGGCCTTGAGGATGTCGCAGCCCGCCTTCGTGGCCAGCGGTGTGTTCGCTACCACCATGTATTTGCTGGAATATTTGGCGGTGAGGCCCAGGCGGTAGCCGGTGGCCGCCTCGGGCGCGGCCGGGTCGCCGCTCACGCCCGAGCCGACCACCACGGGGGCGCCGCTGCTGCTGCGGATCGAACAACTATTGGGGTCGTTGTCGACAATGGGGAAGTGGCCGCTACCGCCACAGCTGGTCAGGAATGCCGCCGCAGCCAGCGGGGCCATGATCCAAAGCATGTTCTTGCGCATAGGTCTCCTCGTCTGCCGCGATACATTGGCCAAGGCGTGGGCAGTGGGCCCGGCGCCGCCATCATCGGTGCGCGACAGCTTAAGTCAAGGTGGCCGCAAGCCATGGCGGGTAAATACCCGGGTGGCCGCAGGACGCCCGCAGCAAGTTCAGGCGACGATTAAAATCTCCCGTTTACGCTTTGTTCCGCACCCTGGCGCGTTTGTTACGTGGCAGGGCATGCTCTTGAATGCTGCACTTTCCGCACATGTCCCCATTTACCGCCCAGGCCATTGACCGAGGGCTCGCATGAGCCCCATGCGGCAACTGGCGCTGGACATCGGCCTGGCTCCCGTGCCGACACTGGCGCGCTTTTTTGCCGGCCCCAATGAGGCCGTGCTGCAGCATCTGCGCCTGGCCGTCGAGAGCGGCAGCGGCGGCGCCTTGCGCTCGAGCGTGTCCGTATACCTGTGGGGCGAGCCCGGCAGTGGCAAGACGCATTTGCTCAAGGCTGCGCGGGAGGCGCTGCGTGCGCAGGGTCTGCGCGTGGGCTGGATGCAGGCCGACACGGTCAACCCGCCCGCGTTTGACGAGGACTGGGCCGCCGTGCTGCTCGACGAGGTGCATCTGTACTCCACCGCGCAGCAGGCGACGGCCTTCAACTGGTTCGTCAATGCCACCAGTCCCGCGACGGGTGCGCCGCGCTGGGTACTGGCCGCTGGAGACCTGCCGCCGGCCGACCTGCCGTTACGCGAAGACCTTCGCAGCCGCCTGGGCTGGGGCCATGTGTTTCAGCTGCACCTGCTGGGCGAGGCGGAGCGTCGCGTCGTGCTGCGTCAGGAGGCCGATGCGCGCGGCGTCTTCCTTGGAGACGAGGTGATGGACTACATGCTCAAGCGATTCTCGCGCGACCTGGGCAGCCTCGTGCAACTGCTGGACCGGCTCGACAGTTTTGCACTGCGCACCCAGCGTGCCATCACGATACCGCTGCTCAAGACCATGCTGGAAACCGAGTAGCTCCGCAGCTTCCCCAACCACACACACGCATGACCTCCAATACGCAGTCGCAACGTCGCCGTCTGGCGCTGTTCGACCTGGACCACACGCTGCTGCCGCTCGACTCGGACTATGAGTGGGGCGAGTTCACCATCCGCATCGGCTGGACCGACCGGGAGGAATTCGGCCGGCGCAACAAGGCTTTCTACGACGACTATGTGGCGGGCCGGCTGGACGTGCACGACTACGTGCGCTTTGCCACCGAGGCCGTGCGCGAGCGCGGCGCCGATGCCGCAGCCCAGGCACATGCGCAATTCATGCGCGAGGTCATTGCTCCGGCCATCCACGAGCAGGCGCTGGCGCTGCTGCGTCGCCACCGCGATGCGGGCGACGAGGTGCTGATCATCACCGCCACCAATGAGTTCATCACGCGCCCCATCGCCCAGGCGCTGGGGGTCGAGCAGCTGCTGGCTCTGGAGCTCGAGCGCGACGAAGGAGGCTGGATCACCGGCGACATACGCGGCGTGCCCACCATGCGCGAGGGCAAGGTGCGGCGCATGGAGCAATGGCTGGCCGATCGCGGCCTGTCGTGGCAGGACGTGGACAGCACCTTCTACAGCGACTCTATGAACGACGTGCCGCTGCTGGAGAAGGTCAGCCACCCCGTCGCCACCAACCCCGACCCGCGCCTGCGGGCCCTGGCCCAGCAACGCGGCTGGCCCATCCTGGACCTGTTTCCCCCACAACAACAATGATCAAAACCTTCATCGACAAACTGCTGGGCAAGGGCGCCGCCGGCGTGGGCCGCGGCACCAAGAGCCGCTTTGGCAAGCGCGCAGAGGTGCCGGCCACGGTGCACGGCATCAACCCCGAACTCGTGGATCGGCGCGCCACCGACGTGGTGCGCACGCTCAAGCAGGCGGGCTTCGAGGCCTACATCGTCGGCGGCGCCGTGCGCGACCTGCTGCTGGGCCTCAAGCCCAAGGACTTCGACGTGGCCACCAACGCCACGCCCGAACAGGTCAAGGGGCTGTTTCGGCGCGCCTTCATCATCGGCAAGCGCTTTCGCATCGTGCACGTGGTGCATGGCCGCGGGCGCGAGCACGAGGTGATCGAGGTCTCCACCTTCCGCGCCTACCTGGACAACGCCGCGGCCGAGGCCGTCAGCGGCAACGAAAAGACCAGCAAGCAGCAGCTCGCCGGCATGCAGCACGCGGTGGACGCCAGCGGCCGCGTGCTGCGCGACAACGTCTGGGGCCCGCAGGACGAGGACGCCACGCGGCGTGACTTCACCGTCAACGCCATGTACTACGACCCTGAGACCGAGGTCGTGGTGGACTTCCACAAGGGCATAGAGGATGCCAAAAAGCGCGTGCTGCGCATGATTGGCGACCCCGCCACGCGCTACCGCGAGGACCCGGTGCGCATCATCCGCGCCGTACGCTTTGCCGCCAAGCTCAGCCCGCTGGGCTTTGCGCTCGAGCCCAAGACCGCCAAGCCCCTGCTGGCCTGCGAGCCGCTCCTGCAGGAGGTGCCGCAAAGCCGGTTGTTCGACGAAATGCTCAAGCTGCTGCAGACCGGCCACGCGCTGGCCTCCGTCGCGCAGCTGAAAAAGCTCGGGCTCGAGAAGGGCATCTACCCACTGCTCGACGTGGTGGTCGAACGCGCAGACCAGCCCTTTGTGCAGGCAGCGCTCGCTGACACCGACCGCCGCGTGGGCGAGGGCAAGACCGTGGCTCCCAGCTTCCTGTTGGCCTGCGTGCTGTGGCAGGACGTGAAGGCCGGCTGGGAGCAGCGCCTGGCACGCAACGAGCACGCCTTCCCGGCGCTGCAGGACGCGATTGACGAGGTGTTCGACAAGCGCATAGGCGACGTGTCGGGTCGCGGCAAGCTGGCGGCCGACATGCGCGAGATCTGGGTCATGCAGCCGCGCTTCGAGAAGCGCTCGGGCAGCACGCCCTTCAGCATGATCGCGCACATCCGTTTTCGCGCGGGTTTCGACTTCCTGCGCCTGCGCGCCGATGTGGGTGAGATCGAGGAAGGCCTGGCCGAGTGGTGGCAGCAGTTCTCTCTGGCCGACGATGCGCGCCGCGAAGACATGATCGAACAGATGCGCGAGGAGCAGCGCAGCCGCCCGCGCAAGGCCCAGCCCGCGGCGCGGCGCGTGCCCAAGGCGCCCGATGCTGCCGCAGTCGTTGGGGCGCCGGCCGCGGACGAACTGCCCTTGGACGCCGCCGCACCCAAGAAACGCCGCCGCCGTCGCCGCAAGCCGGCGGGCGGCGCGGCCGAGGGTGACCAATCGCCTGCGGCAGGCGACGCGTGAGCCCCTCCACCCTGGCCGGCGCCGCGAGCGCCTGGATAGGCCTGGGCGCAAACCTCGGCGATGCACGCACGGCCCTACAAAACGCCTTGCGGGCCCTGGCGGCGCTGCCGGGCTCGCGGCTTGTTCAGGTGTCCTCGCTGTATCGAAGTGCACCGGTGGACGCGGGCGGGCCCGACTACCTCAATGTCGTGGCCGAGCTGCAGACGGCGCTGGCGCCGCTCGACCTGCTGCATGCGCTGCAGGCCATAGAGCTGGCCGCGGGTCGCGAGCGTCCCTACCGCAATGCGCCGCGCACGCTGGACCTGGACCTGCTGCTCTATGGCGAGCAAAGCATCGATGGCGCCGAACTCACCGTGCCCCACCCGCGCATGTGGCAGCGTGCCTTCGTGCTGCTGCCGTTGGCCGAGCTGCGGCCCGGCTGGGTCACGCCCGCACAGCTGCAGGCGGTAGCGGCGCAGGCCATTGAACGTGTGGACGCACCGGCCGACTGGGCCGGCTGAAGGTTTCAGGAACGTTAAGCACATCTTCAGCTGACTCGGCACAGACTTCGGGTGCGCCGAAAGCTTCGAGCCATAAATTCCCCGGTTTCTCTCATGTCCAATTCACCAAAGGCGCGGCCCGTCATCTGCCGGGCGCTTGATCGGCACGGGTTGTGGGCCATCGTGCGCAGTACCCGGCCATGGGCAAAAGGCGCTGCAATCCCGTTGGCGGGGTGCGCATGAACGCGCCGGTTCACCGGCCGGCCTGGCAGGCCCACCTTGCAGCGCTGGTGCTCATACTGGCCTGGCTGGCAGCCACGGCCTGGATGCGCCCGCTGCTGCTGCCCGACGAGGGTCGCTATGCCACGGTGGCCTGGGAGATGCTGCGCTCGGGCGACTGGCTCACGCCGATGCTCGACGGCCTGCCGTTCTTCCACAAGCCCCCGTTGTTCTACTGGATCACGGGGGCGGCGCTGTCGCTGGCCGGGCCTACCGAAATTGCGGCGCGCGCCGGGTCCATCATGGGCGCGGCGCTGGGCGCTTTGGCCATGTACCTGTTCACGTGGCGCTGGTGCGGCGGCGCGAATGCCTGGCGCGCCCTGGTGCTGCTGCTGGCCCAGCCGCTGTTTTTCGTGGGCGGGCAGTACGCCAACCTGGACATGCTCGTGGCCGGCTGCATCACCGCCGCGGTGCTTGCGCTCGCGCATGCCGCGCTGTGCCACGAAAACGGCCTGGCTTACCGCCGCACGCTGTGGCTGGCCTATGGCCTGGCGGCGCTTGGCGTGCTGGCCAAGGGTTTGATCGGTTTCGTGATACCGGCCATGGTGGTGGGCCTGTGGCTGCTTCTGCGCAGGCGCTGGCGCACCCTGCTGGCCCTGCTGTCGCTGCCGGGCCTGGTGCTGTTCCTGGCCGTGGCCGGGCCCTGGTTCTGGGCCATGCAGCAGCGCTTCGAAGGCTTCCTGCATTACTTCTTTGTCGTTCAGCATTTCCAGCGCTTTGCGGCTGGCGGCTTCAACAACGCGCAGCCATTGTGGTTCTACCCCGTGGTGCTGGCGCTGTGCAGCCTGCCCGCCATTCTGTGGGCCCGTGCGGTGTTCGCGCGCGGCTACTTCGGCGCCGCCGGACCGCATGGCGCCGTGCGGCTGTTGATGGCATTGGCGGTGGGCTGCGTGCTGCTGTTTTTCTCGCTGCCGCAGTCCAAGCTGCTGGGCTACATCTTGCCGGCCGTGCCGCCTCTGGCCTGGCTGATTGCCGATGCCAGCGCTCGCGCGGGTGAGCCCTTCGGACGCCGGCGCCGCTGGTGGGCCACGCTGGCCTGCGGTGCGCTGGTCGGGCAGGCGTTGGTGATCGGCCTGGCAGTGGATCAGCGCCATTCCACGCGCGGCCTGGGCCTGGCGCTGGGTGCGCGGCATCAGGCCGGGGAACCGGTCTACATGCTCAAGGGCTACCGTTACGACGTGCCGTTCTACGCGCACCTCTCGCGGCCGGTGTTCGTGGTCGATGACTGGAACGACCCCGAGGTCGCGCTGCGCGACAACTGGCGCAAGGAAATTGCAGACGCAGGCGCCTTCGATCCGGCCCTGGCCCGGCGCCTGCTGCTGACCCCCGAGGCCCTGCCGGCGCAGCTGTGCCATGGCGGCGTGTCCTGGGTGGTGGCCAGCAGCGATCTGCGCGAGCGCTACCCGTTTCTGGAGCGGGCGCAGGCCGTGTACACCGGCGACGGGCAGACCCTCTGGCGTGTCGATCCACGCCAGGCGGCGCAGGCGACTGCCCTGGGCTGCGCTGAGCGTGAACCCGGCAGTTGACCGCCGTTGTTACTCAATCGACCTTGGCGCCCGTGGCCTTCACCAGTTGCTGGTACTTGACGCGCTCGGCGGCCATGAAGGCGTCGAATTGCTCCGGCGTGGTGGGCACGGGCTCGGCCATCAGGGCCTCGAAGCGGGTCCTGGTCTCGGGCGCCCTGAGGGCGTCGGTGAACGCCTTATTCAGTTTTGCAATCACCGGCTTGGGCGTGCCGGCGGGGGCGACCAGGCCCCACCAGGTGTCGATGGAGAAGCCCCTGAAATTGTCCGAAAGCGGCGGTACGCCCGGCAGCATGGGGCTGGTGGCCAGCGAAGTCACGGCCAGCGCCTTGAGCTTGCCGGCCTTGATGTTGGGCGCGGCGGCGGCCAGGTTGTCGAAGTTGAAGTCCACCTCGCCGGCCAGCAGCGCCAGTTGCGCGGGGCTGGCGCCGCGATACGGGATGTGCAGGGCGTAGATGCCGGCCTTCTGCTTGAACATCTCGCCGGCCAGGTGGCCGGCGCTGCCGTTGCCGCCGCTGCCGTAGTTGAGCTTGCCCGGGTTGGCGCGCGCGTAGGCAATGAGGTCCTGCACGTTGTGGATCTTGAGCTGCTCGGCGCGCTGGGCGTTCATCACCAGCACATTGGGTACGCGCACCATCTGCGTGATGCCGGCAAAGTCCTTGGCCGCGTTGTAGGGCATGCGGCTGTAGAGCCAGGGGTTGACTGCATGGGTGGCCGTGGCTGCGATGCCTATGGTCAGGCCGTCGGGCGCTGCCTTGGCGACCAGGTCGGCACCTATGTTGCCGCCGGCGCCGGCCTTGTTGTCCACCACCACCACGCCCAGCGTGCCACGTACGCGCTCGGCCAAGGCGCGGGCCGTCACGTCGAGCGGGCCGCCGGGCGAGTAGGGCACGATCAGCCGTATGGGGCCCTCTTGCGCATGGCTCAGGCGGGCGGTGAATGCCGCACCGAGGGCGGCCGTCGTAAGAATGAGGTTTCTGCGCTTCATAGGCCTCCATTGTGCAAAAGCCGACCCTGGTCGGTGCGGGCGGGGGTATTGCCGCCATCACAGCGCAGAGGGCGCCGCGGCCTGAATCGGCCGTGGCGCCCTCTTTGGGGAGGTCGCGGATTACTGAATCTGGATCCCGCTGTCCTTGATCACGCGCGCCCACTTGGTGGTCTCGGCCGCGAGATGCTCCGCCAGTGCCTGGCGCGTGCCACCGAGTGGCGTCGCGCCCATGGTGGCCAGGCTTTTTTTCACCTCGGGGTCCTGCAGCACCTCATTGACCTCGGCATTCAGGCGATCGACGACGCCCGCCGGCGTGCCCTTGGGCGCCAGCAGCGCGAACCAGGTCGATGACTGCAGCTTGGGGTAGCCCAGTTCCGTGGTGGTCGGCACATCGGCCAGCGCCTGGGAGCGCGTCGGCGCCATCACGGCCAGGGCGCGCAGCTTGCCGGCCTTGACCTGCCCGACCACGCCCGGCACGAGCTGGAACATGGCCTGTATTTCGTTGGACATCAGGTTCGTCGTCGCCTGTCCCGGCGCCGCATAGGGCACATGCACGAGCTGCGTGCCCGTCTCGCGCTTGAAGAGCTCGCCGGCCAGGTGCATGGAGCTGCCATTGCCGGTGGAGCCATAGTTCAGGCGCTCGGGGCTGGACTTGGCAATGCTGACAAATTCGGCCAGGTCGCGCGCCGGCAGCTCATTGTTGACCACCAGGATGTTGGGCACATCGGCGACCAGGGCAATGGGCACAAAGCTCTTTTGCGGGTCGAAAGGCAGGCCGCGGTACAGGCTGGGATTGACGGCCAGGGTGCCGGCCCAGGAGAACAGCAGCTTGAAGCCGTCGGCCGGGGCCGCCGCCGCGGCAGTCGCGCCGATATTGCCGTTGGCGCCGCCGCGGTTGTCCACGATGACGGCGGTCTTGAGCTTTCTGGACAGGCGGTCGGCCATCAGCCTGGCGATGGTGTCGCCCGTGCCGCCACCACCCGGTGCCGGAACAATGATTTGTATGGGCTTGTCGGCGGCCGGCCATTCGGGGGTGGTCGCAAAAGCGGGGGCTGTCAGGCCGGCGGCCAGCGTGCAGCTCAAGGCAAGAGTGAAAAGTGAATTGCGCATGGTTTGTCTCCGGGGGGGCATTATCGAGATCGGCGGGTTTGCGTATGCTTTACATGGGATTTGCGTCAGGCGCAGGCCAGGCTTTCCTGGAACTGGTGCGCGGCACGCACCACGGCGCGGATGCTGGCATCCGTGGCGGCCACGGGCAGCACGCAGCCCGGGCCGATCATCAGGCGCCGGCCGCCGACCTGGGCCAATGCCTCGTGCACCTGATGCTCAATATCCTGCTCGCTGCCGCGCAGCAGCGTGCCATGTTCGTTGATGCCGCCCACGAGCAGCCGGGGAAAGCGCTCCGAGGCCTGCGCGATCGTTGGCGCCGTCAGCCGGTCGTGCCAGTTGAGCATCTGCGCCGGGTAGTCCGCGAGCAGGTCGAACATGATGTCGTCGCCATGGGCGTGCAGCATGTTGAGCCTGGCCTTTCCGCGCAGCGCGTCGAACACCATCAGGTCGTAGCGTTTGCCAAAGCGCTCATACTCGGCCTCGTTCAGGAGTCGGTGCGACGCCAGCTGCGTGGCGAAGAACAGGCCATGAGCGCCCTTTGCCAGGGCATCGAGCGCGAAGCGGATCGTGACCTCGGTGATGACCATGAGCGCGTGCTCCAGCTCCTCGGGGGCGCGCCGCAGGTCGGCGAACAATCTCTCGCTGGACATCTTGCGCGCCGTTGTCAACGGGCTGAAGACCGTTTGCAGCAGCGGCACCCGTCCTCCAAGCGCCCTGGCCGTGGCGGCCAGGGCGTCGTTCTGCCGGCCATAGGAGCCGCTGCGCACATCCAGCGGGGCGATGCGTCGCCAGTCCTCGGTACGCAGCACGGCCGGATGGGTCACCTCGCGCGCTCCGTTGGCCGCGCCGCGGTAGGCACTGACGGCGCCCCAGTCCTCGACGCCATAGGTGCCCGAAGGCATGAACTTGACGAGGTCGAACTGCCACTTGTTCTGCCACTGCAGCGTGTGCGCCACCAGCTTGTCGGGGTGCAGGTCGTCGTCGGGGAAATGGCGCCACAGGGCGACCGGGGGCCTGTCGGTGGCCTCGCCGTGCATCGCCGCCTCGACGCGCTGCCAGTGGTTCATGGACTGCATGGACTGTCTCCGTGGATGTCGTTGCCAAACCGTCTTGAGCGGCTTTTCAACTGGGTTGGGATGCAGTCAGTTTTTCATGCCGTGCGCGCCGGGACAAACGAGTAAATCCAATAGTTCCATTCGTCAAAAACAAAAGCTCATGCGCAACCGCTGGATTCATGCGGGGCCGCGATAGGCGCCGCGCAGTCGCTCCAGCAGGGCCAGGCCGTGGCTGGACAGCAGCTTTTCGTCGCTCCTGGCACACACGCTCAGCCGGCGCAGGGCCCAGGGCTCCTGCAGGCCCAGGGTCTGCACGCCGTCGCCCTGCAGGTTGCGCAGCACCGAGCGCGGCACGATGGCGATGCCGGCACCCGAGCGCACCAGCGCAATGACGGCAGAAAAGCCCGCGACCTGTATGCGCACGTCGATTGGGTAACCCAGCGCCGCGGCCTTGCCGACGATGAAGGTGTGTATCGCCGTGCCGCTGGCCAGGGACACGATGGGGTGGGCCAGGCAATCGGCAAAGCGGGCCTTGCCGTCCTGCCCCAGTTCCGTGGCCATGGGCGTCACGATGACCAGCTCGTCTTCGTGGTAGGGCCAGAACTGCACGTCGGGGTGTTCGTCATCCCAGGTGACGACGCCAAGGTCCGCCCGGCCCTCGGCCACGGCCGCCACGATCTCATGGCTCAACCGCTCCTCGAGCGACACGCGCACGGCGGGGTAGGCGCGCAGAAAGGCCGACAGGTCTTCGGGCAGGTAGGAGGCAATCGCCGTGCTGTTGGCGAACAGCGTGACATGGCTCTTCACGCCTTGGGCATAGGGTGCCAGGTTGGCGTGCATCTGCTCCAGCTCTGCCAGGCAACGGCGGCAATGCTCCAGCATCACCTGGCCGGCGCGGGTCAGAGAGACGCCACGGGCCTCGCGCACAAACAGCCGCGTGCCAAGGCTCTCCTCCAGCTGCTTGATGCGCAGGCTGGCGGAGGAGGGGGCGAGAAAGCAGTTGGCGGCGCCACGCGACACGTTGGCGGCGTCGGCAACGGCAACGAAGAGCCGGATGTCCACCAGGCTGTAGTGCATAAGCTTTTGCATTTGACGAATGCTGCCTGTGAAAAAGCCCGTTTGTACACCAGCCTCTGCAAGGGGAGACTGCGTGCATCCCCGGGTCGTTTGTGCGCGGGGGCCGTTACACAAAGGAAGCTCGATCCATGCCATCCATTCAAACCATTGCCGCAGAGGAGGCGCTCAGCAGGGGCTGGGTCGTGCAGGCAGTGCGCTGCATAGAACGCGACTACCAGCGTTCGTCGGACACCCATTTGCTGCAGGTCGATCTGCCCGCCATGCCGCAGGTGCGGCTCTACCTGAAGGACGAGTCGACCCATCCCACCGGCAGCCTCAAGCACCGGCTGGCCCGGTCACTGTTCCTCTACGGGCTGTGCAATGGCTGGATTCGCGAGGGCACGACCATCGTCGAGGCCTCGTCGGGCAGCACGGCCGTGTCCGAGGCCTATTTCGCGCGCCTGCTGGGCCTGCCCTTCGTGGCCGTGATGCCGCGTGGCACCTCGCCGGCAAAAATAGCGCAGATCGAGTTTTATGGCGGCCACTGCCATTTCGTCGATAGTTCGGCCCAGTTGTATGCAGAGGCGGAGCGCCTGGCGCACGAATGCAACGGCCATTACATGGACCAGTTCACCTACGCGGAGCGGGCGACCGACTGGCGGGGCAACAACAACATCGCCGAATCCATCTTCCAGCAGATGCGCGGCGAGCCGCACCCTACGCCGGCCTGGATCGTCGTCGGCGCGGGCACCGGCGGCACCTCGGCCACCATCGGCCGCTACATCCGCCATCAGGGCCATGCAACTCAGCTGTGCGTGGTGGACCCCGAACACTCGGTGTTCTACGACTATTTCCAGCAGCGCGATGCGTCGATTACCAGCAGCCGTGGATCGAACGTGGAGGGCATAGGACGGCCGCGCGTCGAACCCTCGTTCATACCCGATGTCATCGACCGCATGGAGCGGGTGCCCAATGCGGCCTCGTATGCTGCGATACGCGTGCTGCAGCGACTTGTGGGGCGCCGCTACGGCGGCTCCACTGGCACAGACTTCTACGTTGCCATGCAGCTGGCCTGCGAGATGGCGCGGAACAATCAGGCGGGCTCCATCGTGACGCTGGCCTGCGATTCGGGCGACCGTTACCTGGACAGCTACTACAACGACGCCTGGCTGCGGTCCAACGGCTACGACATCGCGCCCTATGTGGCGCAGCTCGACGAGGCCTGTGCCTACGGTGTATGGCACGACCAGGCCCGGCAGGACCAAACCGCGGTGCGCGAAACCGCAGAGCTGGCGGGGTAGCGGCGCAACGGCGGTCAGCCGCCGTGCTTGTCGGCCTCGGAGGTGAAGGCGTCGGCGTAGAACTCCTCGGGCGGCAGGCCGCGCTCGGCGCTGTAGGCCGCGCGCGCCGAGTCCACCACGATGGGCGCGCCACAGGCATAGACCTGGTGGCCCGAGAGGTCGGCAAAATCGTCCATGACGGCCTGGTGCACGAAGCCCGTGCGGCCCGTCCAGCCGTCCTCGGGCAGGGCGTCGGAGACCACGGGCACGTAGCGCAGTTGGGGCAGTTCGGCCAGGCGCTCGCGCACCCAGGCGTCCATGTACAGGTCGTGCGGACGGCGTCCGCCCCAGTACAGCGTGGCGGGGCGCGCGATGGCCTTGTGCTGCATTTGCTCGATCAGCGCCTTGATGGGCGCGAAACCCGTGCCCGAGGCCAGGAAGATCATGGGTTTGTCCGAGTCCTCACGCAGGTAGAAGCTGCCGAACGGCCCTTCCACGCGCAGGATCTCCTTTTCCTTCAGGGCGCCGAACACATGTTCGGTGAACTTGCCGCCCGGCATGTGGCGTATGTGCAGTTCCACGCCCGGTGTGGTGTCCTGCTGGTGCGGGGCCGTGGCCATGGAATAGGCGCGGCGGCTGCCATCGCGCAGTATGAATTCCATATATTGCCCCGCGTGGTAGCGGAAGTTGTCGTTGGCTGGCAGCTGCAGGCGCAGCTGCATCACATCGGGCGACAGACGCGTGAGCGTGTTCACGCGCACGGGCAGCTTGCGGATGGGGTAGGCGCTCTCGTCCGTCACCTGGCGCGACTCGAGCACCACGTCGGTCAGCGGCCGTGCGCAGCAGGTGAGCACGTAGCCTGCCTCTTCCTCCTCGACGCTCAGCGCCTTGTGCTGGTGCTCGCCATGCACCACGGAGCCGCTGAGCTTCTTGCACTTGCAGGAGCCGCAGGCGCCGTCCTTGCAGCCATAGGGCAGGCCCACGCCGCTGCGGATGGCGGCCGTGAGAATGGATTCGCCGGCCTGCGCCTCGAAGGCGCGGCCGCTGGGCTGCACGCTGATCTGGAATGCGTTCTCGGCGCTGGTCATGGCAGTGGGTATCCTCGGGGGCGTTATCTGGCTTCAAGCAAAGCGACCGATTTTGCCCTCAAACCAAAACCCTCTCGGCGCGCGGCCGGCGCGCTTTCGGCGCCAGCGCCTGCTCATCATCGGCTGCGGCGACGTGGGCCTGCGCGTGGCGCGCAGCCTGAGCTCGGGCGGCCCGCGCGTGCTGGCCCTCACCTCGACGCCTGAGCGGGCGCCCTCTCTGCGCGCCGCTGGCATCACGCCACTCACGGGCAACCTGGACGACGCGGCCACGCTGGCACGTCTGGCCGGCCTGGCAACGCGCGTGCTGCACCTGGCGCCACCACCGGGCCAGCAGGAGGTGGGCCCACGCTGGTGGCTGGACCCGCGCAGCGTGGCGTTGGCACGCGCGCTGCGCCGGCGCACGCTGCCTCAGGCGCTGGTCTATGCCTCCACCACGGGCGTGTATGGCGACTGCTCGGGCGGCTGGGTGGCCGAGTCGCGCCCAGTGGCACCGGCCACGCCACGCGCCCAGCGCCGCGTGAATGCTGAGGCTGCGATGCGCCACCTGGGGCGTGCGGGCGTGCGTGTGAGCATGCTGCGCGTGCCCGGCATCTACGCCAGCGACCGCGAGGGCGGCACGCCCGAGGCGCGGCTGCGCCGCGGCACGCCCGTGCTGGCCGCGGCCGATGACGTGTACACCAACCACATCCACGCCGACGACCTGGCACGCGCCTGCATCACGGCGCTCTGGCGTGGGCGGCCACAGCGTATCTACAACGTGGCCGATGACAGCCAGATGAAGATGGGCGACTACTTCGACCTGGCGGCCGACCTGTACGGCCTGCCGCGCCCGCCGCGCGTGCCGCGCAGTCAGGCGCAGGAGCTGCTGCCGCTGTCGCTGCTGAGCTTCATGGGCGAGTCGCGCCGCCTGGTCACCACGCGCATGGCGCGCGAACTGCGCCTGCGCCTGCGCTATCCCACGGTGCGCGAGGGGCTGGCCGCCACGTCACTCATTCAGCGCGGATAGGTATTGCCCTTGCCGTCGTAGCAGCGAAACACGTTGCAGTTCGCAATTTCGCGCTGTGGCGGCGCAGGCATGGGGCGTGGCGGCACGACAACCGTAGGGCGCGTGTAGTAGGGCGATGTGTAGATGGAGCGGTAGCTGCGGCTGCGCTCGGTGCGTGCGTATTCTGCGGGGCTGAGGCAGGCCAGGTCGGCCTGGCGCTGGGCGGCGTCAAGCCGCGCCTGTTCGTCATACAGCCCCTGACCCAGCGTGGGCAGCAGATCCTGCAGCTGCTTGCGGGCGCGCTGGCATTGCGGCGACTGGGCGGGGTCGTAGGCGGCGCTGGGCTGGGCCGCGCGCGCGGCGCGTTCGGCCAACTGTTCCTCGCGGCGCTGCCGGTCTTCCAACTGAAGGCGCTCTTGCTTGCGCTGCAGTGCCTCGGCAGCCTGCTCGCGCTCCTGAGCGATCTCCTGGGGGCTCTTGCGTGCCTCCACCTCGCGCGCCGCCTCGCCGCGTCGGCAATCGCCGTCGGTGTAGGTGATCTTGCCGGTTGCCGGGTCGGTGCAGCGCACCACCTGCGCCGCGGCCGGCACGCTGCAGAAAATGGCGACTGCCAGGGCCGCGCCGGCGGGGTGCTGGAACGAGAAGGTCATGGCGGGTCTACTGCGGGTGGGCGGTTGAAAGGGCTGCTCAGCGCCAATCGGGACGCGCGCCCCCTGGGCGCGGCCACGGGCTGGGGTTGTTGGGGTTGTTGCGTTCGGCGTTCATGTCGCGGCCTGGGCGCATGCCGTTGGGATTGGGTTGTGGCAACGGCCGCGGCTCACGCCAGCGCTGATCCAACTCGCGGCGGCGGTCGGACTCGCGGCGTTCATAGGCCTCGCGCTCGCGCGACTGGCGCCACTGACGTTCGCGCCAGGCATCCGCGCGCCAGCCCGATGGCGGCGGGGGATAGTTGCGCCACCCAGGGGGCGGGGCGGAATAGATCAGGCCAGGTTGCTCGTAAACCGTCATCGACGAAGGGCCCGGGTAGTAACCGCCACCCCCATAGTAGGGGTCGTCCGGCACGGCAACGCAGCCTGCGACCAGCAGGCCGGGCAGGCAGGCGCCGACGAGGCGCGACGAGGACAGACGGAGTAGGGGCATGACGGGTTTGGAGCGCGGAGTTGTGAATCTGACGCACGGCCGCACATTCTGGTTGACCCCGGCCCAGCAAAAACCCCGCCGGGGCGGGGTTTGCAACGCGTTCAAGGCGGTCAACTGCGGCCGGTGCTGTTTCAGTCCAGGGTCAGCTTCTGCTTGTCCACCACGTTCTTGTAGGCGGAGTACTCGGCTTTGATCTCCTGCGCGAACTTCTCCGGCGTGTCGGCCACGATCAGCGAGCCCGTGTCTTCGATACGCTTGCGCACGGCCGGGTCCTTGAGCACCTTGTGCACGGCGGCGTTGACCTTGTCCACGATGTCCTTGGGCAGGCCCTTGGGGCCGACAATGCCGTAATAGGCCATGCGGTTCACGTTGGGCAGGCCTACCTCGGCCAGCGTGGGAACGTCCGGCAGCACGGCCAGGCGCTGCGGTGCGGCCACGACCAGGGCGGTGAGGCGCTTGTCCTTGATGAAGGGCAGGGCCGAGGGCAGGTTGTCGAAGATCAGCGGAATTTGGCCCGCGACCGCGTCGTTCAGGGCCGGGCCCGAGCCCCGGTAGGGCACGTGGGTCATCTTGGCGCCCGTCTCCAGCATGAACATTTCCATCATCAGGTGGCCGATGCTGCCGGTGCCGGGCGAGCCGAACGAGTACTTGCCGGGGTTGGTCTTGACCTCGGCGAGAAAGGCCTTGTAGTCCTTGCCCACGAACTGCGGGTTGGCGGCTATGACGTTGGGCGTGGCGGCGATGTTCACGACGGGCGTGAAGTCCGTGAACACGTTGTACGGGATCTTGGGGTTGATGGCCGGGTTGGTCGCCGTGGTGGACACCGTGGCCACGCCCAGGTTGTAGCCGTCGGGGGTGGCGCGCGCCGTTTCGGCCGCGCCGATGGCGCCTCCGCCACCGCCACGGTTTTCCACCACCACGGCCTGACCCAGCTCGCGACCCAGGGGCTCGGCCACCACGCGGGCGATCAGGTCGGTGGTGCCGCCCGCGGCAAAGGGCACCAGCAAGCGGATGGGCTTGTTGGGATAGCTCGATTGTGCGTGGGCGGTGCTGCCCAGCAGAGCCAGAATGCCCAGGGTGAGGACGCTGCGACGGATCATGCTTTTATCTCCTGTTTTGAAATGCGCGAGCAATGTGATGGCGGTGATGGCAAGATGGTGCGGCCACGATCCGTGGCCGCGTAAATGCGGGTGGATTATCTATAAAAACAGCTGCTAACACTTATAGGGTAAGCGCTAGCAGCTATTGTTTTTATGGCTCAAGCAGCGTTTTCCGTTGACGAGCCTTGGCTTCGTCACCTCCGCTTTCGTGGGAATGACGGGCTGCGCGTACATCGCCTGCCCGGGGACGACGAGTCCATAGATCTCACCGATTGAGCTGTTTCTATTGCTTGGATCAGTTGGCAAACGCCGCAATCCCGGTCTGCGCGCGGCCCAGGATGAGGGCGTGCACGTCGTGCGTGCCTTCGTAGGTGTTGACCACCTCCAGGTTCACCAGGTGGCGCGCCACGCCGAACTCGTCGCTGATACCGTTGCCGCCCATCATGTCGCGTGCCAGGCGGGCAATGTCCAGGGCCTTGCCGCAGTTGTTGCGCTTGATCAGCGACGTGATCTCGACCACGTTCTGGTGCTCGTCCTTCATGCGGCCCACGCGCAGTGCGGCCTGCAGGCCCAGGGTAATCTCGGTCTGCATGTCGGCCAGCTTCTTCTGGATGAGTTGGTTGGCGGCCAGCGGGCGGCCGAACTGCTTGCGGTCCAGCGTGTACTGGCGGGCGGTGTGCCAGCAGGACTCGGCCGCGCCCATGGCGCCCCAGGCGATGCCAAAGCGTGCGCTGTTCAGGCAGGTGAACGGGCCCTTGAGGCCACGGATCTCAGGGAAGGCGTTTTCCTCGGGCACGAACACGTCGTCCATGACGATCTCGCCGGTGATGGACGCCCGCAGGCCCACCTTGCCGTGGATGGCCGGGGCCGACAGGCCCTTCATTCCCTTGTCCAGGATGAAACCGCGGATCTGACCCACGGTGCCCGAGGGCTCGACCTCCTTGGCCCAGACCACGAACACGTCGGCCACGGGGCTGTTGGTGATCCACATCTTGTTGCCCTTGAGGCGGTAGCCGCCATCTACACGATAGGCCCGCGTGGCCATGGAGCCGGGATCGGAGCCGTGGTCGGGCTCGGTCAGGCCGAAGCACCCGATGTATTCACCCGATGCCAGCTTGGGCAGGTATTTCTGCTTCTGCGCCTCGGAACCGAATTCGTTGATCGGCACCATGACCAGGGACGACTGCACGCTGGCCATGGAGCGGTAGCCCGAGTCCACGCGCTCGATCTCGCGCGCCACCAGGCCGTAGCTCACGTAGTTCAGGCCTGCGCCGCCGTACTGAGCGGGGATGGTGGGGCCCAAGAGGCCCAGTTCGCCCATCTCGCGGAAGATGGTGATGTCGGTTTTCTCGTGACGGAACATGTCCAGCACGCGAGGGGCGAGCTTGTCCTGGCAGTAGGCGCGGGCGGCATCACGAATGGCACGTTCGTCCTCGGTGAGCTGCTGGTCGAGTTGGAAGGGGTCGTCCCATTGGAAGGCGGTGCGGGTCATGGTGTCTCCGTTGCAAAGGTGGTTAAAGGGGGTATGCATGCATGGTGTGCATGGCGTGTTGATGGGCTGCATCGTAGCCCTGCGGCAAACCGTATGGCAAGCGACTTATTCGCATCTATAAATGAGAAATTCGAATATTTGACTAAGATGTGCCCATGCGACGACATCTGCCATCCACCCAGGCGCTGGCCTGTTTCGAGGCCGCGGCGCGGCATGAGAGCTATACCCGCGCGGCGCAGGAGCTGTCGCTCACGCAAAGCGCGGTGTCGCGCCAGATCCTGGCGCTCGAAGACCAGCTTGGCGTGCAGCTGTTTCGGCGCACGCGCCATGGGGTGGTGCTCACCGCCGCGGGGCGGCACTATGGGCGCCAGGTGGCGCGCTGGCTGCAGGGGCTGGAGCAGGACACCCTGGACGTGATGGCGCACCAGGGCCATGGCGGCGCACTGTCGCTGGCGGCGGTGGCCACCTTTGCCACGCGCTGGCTGATCCCGCGCCTGCCGCTGCTGGCCGAGCGTCACCCCGAGATCGTGGTGCACATCGAGACCCAGACCCGGCCCTTCTTGTTCACCGACACGGGCTTCGACGCAGCGCTATACGCCGGCACGCCGGAGCAGGTGGCCAACTGGCCTGGCGTGCAGGCGCTGCTGTTGATGCCCGAGGACGTGCTGCCCGTGTGCAGCCCGCGCCTGCTGGAGCAGGCCGCTCAGCAGTCCGGCATGGCGCGCGGCACCGGGCGCGCGCACCAGGGTGTGCCACCGCAGGTGCTGGCGCGCCTGCCGCTTTTGCAGCAGAGCACACGCCCCTACGGTTGGCGCCAATGGTTCGAGGCCATGGGCGTGCAGGACGCACCACGCGCGCTGGACGGCCCGCGCTATGAACTTTTTTCGATGACGGCGGTGGCCGCGGCCCATGGCCTGGGCGTGGCGCTGATGCCACCCATGCTGATCGAGGCCGAGATGGCGCGCGGCGAGCTCGTCGTGGCCTGCCCCCAGCCGCTGCGCGGCGAGCGCGGCTACTACCTCGTGACCCCCGCTCAGCACCAGTCGCCGGCGCTGCAGGCCTTTTCATTCTGGCTGAAGGACATGGTGGCCGCCACGCCCTTGGCGTAGCCGTCAGCGCTGCGGCATGTCCTTGACGGAATAGCCGAGAGTTGCCGCCCACCAGCGGCCAGTTGTCGCAGACGCGCTCGCTGCCGTTGTCGCTGGCGGAGACCACCAGGGTGTTGTCGATCTGGCCCGAGCGTCGTAGCGCCTCCATGATCCAGTCCATGGGCGAGCATAGCGGTGAGTTGTTGTGGTCCTGGGTGAACTTGATGTCGCCCGCGGCCATGTCAGCGAGCACGGGAGACGCCGGTCCGAAGTCGGCATTGCGCCCGCCATGGCAACCCGGGTCGGTGAAGCCCAGGGAGTCGGCGACGATTTGGGTGAAATTGGGTTTTTTCGGTCACGTTGGCCCTTTCCCCTGGTGATATATGCGCAGGGTGCTATCGGCTGTATAGCGACGGTGGAGCCGAAAGCGGTGCTTGAAGGGCGCTGCGCTTTCTCCAGGCACGGAGTGGGGCAAACCCGTCAGGGCGGATAGCCCGACTTCTGCACCACGGGTGCCCATCGCGCGCAGCAGGCCGTGATCATTGCCGCCGTCTGCGACGGCGTGCGGGACACGGGCACGACCTTGGCGTCGTGGAACTAGCGCAGCGTGTCCTCCATCACCAGGTGGATGGCGTTGCCCGGCTGTGCAGTGATCTGCGTGCAGCTGACGGGCGGTGGCCGCGCACTTGATGCGCGTCTGCCGGCGCGAGTGTCGGGCATCCAGCGTCGGTTGCTGTCAGTGTTCGGCCCTGAGGAGGCCGGGCCGCTGTCGGGGCTGCCGGGCCGGCTGGCGGTACAGGCGTGCACGATGGGCACCTTGGCCGAGCAGCGCGACGCCGCTTGGACCTGGAGGCGGCCGTCCGTTCAGCCATCTCAGCCGGGCAACAGCGCCACGAAGACCGGCACCAGCACTGCCGTGGCCACGCCGTTGAGGCCCATGGCCAGGGCAGAGAACGCACCGGCTGTCGGGTGCACCTGCAACTCGCGTGCCGTTCCGATGGCATGGGCCGTGAGCCCGATGGCAAAACCGCGCACCGCCGGATCATGTACCCGCAACAGCCGCAGGAGCGGCCCCGCCATGACGGCACCCGCAATGCCCGTGATGGCCACGGCCACGGCCGTGAGCGAGGGCAGGCCGCCCGTGCGTTCGGCCACCGGCAGGGCAAAGGGCATGGAGGCTGATTTGGGCGCGAGCGACAGCAGCGTCTCGCGCGTGCCACCCAGCGCCCAGGCCAGAAGCAGCGCTGAGGCGATGGCTGCCGTGCAGCCTACGAGCAATGCCACGCCGATGGGGCGCCAGAGCTGGCGTATGCGCCCGCGCTGGGCAAACAGAGGCACGGCCAGCGCCACGGTGGCCGGCCCTATCATGAAGTTGAGCAGTTCCACGCCCTGGCGGTAGGTGGCATAGGGTGTGGCAGTGAGTCGCAGCAGGGCTACGATGGCCGCCACCGCCGTCAGCACCGGAATCAGCAGCGGATGCGCGCCACTGCGCCGGTACAGTGCCATCGCCAACGCGTAGGCCAGCAGCGTCAGCACAAGCCAGGGCAGGGGCGAAACGGCCAGCCAGGGTTCGATGGCGCGCAGGCTTTTCATCGGCGGGCCTCCGTCTCGTCGGGGCGCTCGCTCCGGCTGTCGCGCAACAGCCAGCGCAGCGTCCACGCGGTGGCCATCAGCGTGATGGCGGCGCCGCCCACGCCCGCGACGAGAAACGGCAGCCACTCCTCGGCAATGCGGTCGAAATGCAGCATCACGCCGGCGATTGCCGGAATGAACAGCAGCATCATGTGCTGCAGCAGGCCGCCGGCCGTGCGCTCCAGTGCCTGCGGCACGCGGCCCAGTGCCAGCAGCGCCGCCAGCAACAGCAGCATTCCTGCCAATGGGCCGGGCAGGGGCAGGCCCAGCAGCCGGACGAGCAACTCCCCCAGCAGTTGAAAGGCCAGCAGTGCGGTGAGGGCGTAGAGCATGAGGCGGGTCAGGACTGGCGTAGCGCCGGGTAAAGCGCACAATCATCGCCCAAAGCCCAAGACATGAGGCGGTGCTCGGGTGATTGGCCGATTGCGCGCGGCGCTCGCAGGCAATACCCTGGTGCGCACGTGGAGCCTGTCGCCGCACAATCGTGGTGGAACAGAAGCGGCCCCACGTGATCCAACCCTAGAAAGTGAGAACATCATGGCAACAGCACAGCCCCTGTATCACGCACCAACCTTCGAGCCGACGGTCGATGAGATTTCCACACTCAAGCAGCTTGAGATGGGCCAGGCCATCGCAGTGCCCGACGCACTCAAGCATCACCTGTCGGGGCGGTTGTTGGAGTGGGGGTATATCGACAAGTCGCCGGCCGGTGTCTTTCACATCACCGACATCGGGCGCAAGCTCATCAGGCGCCAGGACAATTGAAGTGCACGTGGCGCCGGCATCTGACGCTGCATAGGGGCCGGTGCCTGGCGTTCGGCGTGACTCAAGAACGGACAAGGGGTCGCAGCCTGCCGCCATGGCGATGGACATAGGGAGCCACTCTGTCGCCTGACTTAGTTCGCTCCCGCCCTGCAGAAAGCGGCGCAGGTATATGCCAGGAGACCGTCGGATCTGGAAATCGTCGGCTGCACGTGGACCGCAGCGGCCTATTCTTGGCTGCAGCGCTTTTCAAGGACACCGTCCCTGTGCCCAATCGCGGGGCTGTTGGGCTGCAAATCCGGCAAGAAGCTTTGCTCGCCGGGGTTGATTTTGGCCACGCGACCCTTCGAGAGCGCTTTCGGCGCTCCAAGTCCGACAGCCTCGTGGACGGCCGGCCGTTTGCAGGCTGGTGTAGAAGGTGAATGAGGAGACCCAGACCATGAGCCCATGCTCAACCTCCATGCCCCGCCAACCTGCCGACCAGCCGGTCGAGCCGGACGTTCCGGCCCCGCCTCCCGAGCCGGCGGATTCGCCGCCTCACGCGGCGTGCTGACAAGATCCGAGTGGATGCGCAGCATGCGCTTGAGCCCTGTGGGTGGACGCGACCATTGCCTGCCTCGGTGTAATACGGTGCGATTTTTTCACGCATTGCTGTCCAGGGCACCTGCATGAGCAAGGTTGCGAGCGATGCATCGCGCCGCGTGGGCTTGCGGTACCGTTCAAAGCCCGAATGTGCGGTGGCCACCGTGGCAAGGGCCCGCTGCTTCATGGCTGGGAAATTCACCCAGATTGACCAGAGGGCGCGGACTTTTTCAGTGATGCCCTAATACACCAATCGCTCTGGCCGCACCTCCTGCAGGATGGTGGTGGCGATCTCTTCGATGCTCTTGGTAGTGGTGGACAGCCAGCGTATGCCCGCGCGCCGCATCATGGCCTCGGACTCGTTGACCTCATAGCGGCAGTTGATCAAATCGGCGTAGCGCGAGTTGGGGCGCCGCTCGTTGCGGATTTCGGACAGGCGCTCGGGCTGTATGGTCAGCCCAAAGATTTTCTTGCGGAAGGGCATGAGCGCAGGCGGCAGCTGGCGGCGCTCGAAGTCCTCGGGAATCAGTGGGTAGTTGGCCACCTTCAGGCCGCACTGCATGGCCAGGTACAGGCTGGTGGGTGTCTTGCCGCTGCGCGAGACGCCGATCAGGATCACGTCGGCCCCTTCCAGGTCGCGGTGGCTCTGGCCGTCATCATGGTCCAGGCTGAAATTGATGGCCTCGATGCGGTCCAGATACTCCTTGGAGCGCGTGATGTCGGAAAAACGCCCCACGCGGTGCAGCGACTTGATGCCCAGCTCCTGCTCCAGCGGGCGCACAAACGTGCCGAACATGTCCATGAGCATGCCCTTGCAGCCATCCTGAATCACCTTGAGCACGTCCATGTTCACCAACGTGGTGAAGACGATGGGCTTTCTGCCCTCGAGCTCCGCCGTATGGTTGACCTGGCGCACGGCCTGGTGCGCCTTGTCCACGGTGTCGATGAAGGGCAGACGCACGTGGCGCGGCTTCATGTCGAACTGGGCCAGGATGGCGTTGCCGAAGGTCTCGGCCGTGATGCCGGTGCCGTCGGAGATATAGAACACGGTGCGCGTGTGCGTGGGCAGCATGAAGGCGGGGGTGAAGTGCGGTTGGGCGGCGGGCGCACGGGATATGACGGCGCCCCTACAATGGCGCCCATTATTCCCAATTTCTCCCCATGCACCGCGCCGGCCCACAACCACAACAGCAAAGCCGTGGCCGCTGCATGGGCGCTCGCCTGCCGCATTTCGTCTCTTGCGTGGGCGCAGACCCGGTTTCAACTTCTGGAGCTTTCCCATGTCTGCACGTTTCGAGGCGACCGCCCTGGTCGTACCGTTTGAAAACCTGAGAATGAGCGACGTCGAGGTCGTTGGCGGCAAGAACGCCAGCCTCGGCGAGATGATCTCGCAGCTGCCCCAAGGGGTGCGCGTGCCCACGGGCTTTGCCACCACGGCGCACGCCTTCCGCGAATTTTTGAAGTACGAAGGCCTGCATGACCGCATCAGCGCCCGCCTGGCGGCGCTCGATGTGGACGACGTGCGCGCCCTGGCCGTGGCCGGCGCCGAGATCCGCGGCTGGGTCGAGAACCAGCCGTTCCCGAAAGACCTGGAACAGGCCGTGCGCGCCGCGTTCGCCACGTTGAGCGGCGGCAACGCCCAGGCCAGCTTTGCCGTGCGTTCGTCCGCCACGGCCGAAGACCTGCCCGATGCCTCCTTCGCCGGCCAGCAGGAAACCTTCCTGAACGTCGTCGGTATCGAGGATGTGCTGCACAAGATGAAGGAGGTGTTCGCCTCCCTGTACAACGACCGCGCCATCAGCTACCGCGTGCACAAGGGCTTCGCGCACGACGTGGTGGCGCTGTCGGCGGGCGTGCAGCGCATGGTGCGCTCCGGCCTGGGCGCGGCCGGCGTGATGTTCACCATCGACACCGAGAGCGGTTTTGAAGAGGTCGTTTTCATCACCAGCAGCTACGGCCTGGGCGAGACGGTGGTGCAGGGCGCGGTGAATCCGGACGAGTTCTACGTGCACAAGCCCATGCTGCGCGCCGGCAACAAGGCCGTGATCCGCCGCAACCTGGGCAGCAAGCTGATCCAGATGGTGTTTGCCTCTGCCGAGGAAAAGGCCGCCACGGGCAAGCTGGTCAAGACCACCGACGTGGCGACCGAGCTGCGCAACCGTTATTCGCTCAGCGACGCCGACGTGGAGCAGCTGGCGCACTACGCGCTGGTGATTGAGCAGCATTACGGCCGCCCCATGGACATCGAGTGGGGCAAGGACGGCCAGGACGGCCAGCTCTACATACTGCAGGCGCACCCCGAGACGGTGAAGAGCCAGGCCAAGGGCCAGGCCGAGCAGCGCTACAAGTTGAAGGGCCA
>JAFECU010000273.1 GCA_018242005.1 Pseudomonadota bacterium | reverse complement strand
TCATCGTGGCGCTGATCTGGCATGCCTGGGTGGGCGTGTGCAGCGTGTGGTACGACTACGCCAAGCCCGCCGGCCTGCGCCTGATCATCCAGGCCGTGAGCGCCATCTGGCTGATCAGCTGCGGCGGCTGGGCGGTGCAGGTGCTGTGGCGCCTGTGATGCCCGTTTTCACTGAAATCAGAATCTCACGTACCGAATACCCACGACCATGAGTTACACCAAAAAAGATATCGCCGTCCGCAAGTTCGATGTCGTCATCGTCGGCGCCGGCGGCTCGGGCATGCGTGCCTCGCTGGAACTATCGCGCGCCGGCCTGTCCGTCGCCTGCCTGACCAAGGTCTTCCCCACCCGCTCGCACACCGTGGCCGCCCAGGGTGGCGTGTCCGCCTCGCTCGGCAACATGAACGAGGACAACTGGCACTACCACTTCTACGACACCATCAAGGGCGGCGACTGGCTGTCCGACCAGGACGCCGTGGAATTCATGTGCCGCGAGGCCCCCAACGTGGTGATCGAGCTGGAACACTTCGGCATGCCGTTCGACCGCAATGCCGACGGCACCATCTACCAGCGCCCGTTCGGCGGCCACACCGCCAACTACGGCGAAAAGCCCGTGCAGCGCGCCTGCGCCGCGGCCGACCGCACCGGCCACGCCATGCTGCACACGCTGTACCAGAAGAACGTCGAATCCAAGACCAACTTCTTCGTCGAGTGGATGGCGCTGGATCTGATCCGCGACGCAGCTGGCGACGTGGTCGGTGTAACCGCCCTGGAACTCGAAACCGGCGACCTGTACGAGCTGCACGCCAAGGCCGTGCTGCTGGCCACGGGCGGCGCCGGCCGCATCTTTGCCGCCTCCACCAACGCCTTCATCAACACCGGCGACGGCCTGGGGATGGCGGCGCGCGCCGGCATCCCGCTGCAGGACCTGGAGTTCTGGCAGTTCCACCCCACGGGCGTGGCCGGCGCAGGCGTGCTGCTGACCGAAGGCTGCCGCGGCGAGGGTGCTATTCTTTTGAATAGCAATGGCGAACGCTTCATGGAGCGCTACGCGCCCACGCTCAAGGACCTGGCGCCGCGCGACTTCGTCTCGCGCTCCATGGACCAGGAGATCAAGGAAGGCCGTGGCTGCGGCCCGAACAAGGACTACATCCTGATGAAGCTCGACCATCTGGGCGCGGACACCATCAGGAAGCGCCTGCCCTCGGTGGAAGAAATCGGCCACAACTTCGCCAACGTGGACATCACCAAGGAGCCGATCCCCGTGGTGCCTACCATCCACTACCAGATGGGCGGCATCCCGACCAACATCCACGGCCAGGTCGTCACCTGGGACGGCGAGAAGAACAATGTCGTCAAGGGCCTGTACGCCGTGGGCGAATGCGCTGCAGTTTCGGTGCATGGCGCCAACCGCCTGGGCACGAACTCGCTGCTGGACCTGCTGGTGTTCGGCAAGTCCGCCGGCAAGCACATCGTGCAGACGGTGAAGAACATACACGACAACCCGGCCGTGCCCGCTGACGCCAGCGACCGTACGCTCGCTCGCCTGAACCGCCTGGAAGAATCCACGGACGGCATCTACGCGCAAGACCTCGCCGGCGAAATCCGCTCCACCATGCAGCAGCACGCCGGCGTGTTCCGCACGCAGAAGGGCATGGACGAAGGCGTGGTCAAGATCGCCGCCATCCGCGAAAAGGTGGACAAGGTGACGCTCAAGGACAAGTCCAAGGTCTGGAACACCGCCCGCATGGAGGCCCTGGAGGTCGACAACCTGATCGAGGTGGCGCAGGCCACCATGGTCTCGGCCGCTGCACGCCGGGAATGCCGCGGCGCCCACACCGTGGACGACTATGAGCACCCTGCCGACCACCCCACGGCGCCGCTGGGCCGCGACGACGTGAACTGGCTCAAGCACACGCTGTGGCACAGCCAGACCAACAGCCTGACCTACAAGCCGGTGACCATGAAGCCTTTGACGGTGGACAGCATTCCCCCGAAGGTTCGCACGTTCTAAGCCTGCGCAGTCCCACGAAAGAAACACACCATGCAACGCACCTTCAAGATCTACCGCTACGACCCGGACAAGGACGCCAAGCCCTACATGCAGACCGTGCAGGTCGAGCTCGACGGCCACGAGCGCATGCTGCTGGACGCCCTGCTCAAGCTCAAGGCGCAGGATCCTTCGCTGTCGTTCCGCCGCTCCTGCCGCGAAGGCGTGTGCGGCTCGGACGCCATGAACATCAACGGCAAGAACGGTCTGGCCTGCCTGACCAACATGAATACGCTGCAAGGCGACATCGTGCTCAAGCCCCTGCCCGGCCTGCCGGTGATCCGCGACCTGATCGTGGACATGACGCAGTTCTTCGACCAGTACCATTCGATCAAGCCCTACCTGCAGAACGAGTCGCCCACGTCGCCGTCCAAGGAGCGCCTGCAGTCGCCCGAGGAGCGCGAGGAGCTCGACGGCCTGTACGAGTGCATCCTGTGCGCAAGCTGCTCCACCGCCTGCCCCAGCTTCTGGTGGAACCCCGACAAGTTCGTCGGCCCCGCAGGGCTCCTGCAGGCCTACCGCTTCATCGCGGACAGCCGCGACCAGGCCACGGGCGAGCGCCTCGACAACCTGGAAGACCCCTACCGCCTGTTCCGCTGCCACACCATCATGAACTGCGTGGATGTGTGCCCCAAGGGCCTCAAGCCGGCAGCAGCCATCAGCAAGATCAAGGAGCTGATGGTGCGCCGCGCCATCTGACCGGGACAGGCGCCTACCAGCCACAAGAACCATGACCGAAGACGCACTGCTCGATGAACGCGACGTTGCCATTCTGCGCTGGCGCAGCCGCCGCGGCCTGGTCGAGAATGATTTGTTCATCGAGCGCTTTTTTGAGCGCCATGGCAGGCGGCTGACGATCGGTCAGGGGCGTGCGGTCACCGATCTGATGAACCTGTCCGACAACGATCTGCTGGACCTGCTGCTGCGGCGCAAGGATCCGGAAGGCGAACTCGACACCGACCAGGTCAGGACCGTATTGGAGCTGATGCGCCAACGCAGCTGAGGCAGGCCACCCTCTCATTGAGCAACCAACCCAAGGAAACTGGAAATGAAACTGGCAGACAACAAAGCGACGCTATCGTTCAGCAACGGCAGCCCGAGCATCGAGCTTCCCGTGTACCAGGGCAGCATTGGCCCGGATGTGGTCGACATCCGCAAGCTCTACGGCCAGACGGGCATGTTCACCTACGACCCGGGCTTCCTGTCCACCGCATCCTGCCAGTCGGCCATCACCTACATCGACGGTGACAAGGGCGAACTGCTGTACCGCGGCTACCCCATCGAACAGCTGGCCACCAAGTGCGATTACCTCGACACCTGCTACCTGCTGCTCAATGGCGAACTGCCCCAAAACGGCCAGCGCGACGACTTCCACAAGCTGGTGCTCAAGCACACCATGGTGCACGAGCAGATGCAGTTCTTCCTGCGTGGTTTCCGCCGCGATGCGCACCCCATGGCAGTGCTCACGGGCCTGATCGGCGCGCTGTCGGCCTTCTATCACGACAGCACCGACATCAACAACCCGCAGCACCGCGAGATTTCGGCCATCCGTCTGATCTCCAAGCTGCCCACGCTGGTGGCCATGGCCTACAAATATGGCGTCGGCCAGCCCTTCATGTACCCGCGCAACGAGCTGTCCTACGCCGGCAACTTCCTGCGCATGATGTTCGGCACGCCTTGCGAGGACTACAAGGTCAACCCGGTGCTGGAAAAGGCCCTGGACCGCATCTTCATCCTGCACGCCGACCACGAGCAGAACGCCTCCACCTCCACCGTGCGCCTGTGCGGCTCCTCGGGCACCAACCCGTTTGCCGCGATTGCCGCCGGCGTCGCCTGCCTGTGGGGCCCTGCCCACGGTGGCGCCAACGAGGCCTGCCTGAACATGCTCGAAGACATCCAGCGCAACGGCGGCATCGCCAAGGTGGGTGAATTCATGGAGCAGGTCAAGGACAAGAACAGCGGCGTCAAGCTCATGGGCTTTGGCCACCGCGTCTACAAGAACTACGACCCGCGCGCCAAGCTCATGCAGGAAACCTGCAACGAGGTGCTGGCCGAGCTGGGCCTGGAAAAGGACCCCCTGTTCGCCCTGGCCAAGCAGGTCGAGAAGATCGCCCTCGAGGACGACTACTTCGTGCAGCGCAAGCTCTACCCGAACGTGGACTTCTACTCGGGCATCGTGCAGCGCGCCATCGGCATCCCTGTGAGCCTGTTCACCGGCATCTTCGCACTGGCCCGCACCGTGGGCTGGATCGCCCAGCTCAACGAGATGCTGGCCGACCCCGAGTACAAGATCGGCCGTCCGCGCCAGCTGTTCACGGGCTCGCCGCGCCGCGACGTACCCTGACCCGGCCCTTGAGGCCTGCCTTTTCGCAGGCCCAGGACACAAGCCCGCACGCAACTTCTGCCTGCGGGTTTTTTCATGGGATTCGTTCATGCCGCCGACGCGGGATTGCGAGGTTTGGCGCGGGCCCTGGCGCTGGTACAGTCTGTCGGTTCCTGTGGCTGCAACACCCGCTGGCGTGCAGTGCAGCCAGCGGACACTTCCATCCATGCATCAAGAAGGATTTCCCATGAAGTTTCGTTGGTTGGCTACCGTCGCCGCCGCTGCCGCACTGCTGGGCGGCGCGGCCCACGCAGATCAGCTTGCAGACATCAAGGCCAAGGGCGAGCTGGTGGTCGGCGTGCTCGGCACGGACGAGCCACAAAGCTACATCGACCCCAAGACGCGCGAGCTGGTCGGCTACGAGGTCGACCTGGGCCGCGCCGTGGCGCAGAAGATCGGCGTGAAACCTGTGTTCAAGCAGATCACGCTGGCCGCGCGCATCCCCGAGCTGCAACAGGGCCATGTGGACCTGCTGGCCGCATCGCTCACGCACAACAAGGAGCGCGAGGCGCAGATCGACTTCTCCGTCACCACCTTCGTGACCAACCAGCAGGTCATGGTGAAGGCGGCCAGCCCGTACAAGGACGTGCCCGACCTGGCCGGCAAGCGCGTGGCCACGGCCAAGGGCAGCTCGATGGAGGTCAACATCAAAAAGGCCGTGCCCACGGTCACCGTGATCTCCTTCGACACCTCGCCGCAGGCCCTGGTCGCCATGCAGCAGGGCAAGGCCGTGGCCTTCGTCAACGAAGACCAGAGCCTGGCGCGCGCCCTGGTGGAGATGGGCGACCAGCGCAAGAACTACCGCCTGCTGCCGGCCAGCATCAGCACCGAATCGCTGGCGCTGGGAATCAAGAAGGGTGAGACCGGCTTCAAGAAGGTGGTGGACGAGACGCTGCGCGAGCTCGAATCCAGCGGCAAGGCCAACGCCCTGTACGAGCAGTACTTTGGCGCCAAGAGCGCGCTCAAGATGGGCCCGCGCCGCTTCAAGATGGAAAGCGACCAGATCACCGAGTAAGTCGTTTCGGCTCCGGGCTGCGGGCACCCTTGCAACGGGCCTGCGGCCCTTTTTCATTGATCCATGATCCAGTTCGACTCACAGATGCTGCTCTCTGGCCAGTACCACGACATGCTCGTGGCGGGCCTCAAGATGTCGTTGCAGTACCTGTTCTACGGCCTGTGCCTGTCGCTGCCGCTGGGCCTCCTGATTGCGCTGTTCAGGCTGTCGCCGTTCCGATGGCTGCGCGCCTTCGGCGCCGCCTACGTGGAGGTCGTGCGCAGCATTCCGCTGCTGGCGCACATGCTGTTCTGGTACTTCGGCGTGCCCGAAGTACTGCCAGCCACGCTCAAGGACTTGCTGTACGAAGGCCCCGTGGAATCGATTTGTGCGGTGCTGGCCATCAGCGTGTACACGGCCGCCTACATGGCCGAGGACATTCGCAGCGGCATACGCGCCGTGCCGGCGGTGCAGCTGGAGGCGGCGCGCAGCACAGGCCTGAGCTATCTGCAGGCCATGCGCCTCGTCATCCTGCCGCAGGCGCTGCGCCTCACAGTGCCGCCGCTGATCTCGCAAACGCTGAACCTCTGGAAGGGCACGTCGATCGCCACCGTCATCGGCGCGGCCGAGCTCATGTACCAGGTGGGCCAGGTGGAGAGCCAGTCGTTTCGCAGCTTCGAGGCCTTTGCCTTTGCCAGCGTGGCCTATCTGGGCGTGTCGCTCATCATCACCGGCCTGGCGAGCTGGTTCCAGCACCGCTATCCGGTGCGCACCATGTAGGGCCGCGCCATGCTCGAACTGATAGACAAGTACTGGCTGTACTTCCTGGTGGGGCAATACCCCAGCGGCCCGCTGGGGGGCCTGGCCCTCACGCTGATCCTGGCCGTCATGGGCCTGCTGCTGTCGCTGCCGCTGGGCCTGGTGCTGGGGTTGATGCGCGTCTCGCCCTGGGCCCGGCTGCGGCTGCCGGTCACGGGCTTCGTCTACCTGGTGCGCGGCATTCCACTCCTGATGGTGGTGTTCTGGGCCTATTTCTTCCTGCCCAGCATCACGGGAGTCAAGACCAACCAGTTCTGGACCATGCTGATCGCGCTCGTGGTGTTCGACGCCGCCTACCTGGCCGAGATCGTGCGCGCCGGCATCCAGGGCCTGCCCAAGGGGCAAATGGAATGCGCGCGCTCGCTCGGCCTGCCCTATCTGAAGGCCATGCGCTGCGTGGTGCTGCCGCAGGCGCTGCGCAACTCGCTGCCCTCGCTCGTGAACCAGTTCATCTCCACCATCAAGGAGACCTCGCTGGGCTACATCATCGGCCTGACCGAGGTGAGCTTCATCGCCAACCAGATCAACACCCTGGCCTTCACCAAACCGGTCGAGGTCTTTGGCATCCTGGGGCTGACCTACTTCATCCTGTGCTTCGGCCTCTCGCGCTTTGCCCAATGGGTCGAGCGGCGCCTCGCTCGCCAGGGACGGGTTGGCGCCCTTTCAACCAGGCCTGCAGCATGATCGAACTGAACAATGTGAACAAGTGGTACGGCGACTACCACGCACTGGTGGACGTGACCGAGACCATTGCCAGCGGCGAAGTCGTCGTGGTCTGCGGGCCCTCGGGCTCGGGCAAGTCCACGCTGATCCGCACCATCAACCGGCTCGAGGAAATCCAGGGCGGCCAGATCCGGCTGGACGGGCGCGACGTGCATGAACCGAAGCTGGACGTGAACCAGCTGCGCGCCGGCATCGGCTTTGTGTTCCAGCAGTTCAACCTGTTTCCGCACCTGACCGTGCTTGACAACTGCACCCTGGCCGCCGTGCGGCTCAAGAAGATGACGCAGTCCGAGGCGCGCGACCGCGCCATGGCCCTGCTCGAACGCGTGGGCCTGGCGCACAAGGCGCAGGCCCTGCCGGCCCAACTCTCGGGCGGGCAGCAGCAGCGCGTGGCGATTGCGCGCGCGCTCACGCTCAAGCCGCCCGTGATGCTGCTCGACGAGCCCACCAGCGCGCTCGACCCGGAGATGGTGGGCGAGGTGCTTCTCGTCATGCGCGACCTGGCAAGGGACGGCATGACCATGGTCTGCGTGACGCACGAGATGGGCTTTGCCCGCGAGGTGGCCGACCGCGTGATCTTCATGGACCAGGGCGCGGTGCTCGAGCGCGCCACGCCGCACGAATTCTTCAACCACCCGCAGCATCCGCGCACACAGAAGTTCCTGGCCGACATCCGCTCGCCCTTCGAGCATGGCGTGGCCTGACACTGCCCCCGAACTTTTCCCAAGGAGTCGCTCATGAAATCCCGCGCCGCCGTGGCCTTCAAGGCCGGAGAACCCCTCACCATCGTCGAGATCGACGTCGCGCCGCCCAGGAAGGGCGAGGTGCTCATCAAGATCACCCACACGGGCGTGTGCCACACGGACGCCTTCACCTTGAGCGGCGACGACCCCGAGGGCATCTTCCCCGCCGTGCTCGGCCATGAGGGCGCGGGCATCGTCGTCGAGGTGGGCGAAGGCGTGACCAGCGTCAAGCCCGGCGACCATGTGATTCCGCTCTACACCGCCGAATGCGGCGAATGCCTGTTCTGCAAGAGCGGCAAGACCAACCTCTGCGTGGCCGTGCGCGCCACCCAGGGCAAGGGCGTGATGCCCGACGGCACGACGCGCTTTTCCTACAACGGCCAGCCCGTCTATCACTACATGGGCTGCTCCACCTTCAGCGAATACACCGTGGTGGCCGAGGTGTCGCTCGCCAAGATCGCCCCCGACGCCAACCCCGAGCAGGTGTGCCTGCTGGGCTGCGGCGTGACCACGGGCCTGGGCGCGGTGAAGAACACCGCCAAGGTGCAGGAGGGCGACACGGTGGCCGTGTTCGGCCTGGGCGGCATAGGACTCGCCGTGCTGCAGGGCGCCAAGCTGGCCAAGGCGGGACGCATCATCGCCATCGACACCAATCCGTCGAAGTTCGAGCTCGCGCGCACCTTTGGCGCCACCGACTGCGTGAACCCCAAGAACCACGACAAGCCCATCCAGCAGGTCATCGTCGAGATGACCGGCTGGGGCGTGGACCACAGCTTCGAGTGCATCGGCAACGTCAACGTGATGCGTGCGGCGCTCGAATGCGCGCACCGCGGCTGGGGCCAGAGCGTGATCATCGGCGTGGCCGGCAGCGGCCAGGAGATCAGCACCCGCCCCTTCCAGCTCGTCACGGGCCGGCGCTGGCTGGGCACCGCGTTCGGCGGCGTCAAGGGCAGGAGCGAACTGCCCGGCATGGTGCAGGACGCCATGGCCGGCCGCATCCAGCTCGCGCCCTTCGTCACGCACACCATGGGCCTGACCGACATCAACAAGGCCTTCGACCTGATGCACGAGGGCAAGTCCATACGCTCGGTGGTTCACTACGCAGACTGAAAAACCATAGCTTCTCGCGCTCGCCCAGAAACACTTTTGCACTGTTTCCGTTTGCATCTGAAGAAATGGTAAGCGTCAGCAGCTATCAACACAGGAGCATCACCCCATGACCACAGCCATGGAACTGCTGTCTGCCCACGCCTGTTTCGGCGGCGAGCAACGCTTCTACCGCCACGCCTCGCGCGAGGTGGGCCTGCCCATGCGGTTCGCCGTCTACCTGCCGCCCCGGGCCTTGGGGGGCGACAAGGTCCCCGCCCTGCTCTATCTGGCGGGCCTGACCTGCACCGAGGAGAACTTCCCCACCAAGGCCGGCGCCCAGCAGGTGGCGGCCGAGTTGGGCCTGGCCCTGATAGCGCCGGACACGAGCCCGCGCGGCGCGGGTGTGACGGGCGAGTCGGACGCCTGGGACTTTGGCGTGGGCGCGGGCTTTTACTTGGACGCCACCCAGCCCCCCTGGGCCGCGCACTGGCGCATGGAAAACTGGCTCATGCAGGAGCTGCTGCCCCTCGCCGCCCAGGCACTGCCGATAGATGGCGCGCGCATCGGCATCTTCGGCCACAGCATGGGCGGCCACGGCGCGCTCACGCTGGCGCTGCGCCACCCGGGCCGCTTCAAGAGCCTGTCGGCCTTCGCGCCCATATCCAATCCGATGAACTGCCCCTGGGGCGAAAAGGCCTTCAATGGCTACCTGGGTCCGGACCGCACAACCTGGAGCGCGCACGACGCCACCATGCTCATGCAGAACCAGCCCTGTGCGCCTTACCCCGCCGGCATCCTCATCGATCAGGGCCTGGCCGACAAATTCCTGCTCGAGCGGCAATTGCTGCCCGAAGCCCTGGAAGCCGCCTGCGCCGCCATAGGCCAGCCTCTCACGCTGCGTCGCCACGCGGGCTACGACCATGGCTACTACTTCATCCAGAGCTTCATGGCCGACCACCTGCGCCACCATGCACGGCAGCTGGGGCTGTAGCGCTCAAAACAAGCGCCCTGCCCGCGCGCCAGTACCGGGCGGTATTGGGACGGGTCCAGCTCCCTGCACTGGCGGTTCAGGCCCCGGCGGGCTCAGGCCTTCTCGAAACGCCGGGGCATCGGACCTGCGAGATGAGTGGCCGCCCTCATGGCCAGGCAGCGGGCCTACTGCCCCAAGGCATGCTCGGCTATGCTTGGCCAGCCCGATTGATCAATCCGAGGAGACACCCATGGCCCAACGCTATCCCCATCCCGACCTGAACAGCCTGCCGGACGACATCCGAGCGCGCATTCTGGAGGTGCAGGAAAAGGCTGGCTTCATTCCCAATGTGTTCCTGGCTTTCGCGCGCCGACCGGCCGAATGGCGTGCATTTTTTGCCTACCATGACGCGCTCATGCTCAAGGACGACGGCAGCCTGACCAAGGGCGAGCGTGAAATGATCGTCACCACCACCAGCGCAGCCAACCAATGCCTGTACTGCGTGGTCGCGCACGGAGCCATCCTGCGCATCTACGAGAAAAAGCCCATGGTGGCAGATCAGGTGGCCGTAAACCACCGCAAGGCCGACATCAGCCCGCGTCAGAAATCCATGCTGGACTTTGCCATGAAGGTCTGCCAGCGGGCGCAGGACATTGACGACAGCGACTTCGAGGCGCTCTATCCCCACGGCTTCGACGACGAGGACATCTGGGACATCGCCGCCATCACGGCCTTCTTCGGCCTGTCCAACCGCATGGCCAGCTTTGCGGGCATGCAACCCAACGCCGAGTTCTATCTGATGGGCCGTCTGCCGCGCGAAAAAAAGGCCTGAAACACTACAAAACAAATAGCGGCCAGCACTTGACTATCCAGTGTTTGGCTCAAGTAGCGATACCTATCGATGCGTCTTCCCACGGAACGCGAGGCACGCCGTAGAGGCTCTTCAACGGAAATCGCTGCTTGAGCCCTGTGTTTTGAGCAACTTCTGGCCGGAAGCCACGGACGCGCCGCGGCAGTTGTCGAAGGCGTCAAGCGCGCGCCGATAGCTGGGCGACCGCACATCCAGCAAGCCCAGCATCGTGTGGTAGAGGTTGTCGTGGGTGAGGTGCGCGTCGGCACCGGCACGCAGGCAGGCGGCGGACAGGTGATCGCGGCGCAGCAGGTCGCCATCGAGCCAGGCCACCATGGGCACATGCTTTTGCCCGTCGGGCGCCACCGCATAAGGCATGCCATGCAGGAACAGGCCGTACTCGCCCAGCGACTCGCCATGATCACTCAGGTAGAGCATGCCCGTGTCGTACTTTGACTCCTGACCGCGCAGCCAGTCTATGGTTTTGCCCAGGAAGATGTCGGTGGCGGCAATGGAGTTGTCGTAGGCGTTCAGCAATTCGTCCTGGGGGCAGTTGGCCAGCACCTCGGTGCGGCATTCGGGCATGAAACGCTTGGCCGCGCCGCTCGAGCGCTTGTAATACGCCGGTCCATGGCTGCCCATCTGGTGCAGCACCAGCAGCACGCCGCGCTCACGCTGCGCAGCGGGCATGGCGGCCAGGCGCGCATCGAGGTCGTGGAGCATGGCCTCATCGCGGCACTCGCCGCCCTCGCACAGGCTCTTGCGTGCCTGCTCGCTCAGGCCATCGGCGGCCGCGGCGTGTGGCACGCGGTCGCACACGTCCTTGCAGCCAGACTGGTTGTCCAGCCACAGCACGGCAAGTCCCGCGGCCTGGACCACATCGAGCAGGTTTTCATACTCGTTGTCGCGGGACTCAAAGGCGCTCTTGCCCAGCGGCGAGAACATGCAGGGCAGCGAGGCCAGCGTGCTCGTGCCGCAGGAGCGCACCTCGCGCCAGCTCATCACGCCGCGCTTGGCCAGTTCCGGCGTGGTGTCGCGGCCATAGCCGTTGATGCCGAAATGGTCGGCCCTTGCCGTCTCGCCCACCACCAGCACAAACAGCAGGGGCTTGGCCGCCGAGGCGTAGGAGTCGCCCAGCGCCGCCCCCTGCGTCATGGGCACCAGCGTGCCACTGCGCGCAAACAAGGGGTGCGCGACGGACCAGGTGGTCGAGTACAGGCTGGCCAGCGGGTTCATCAAATAGCGCAGCTGCGGGTGGTTGCGCATCAGCGGCGCCAGGTCGCGCGACATGGCGGCCACGGTCCCTGCAGCCACGCCCAGCGCCAGCACCAGCAAAACCAGGTTGCGCCATATCTGGCGCAGCGGCCGCATGGCGGGAATGCGCACGCGCAGCAGCCACCAGCTGGGCAGCGCAACCACCGCCAGCACGGCCAGCAACAGGCGCAGGCTCAGCAGGTCAGCCACCTCGTGCGCATCCGTCTGCAGCACGTTGGCGGCCATGCCGGGGTCCATGACCACGCTGTAGGTCAGCATGTAGTACTGCGCCAGCGCCGCCACCAGCACCACCAGCCACCAAAGCGCCTTCATGCCACGCGTCCAGGCGAAGAACGCAAAAATCGCGACCATGCCGCAGACGATCAGCACCGCCAGCGCCGCAGCCGAGCGCCAGTACAGGCCCGCAGCGCCACCAATGCGCGCCAGCTGCAGCCACAGCGGCCAGTTGGCCGCCAGGACCAGGTAGATCGCCAGTCGCAGCACGACCTGCTGGGCCGAAAGCGGCCTCGCAAACCAGGCATCGACACGCCTAAAGGCATGACGCAGGCACTCGGCAAAGCCACGGCGAGAGCTTTCGGGCGCAGGGGCGGTGGCAGGGGCGCTGGGAACGGTCCGGGACATGCGGCTATTGTCGCTCTTGAGCCTGAAACCACATGGATCACAGGCGTGAACGCCTCGCTCCGCTATGCGACCAGACAGCGCAGCCAGTCGGGCAGCGGCGCGGCCTTCTGCCGGGGGAAGTCCACCCAGATGACGGTGGCGCCGCCGGCCGCGGCAATCACGCCCGGCTCATCCACCCGCTCCATGGTGACCCAGGATTCGAATGTGGTGCGCCCCGGATCGCTCACATAGAACCTGAGCAGCAGTTGGGCCGGGTATTCGAGCTGGCGGTAAAAGTTGCAGAAGGCATTGACGATCACCGGGCCCTGCCCCTTCGGGTCGGGCACGCAGCCCACGGACGCCAACCATGCCACGCGCACGCTTTCCATGTAGCGAAAGTACACGGCGTTGTTCACATGGCCCATGGCGTCCATGTCGCCCCAGCGCAGATCCAGGCGCATCTCGTGCACCTGTTTCCTATCGTCCGGAATTTCGATCTTCATCGGTCTGCCCGCTGTGCCCGGGCCACGCGCCCGGTTGCGTCGATGCCGTAAGCCATGGTCGGCCCTCTGTCACGGTAAAAAAAACGACCGTGCGATTGTGCTGCGCCAGCCTGAATACAATCGCGGCCAACAGTGCATCAGCCCCGCAGTTGCAGTGCACGGCCATTTTCCAACGATCCAAGCCAAAGAGACAGTCATGACGAACGAAGAAATTCTTGCCCAATACGGTCCCCGCGAGGCCATGGAATACGACGTGGTCATCGTCGGCGGCGGCCCCGGCGGGCTGGCGACGGCGATTCGACTGAAACAGCTGGCCGCCGAAAAGGGCCAGGACGTCTCGGTCGTGGTGCTGGAAAAAGGCTCCGAGCCCGGCGCACATATCCTGTCCGGCGCCATCATGGACCCGCGTGCGCTGACCGAGCTGATTCCCGACTGGAAGGCCAAGGGCGCACCCCTGAACCAGCCCGTGACCGACGATGCCTACATCTTCCTGGGCGAGAAGTCGAGTTTTCGCGTGCCCAACGTTTTCCTGCCGCCCTTCGCGCACAACCATGGCAATTACATCGTGCGCCTGGGCGACGTCACCAAGTGGCTGGCCGAGCAGGCCGAGGCGCTGGGTGTGGAGATCTTCCCCGGTTTCGCGGCCGCCGAGGTGCTCTACAACGAGGATGACTCCAACAATGCAGGCGTGGCTTCGGTACGGGGCGTGGCCACCGGCAACATGGGCATAGGCAAGGACGGCGAGCCCACCGAGAACTTTCAGCTCGGCATGGAGCTGCTGGCCAAGTACACGATCTTCGCCGAAGGCGCGCGCGGCCACCTGGGCAAGCAGCTGATCGCGCGTTACAAGCTCGATGAGGACCGCGATCCGCAAAGCTTCGGCATCGGCGTCAAGGAACTGTGGGAAATCGACCCGAAGAAGCACCAGCCTGGCTTCGTCATGCACACGGCCGGCTGGCCCATGGACAGCAAGACCTATGGCGGCGCCTTCCTGTACCACCTGGAAGACAACAAGGTGGCGCTGGGCTTCGTCACCGGCCTGGGCTACACCAACCCGTACCTGAGCCCGTTCGAGGAATTCCAGCGCTGGAAGACCCACCCCAATGTCCGCTGGTACTTCGAGAATGACAAGGGCGAGGTCACGGCCAAGCGCCTCTCGTACGGCGCGCGTGCCATCAACGCCAGCGGCATCAACTCCCTGCCCAAGACCGTGTTCCCGGGCGGGGCGCTGGTGGGCTGCGATGCGGGCTTCCTCAACGTCAGCCGCATCAAGGGCAGCCACTCGGCCATCAAGACCGGCAAGCTCGCCGCCGAGGCTGCTTACGACGCCATTGTGGCCGGCCGCCAGCACGACGAACTGAGCGCCTACCCCAAGGCCTTCGAGGAAAGCTGGCTCTACACGGAGCTGAACAAGGACCGCAACTTCAAGAACTGGTTCAAGTACGGCCTGGCCACCGCCACGCTGATGAACGGTTTCGAGCATTTCGTGCTGCGCGGCCACATTCCCTGGACGCTGCATCGCGACAAGGCCGACCACGAGTACCTCAAGCCCGCGGCCGAGTGCAAACCCATCGTCTATCCCAAGCCCGATGGCAAGCTGACCTTCGACCGCCTGTCCAGCGTCTTCATCAGCAACACCAACCACGAGGAAAACCAGCCCGCGCACCTGACGCTCAAGGATCCGAGCGTACCGGTCAACATCAACCTGGCGAAGTACGCCGGACCCGAGAGCCGCTACTGCCCGGCCGGTGTCTATGAGTTCGTGCCCGACGAGGCCAAGGGCGGCAACGCCCAGCGCCTGCAGATCAACGCGCAGAACTGTGTGCACTGCAAGACCTGCGACATCAAGGATCCGACGCAGAACATCGTCTGGGTGACGCCCGAGGGCGGCGGCGGGCCGAACTATTCGGGGATGTAAAACAGATGGAGAGAGCGGTCAGCGGGTCAACGCATTCGTTAGACTCACTGCCCCGGGCTGTACGTCGTTCCTGCATCGGCCCGGTCACAACAAGAGCACAGGAAACACCGCACGTTCAATTGGAAAGCGAACCGAAATGAAGAGCTTGTCTTGGGCGCCGCTGGGCGCATTTGCCCTGGCCATGGCCACCCTTGCCCCCGTGGCGCATGCGCAGCAGAAATCCGTTGCCGTCACGGCCATCGTCGAGCACCCGGCCCTGGACGCCGTGCGCGACGGCGTGCAGGCCGCCCTCAAGGCCGCGGGCTACGAGGCCGGCAAGAACCTCAAGTGGCAATACCAGAGCGCCCAGGGCAACACCGGAACGGCCGCGCAGATCGCGCGCAAGTTCGTGGGCGACAACCCCGACGCCATCGTCGCCATTGCCACGCCCTCGGCCCAGGCCGTGGTGGCCGCCACCAAGACCGTTCCTGTGGTCTTCTCCGCCGTGACCGACCCGGTGGCCGCCAAGCTCGTGCCAAGCTGGGGGCCTTCGCATACCAACGTGACCGGCGTGTCCGACCTGCTGGCGCTCGACAAGCAGATGGACCTGGTCAAGCAGGTCGTCCCGGGCGCCAAGCGCATCGGCATGGTCTACAACCCCGGCGAGGCCAACTCGGTGGTCGTGGTCAAGGAGCTTGAAAAGCTGCTGCCCAAGATGGGGATGACGCTGGTCGAGGCCTCTGCCCCGCGTTCGGTGGACGTGAGCAGCGCCGCTCGCAGCCTGATCGGCAAGGTGGACGTGATCTACACCAACACCGACAACAACGTGGTGTCGGCCTATGAGTCGCTGGTCAAGGTGGGCCAGGACGCCAAGATCCCGCTCATCGCCTCGGACACCGACAGTGTCAAGCGCGGCGCCATTGCCGCCCTGGGCATCAACTACCGTGACCTCGGCGAACAGACCGGCCGCATCGTGGTGCGCATCCTCAAGGGTGAGAAGCCTGGCGACATCAAGCCCGAGGTCAGCAGCAAGGTGGAGCTGTTCGTCAACCCCGGCGCCGCCGAGAAGCAGGGCGTCAAGCTCTCCGACACGCTGATCAAGACGGCCGCGCAGGTCGTTCAGTAACAATACGGGCCTTAGCCCCTTGTGCGCAGGAGCCCTTAGCGGCTCCTGCTTTGTTTTGCCCCCACCACCCAAGCACGCCCCATGTCCTTGTTCTCACTGCTCGGTGCCATTGAAATCGGCCTGATTTTCAGCCTGGTGGCGCTGGGGGTTTACATCTCCTTCCGGTTGCTGCGCTTTCCCGACCTGACGGTGGATGGCAGCTTTCCGCTCGGTGGCGCGGTCTGTGCCATCTTGATCTCCACCGGCACCAACCCCTGGCTGGCGACGCTGGCGGCGATGGCGGCCGGTGCGCTGGCGGGTCTGATCACAGGCTGGCTCAACGTCAAGCTCAAAATCATGGATCTGCTGGCCTCCATCCTGATCATGATCGCGCTTTACTCGGTGAACCTGCGCATCATGGGCGGGCCCAACGTGCCGCTGATCAACGACACCACCCTCTTCACCCTGCTGCAGCCCGATGGCATCCCCGACTACGTGGCACGCCCCATGCTGCTGCTCGTGGTCGTGGTGCTGGCCAAGCTGCTGCTGGACTGGTTCTTTGCCACGGAGCGTGGCCTGGCGATCCGCGCCACCGGCTCCAACGCCCGCATGGCCCGGGCACAGGGCATCAACACCGGAGCCATGGTGCTCCTGGGCATGGCGATTTCCAACGCGCTGGTAGGGCTGGCCGGGGCGCTGTTTGCGCAGACTCAGGGCGGCTCGGACATCTCCATGGGCATTGGCACCATCGTCATCGGCCTCGCCGCGGTCATCGTGGGCGAGTCCATCCTGCCCTCGCGGCGCATCGTCTGGGCCACGCTGGCCGTCATCGTTGGCGCCATCGTCTATCGCTTCTTCATCGCAGCAGCCCTCAACAGTGACTTCATCGGCCTCAAGGCACAGGACCTGAACCTGGTCACCGCCGCGCTGGTCACGGTGGCGCTGGTGATTCCGCAGCTCAAGCGCAAGCTCGCAGGACGCAGGACCTAACAGGGAGATTGCACATGCTGAGCGCACAAGACCTGTACATCACCTTCAACCCCGGTACGCCGATAGAGACGCGCGCACTGCGCGGGATGTCGCTGGAGATACCAGCCGGCCAATTCGTCACCGTCATCGGCTCCAACGGCGCGGGCAAGTCCACGTTCCTCAACGCCATCTCTGGCGACCTGGGCGTGGACCAGGGCCGCATCGCCATCGACGGCCTGGACGTGACGCGCCGCCCCGTGTGGGAGCGCGCCGAGCGCGTGGCGCGCGTGTTCCAGGACCCCATGGCCGGCACCTGCGAAGACCTGACGATCGAGGAAAACATGGCCCTGGCCCAGCAGCGCGGCACGCGCCGCGGGCTGCGCGGCGCCGTCAAGCAGGCCGAGCGCGCCATGTACCGCGAACGCCTGGCCACGCTGGGCCTGGGGCTGGAAAACCGCCTCACCGACCGCATTGGCCTGCTCTCGGGCGGCCAGCGCCAGGCCGTGAGCCTGCTCATGGCAGCGCTGCAGCCCTCACGCATCCTGCTGCTGGACGAACACACGGCCGCGCTCGACCCGCGCACGGCCGACTTCGTGCTGCAGCTCACCGCACGTATCGTTGCCGAAAACCAGCTCACCACCATGATGGTCACGCACAGCATGCGCCAGGCGCTGGACGTGGGCGAGCGCACCGTCATGCTCCACCAGGGCCAGGTGGTGCTGGACGTATCCGGCGAGGAACGCGCACGCCTGGATGTGCCCGACCTGCTCAAGATGTTCGAGAAGGTGCGCGGCGAAAAGCTGGCCGATGACGCCCTGCTACTGAGTTGAGTCCTGATTCATCCAGGCCGTGACCACGGCCCGGTTCGTATTTTTGTAGTCCCGGCCGCGGCGCTGCATCCCACTCGGGGTGGCGACCGCCTTGCACAGAGAATCCTACCCATGAGTGCAAACACCCCGTCGTCCACCGCAAGCGCGCTGCACCGTGAACTGAAGGCACGCCATCTCTCCATGATCGCCATTGGCGGCTCCATTGGAACGGGCCTGTTCGTCGCCTCGGGGGCCACCATCTCCCAGGCCGGGCCCGGCGGCGCCGTGCTGGCCTACATGATCGTGGGCCTGATGGTTTACTTCCTGATGACCAGCCTGGGCGAGATGGCGGCTTACCTGCCAGTGTCGGGATCGTTCGCGACCTACGGCGCGCGCTACGTCGATGAAGGCTTTGGTTTCGCCCTGGGCTGGAACTATTGGTACAACTGGGCCGTCACCATTGCCGTGGACCTGGTTGCGGCGCAGTTGGTCATGGCCTACTGGTTCCCCGACGTCAACGGCGTGCTGTGGAGCGCGGGCTTTTTGGCCATCATGGTCGCTCTCAACGCCATTTCGGTGCGCGGCTTTGGCGAGGCCGAGTACTGGTTTGCCGCCATCAAGGTGGTCACCGTGGTCGTCTTCATCGGCGTGGGATTGTTGATGATCCTGGGCATTCTGCGCGGCGACGGCCAGCACGAAGGCCTGTGGGCCCACGTGGCACTGTGGACGCAGGGCGACGCGCCCTTTGCCGGCGGCTTTGCGGCCATGATTGGTGTGGCCATGATCGTGGGCTTTTCCTTTCAGGGCACGGAGCTGATTGGCATTGCTGCAGGTGAATCGGAAGACCCCGCCAGGAACATTCCGCGCGCCGTGCGCCAGGTGTTCTGGCGCATTCTGCTGTTCTACGTGTTCGCCATCCTGATCATCAGCCTGATCATTCCCTACACCGATCCGCAGCTCTTGAAGAACGACGTGGGCGACATCGCCGTCAGCCCCTTCACCCTCGTTTTCCACCGCGCCGGCCTGCTGTCTGCCGCCGCGGTGATGAATGCCGTGGTGCTGACATCGGTGCTGTCGGCTGGCAACTCGGGCCTGTACGCCTCCACCCGAATGCTCCATGTTCTGGCCTGCCAGCGCATGGCGCCGCGCATCTTTGCACGGGTGAATGCCAACGGCGTGCCATTCATGGCGCTGATCGCCACAACCGTGGTGGCGGCGCTGTGCTTCCTGACCAACATCTTCAGCCCGCAACTGGTCTATGTATGGCTGCTGAACCTCTCGGGCATGACGGGTTTCATCGCCTGGCTGGGCATTGCCATCAGCCACTACCGCTTTCGCAAAGGCTATGAGGCGCAGGGCATGCCGCTGTCTGCCCTGCCCTACCGAGCATCGGCCTTCCCCTTCGGGCCGATCTTTGCCTTTGTGCTGTGCCTGATCATCACCCTGGGCCAGAACTACCAGGCCTTCCTGCAGGACAAGATCGACTGGACCGGTGTCATTGCCACCTACATCGGCCTGCCACTGTTCCTGCTGATCTGGCTGGGCTATCGCGTGGTCAAAGGCTCTCGCATCGTCCCCTACGGCGAAATGCAGGTGAAGTCCGAGGCCTATTGAGCGCAGGCCAACGCTACACGCCCAGCGGCAGATCGGCCTTTTTCAGCGTGCGCAGCACGAAGCTTGACCGGCTGTGGCGTACGCCCTTGATCTTGTAGAGCTTCTCGCGCAACAGGCGCTCGTAGTCACGGGTGTCCTTGACCACCACGCGCAGCAAATAGTCGTAGTCGCCCGACACCAGGTGCGCCTCCACCACCTCTGGAATGCTGGCCAGCACCTCGCCAAATTTTTCCAGCGTGTTGTCGGAATGGCTGTCCAGCGTTACCTGCACCAGCACGGTGTCGCCAAGGTCCAGCGCCAAGGGGTTGAGGCGCACGGTGTACCCCTCGATCACGCCGGCCTCTTCCATCTTCTTGATGCGGCCCCAGCAGGGCGAGGGACTCAGGCCCACGGCGGCGCCGATCTCTTGCAGGCTGGCGCGGGCATTGGCCTGCAGCACCGAGAGAATTTTTCTGTCCAGTCTATCCATGCAGATCATTATTCACAAATCGGCCAGACATCAGAAAAATATTCCAAAAATTCTCGTTATTCACAGAAATTCAGCAAATCCATCGGCCACCGTCCGTGCACACTCTTGGCATCGATCGGGGACGACGCGACAAGACTGGTGGAAGCGGTTGGAGCCTGCGCACCGCGCCAGTGTCCTGTTGCGTAGGTTCTTTCATGACGATGCACGGCGCGCGATGAACAGCACGCCAGTGGGCAGCGGCAACCCCGACAGCCCACTCCTGCACGCGGCACCCTTACCGGGGTTTCCGAAATTGGCAAAACCCCGCCTGGTTACCGCCGGGCGGGGCTTTGTTGAAGCCCGCTGTCACGACCCGCCTGCACTGCAGTGCGCGTCGAGCTACCTGTGGCCCAAGTCATGCGGCGATTGGCGGTCTTTCGATGGCTCAGTTCGTGATGCCTATTGGCTCAAGTAGCGATTCCTGTTGATTCGCCTGGCGTGGTCTGCAAAGCCCGTCATCCCCGCCTTCGCCGGGATGACGGCGGTTTTCTCATCAACGGAAATCGCCACCTGGGCGCTGATACCTCAGCGCTGCGCTGGGTCAGCCTGCGTCTGTGGCACGCCGGCGCTTTGCACGATGGTGAGGCGCCGCTGCAGCTGGGCAGCCAATTGCTCATCTCCATCCGCCCTTGCCTGGCGCACGCGCAGCAGCAGCCATGCCAGCAGCGGGCGGCGCCAGCCCTGGGCGGCGGCGGTATCGCTGGCGAGAACCAGCAGCTGCGCGGTCGCGCGGCCAGACTGCACAGCGGTGCCTGCGGCCACCAGGCGCGAGAGAGGATCGGTGATATTGCCAATGGCGTTCACGTTGGCGGCAGCGCTGCGCTGCGCCAGCGGCAGCAGCGCCAGCTGGGCAGGCATGAGTCCGCCCGAAAGATAGTCGGCATAGGCGCGCTCCTGCGGCGTGGCGTCCTGACGCAGTGGCTCGAAGGCCGGGCACGCGCCGCCATCCAGGCTCGCGGCCTGAGCGGCGCAGCGCATCAGCTCGACGCGCGCCAGCAATTCAGGGCGGCCGGTGCTTGCCACCTCGGCGCGGGCACGGGTCCACTCCTGCTGGGCCACGCGGTCGTTGCCCGCCAGATAGGCGGCAGTGGCGCGCTCGGCCGCGCCATGGGCGTTCATCTGCCAATCGGGCAGGGGCGGCTGGCTGCCGCAGGCGGCCAGCGCAGTGGCGAGCACGGCGACCAGGGCCGTGGCGGGCAGTCGGCGCGGCATGGGATTCATGGCAGTTTCAGCTCCGTATCGCGGGCGAACGGCCATTTGCGCTCAATGTCGTTCACCAGGCTGTCGACCTTGCGCAGGCTGGCCTCGACCTGGGCGCGCAGGGCATCCAGGTCGGTGGTGGCCACGCGGGCGTTGGCGCCCACGGCCTGGGCCTCGGCCAGCACGGCGTCCAGCCGCGTCAGGCTCTGGCGCGCATCCTGCAGCAGACCAGTCAGCTGCAGCGCGCTGGCGCGCAGCTCGGGCACCAGGCCGGGTTGGCCCTGCGCGCCAAAGACCTGCCGGTCGGCGCGGGCAGCCAGGGCGTCGATGCGCGCGAGCAGCTGGCGGCTGGTCTCCAGCGTCTGCAGCACGCGGCGCGCGTCGCGCTCGTTGCCCATGAGCACGCCCAAAGCGCCGCCGGGCGCGTTCAGACGCTGCGTCGTCTGCTGCAGCTGGGCCAGCGTGGACGCGAGCGGCGCGTCGGCCGCAGTGATCTGCTGCAGGTTGCCCAGCAGCTCGCGCGCGGTGGCCATGAGCTGAGGAATTTCGGCGGCCGCGTCGCCGCGCAGCACCGGACGCTCGGCTCCGGCCGCCAGCGGCGGGTCGGTCAGCACGCCGCTGTAGGCCTTGATGGTGGTGCCGCCGACCAGGCCGCGCACCAGCGTGAAGACGCTGGATTCGCGCAGCCAGTGCGCGTCGCGCCGCGCCACGTCGATGAGGATGCGCACGTTGCCGTCGCCGGCCAGTTCGATGCGGCGCACGCGGCCTATGGGAAAGCCCGAAAACGTCATGTCCATGCCCACGCTCACGCCCTCGGAGTCGTCGGCAATCAGCACCAGCGGCTGCGTGGGCTCGAACGCGCCGCGCGCGTACAGCAGGAAGAGCACCGAGCCCGCGATCAGCGCCAGCGTGAGCAGCAGCAGCGCCGCGGCCTTCAGGCGCAGGTGCCGCACGGGGGGCAGCAGCTCGTCGGGTGCGGGAGGTGGAAAAGGTTGGTTCATGTGCGGTGGTCAGTAGTAGTTGCCCATGAGCGAGACGACCTCGATCAGCAGCAGCAAGGCAAACATGCGCACCAGGCCGCCCTGGCCCTGGCCGTCCTGCCCCTGCAGCGCGCCGGGCGGCGGCGGGTGCAGGCCGGACGCCATGGGGATCAGCGCCACGGCCATGCTGAACAGCAGGGTCTTGAGGCCGAACACCAGTGTGATCGCAGGCGTGAACACCTGGCCGAACATGCGCGTGTACGCGGGCAGGCCGGCGCTCGTGAGGCCGTACACGCCCAGATAGGCCATGACCAGCGCCACCACGCAGGACAGCGCCGCCAACGTGATGCTGGCATGTACCCCGGCGAGCACGCGCGGCAGCAGCTCCATGCGCACGGGGTCGGCGCCGCGTTCGCGCAGCGCCTGCAGCCGGCCGGCCTCGCGCAGGCGCGCGAGCTGCGCGCCGCTCGGTATGGTGCTGCGCATGGCCACGAAAAGCGCGGCCGTGAGCGGTATCAGTTCCAGCACCAGCACGCGGATCACCATCTCGAGCGCGTAGCGCGTCAGCCCATAGCTGTTGGCGGTAACGACCACAATGTGCGTGATGACCAGGCTCAGAAGTGCCGCCAGCGCCGTGAAGCCGAGCAGGATGGGAGCAGTGCCCATCAGCATCTGCCGCGCCATCCGTTCGCGCGCCGCGCGCCGGTAGCTCGACGGCGAACACGCCAGCACCAGCACCACCGCACCCAGGTCGATGATGCGCCACCAGGCCAGCGCCCAGCGCAGGGCCAGCGCCCAGACGCGCCGCGCCAGGTGCGCAGGCGGGTTGGCAGGGTCGGGGGCGGTGCTCATGCGGCCATCATAGGGGCTTGCGCCGAGGATCAGGTAACAAATTGGCCGCCAACGCGCTGTGGGTAGGCGCTGACAGCTATCACTTGCATAGTAAACCGACGGACCGCTCAGACGTGACGCCGGGCCAGCGGCGCCAGGGCCGGCACGGGCTCGGCGTCGGCGCGCTCATGCAGCGCCTCGATCACATGGCATTGCCCGCCCGTGCCGTCGCAGCGCCCGCGCAGGGCCAGTAGCTCCTGCTCCAGCGTTCGCAGTTCGGCCAGGCGGGTGCGCACATGCTGCAGGTGCTCGTCCAGCGTGGCGCAGGCGGCGTGGTCGGCTTCGGCGGCATCCACGTCCAGGGCCAGCAGGGTGCGCACCTCCTCCAGCGACATGTCCATGGCGCGGCACAGGCGGATGTAACGCAGGCGGTGAAGGTCGGCATCACTATAAAACCGATAGCTGTTGTCGCCCCTTACGCCTGGGCTGAACAGGCCTTCCTTTTCGTAGTAGCGAATGTTTGCGGCAGACACGCCCGAGAGCCGGGCGGCGTCGCCTATGCGGTGTTGCGGGGTTTGCGGTGTCATGCTTGACCTTGAAGTGACTTGAAGGTTTCCAATGATGGCATGAACCATCGCCACGCCACTCACGCGCCAGGCCAACACCCTGCCGGCGCGCACACCCGTCCACATGGTCACCACCATGGGCACGCGCAGGGCCACGCCTGCGCCCCCGCGCAACGCGCTGCCGACGGCCCGGCCTGCGGCGGCTGCGCGGGCGACGATGGGCACGATGTGCTGCCCGGCTGGCCGCGCATTGCTGCGGCGCTGGCGCTGGCCACGGGGGCCGAGGTGGCGCACTGGTTGCAGCAGGACATGGCCGGCATGGTGATGGCCGTGGTCGCCATCGCGCTGGCGGGCCTCGGTGTGTTCCGCGCCGGCCTCAAGGACCTGGGCCGCCTGCGCCTGGGCATCAACGCGCTGATGGCGGTGGCCGTCACGGGCGCGGTGCTGATCGGACAGTGGCCCGAGGCCGCCATGGTCATGGCGCTGTACGTGGCGGCCGAGCGCCTGGAGCATGGCGCCATGGACCGGGCGCGCCACGCCATTCGCAACCTGCTGCGGCTGGCGCCCGCGACGGCCGATGTGCTGCAGCCCGACGGCAGCGCCCGGCGCCTGGCCGTGGGCGAGGTAGCGCCGGGCGCGCTGCTGCGCATTGCGCCCGGCGCCCATGTGCCGCTGGACGGCACCGTCACGCAGGGCGCAAGCGCCGTGAACCAGGCGCCAATCACCGGCGAGAGCCAGCTGGCCGACAAGGCCGCGGGCGACCCGCTCTATGCCGGCAGCGTGAACCAGCACGGCGAGCTCTTGATGCGCGTTACCGCGCCGCCCGGCGACACGCTGCTCGCGCGCATCGTGCGCGCGGTGGAGCAGGCCCAGGCCGGCAAGGCGCCGCTGCAGCGCTTCGTGGACCGCTTTGCCGCCGCCTACACGCCCATCGTGTTTGCCCTGGCCGTGCTGCTGGCGCTGCTGGCGCCGCCGCTCATGGACTGGAGCTGGCATCAGGCCGCCTACCAGGCGCTGGCGCTGCTGGTCATTGCCTGCCCCTGTGCGCTGGTCATCTCCACGCCGGTCACGGTGGTCAGCGCGCTCACGGCCGCGGCGCGGCGCGGCATTCTGATCAAGGGCGGCGGTGCGCTCGAGGCCGCGCGCGGCCTGCGCGTGCTGGCCCTGGACAAGACCGGCACGTTGACCACGGGGCAGCCGGCGCTGGTGCACTGGCAGGCGCTCGCGGGCATCGATGACGGGCGCGCCGCCGCCATCGGCTGGCAGCTCGCCAGCCGCTCCGACCACCCGGTCTCGCGCGCCATTGCCGCCGGCCTGCCCGCGGCACCGGCCAAGGGCGTGCAGGATCTGCTCGCCCTGCCCGGGCGCGGCGTGCAGGCAGAGATTGACGGCCAACGATGGCTGCTGGGCAGCCTGCGCTGGATGCGCGAGCAGGGTCTGGCCAGCGACGATCTGGAGCTCACGGTGGAGCGGCATGAGAAGCTTGGTCGCAGCGTCACCCTGCTGGCCGACGACCGGGCCGTGCGCGCGCTGTTCGCCGTGGCCGACCCGCTGCGCGCGCAGGCGCCCCAGGCCATAGAGCAGCTGCGCGCGCTGGGCGTACACCCGGTCGTGCTCAGCGGCGACAACCCGGCCACGGCCCGGGCCATCGCCGCGGAAGCGGGCATCCAAGACGCACGCAGCGGCCTGCTGCCCCAGGACAAGCTCGATGTCCTGGCCGATCTGCAACGCAGCCGCGGCCCCACCGGCATGACGGGCGACGGCATCAACGACGCGCCCGCCCTGGCCCACGCCGACGTCGGATTTGCCATGGGCGGCGCACGCGGCACGGCCATGGCCACCGAGACGGCCGACGTGGTGCTGATGCACGACGACCTGCGCCGCATCCCCGACACCATCCGCCTGTCGCAGCGCACGCACCACGTGCTGTGGCAGAACATCACCCTGGCGCTCTGCGTGAAGGCGGTTTTCTCTATGCTCGCGCTGCTGGGCATGGCCACCATGTGGATGGCCGTGCTCGCCGACATGGGTGTGAGCCTGCTGGTCGTCGCCAACGGCCTGCGGCTGCGCCGCGCCCTGCCCCACGTATCCGAGCCGCAATCAACATGAGCCAAAATCGCCAACGCGCCGCCTTCGACCATCTTGTGCAGCAGTTTCACGCCAGCACCGGCGAGAGCCGGGCCGAGCGCTGGCGCTACCTGGAGGCTGCCCATGTGCTGGGCCAGAACCGCCTGGCCCTGCACCTGCGCGCGCACTGGCTGATGCTGGGCTTTGCCCGGTCGCTGGGCGACAGGTTCGAGGCCCGCGGCCAGCTGCACCACCTGTGCGTGGCACCCTTCGGCCACCTGGTGCGCCGCATGCCCTATGGCAACAACGGCCGCGCCATCGTGCCGCCGCTGCAGCCCATGGTGCCCAACGCGGCGCTGCGCGCCTGCATTGCAGAGGCCATGCGGGCCTGCGGCGGCACGGCGCCCGAGTATCCCGGGCAGAAACCTTGAGTTGAGTTGATATAACTGCGCCCGGCGGTGCGCGCCGTACGAGCACAATGGCGCCCCCATGCAGTCGCCAGCAACGTCTTCCACGCAGCACCCCGCTCCGCCGCCGGCATCCTCGCCCGCCCCTGCGCCAACCCTCAGCCCCGTTCCCGCACCCGCCCCGCATTCGCGCGGCGAGGACGCGGTGGCCATCATCACCGGCGTGGCCATGGTCTCGGTGGGCGTGGCCATGGTGGGCAGCGGCGGCCTGCTCACGGGCGGCATCACCGGCCTGGCCTTTGTGCTGCACTACGCCACGGGCTGGGGTTTCGGCAAGCTGTTCTTCGTGCTCAACCTGCCCTTTTACTGGCTAGCGCTGCGCAAGCTGGGGCTGGGCTTCACGCTCAAGACCTTTGCCGGCGTCGCCCTGCTGGCCGTGATCACAGAGGTGCAACCGCATCTGATGCAGATCGCCAGCATCGAGCCGCTGTACGCCGCGCTGGTCGGCGGGCTGTGCATGGGCATGGGCTTTCTGGTGCTGTTTCGCCACCACTGCAGCCTGGGCGGCATAGGCATTCTGGCGCTGTACCTGCAGGGGCGCTTCGGCTGGCGCGCGGGCGCCGTGCAGATGGCGGTGGACTTTTGCATCGTCGCCGCGGCGCTGGCCACCGTGGAGCCCATGCGCGTGCTGTGGTCCATCGTGGGCGCGCTGGCGCTCAACCAGGTGCTGGCCATCAACCACCGGCCCGGGCGTTACATGGCGGCCTGACCCCAGGCCGGAACTTTGCCAACCGCACCGGTATCATTCGGGCCATGCGTCGCGCCCTGTCGTTCGTCCTGATCATGCTGCTCGTCCTGCGCGGCCTGCTGGGCGACGCCATGGCCATGGGCATGGCGCCGGTGCCGCCCGCACCGCAACCCATGCACATGACCGGCCACGAAGCGCATGGCAGTCACGCCCAGGACGCCATGGAGCAGCATTGCTGCGACGCCACGGGCGATGCGCATGCGGCCCACCCGGGCGGCGGCTGCAGCGCCTGCGGCATCTGCCATTCGGTGCTCGGGATTGCGGTCTGGGCGGCGGCGCCCGCATCGCCGTCACGCCACAGCCTGCATGCGCCGCGCGGCGCGCAGTTTGCCAGCGCCCCTGCCGCGCAGGCCATCAAGCCACCCATCGTTTGAGGTCCGACGCCCGAAGTGCGTCCACCGCCAGACGCACAGCCACCGGGCTGCGCGCGCCATGGCTTCGTGCACCCGGTGCACGCCGACCTACGAACGACTCCCTCATATGAAAGCTACTCAATTCATAGCTGCCTGCGCTTTAATGGCAAGCGCTACAGCCAGTTTTTCCCATGAAAACACCGGCCACCACGGCCATGCCGCGACCACGCCGCAGCAGCAGGCCTGGGGCATTGCCGGCGACGCCGCCAGGGCCACACGCACCATCACCCTGCGCATGACGGACGACATGCGCTTTACGCCGTCGCAAATCAGCGTCAAGCGGGGCGAGACCGTGCGCCTGCGCGTGGAGAACCAGGGCCAGGTGCTGCACGAGGTGGTGCTGGGCACGCAGGCCAGCCTGGCCGGGCACGCGGCCATGATGCGCGAGCACCCCGGCATGGCGCATGGCGAGGCCCACATGGCCCATGTGCAACCCGGCCGCAAGGACGACCTGGTCTGGCATTTCAACCGCGCCGGCAGCTTCGACTTTGCCTGCCTGGTCGCCGGCCACTTCGAGGCCGGAATGCGCGGCAGCATCACCGTCACACCCTGAGGTCACACCATGAACCACAGCAATCCCAACCGCCGCCAGTGGCTGGCGACCATCACGGCGGCCGCCGCCTGTGCCGCCCTGCCCGCCTGGGCCAGCAAGGAGGGCGCCGTCGAGGTCTGGAAAGACCCCAGTTGCGGCTGCTGCCAGGACTGGATAGCACACATGCAGGCCAACGGCTTCACGGTCACCGTGCACGAGAGCGGCAACGCCGCCGTGCGCGCCAAACTCGGCCTGCCGCAGCGCCTGGGTTCGTGCCACACGGCGCTGGTCGGCGGCTACCTGCTCGAAGGCCATGTGCCGGCCGCGGACGTCAAAAAGCTGCTCAAGGAACGCCCCAAGGCCCTGGGCCTTGCGGTGCCCGGCATGCCCGTGGGCAGCCCCGGCATGGACGGCCCGGAGTACAAGGGCCGCAAGGACCCGTACGACGTGCTGCTCGTCACCAAAAACCTGATGAACAGCGACGTCTCCACGCGCGTGTTCACCAGCTACCGGTAACACGGCCGCACATAATCGCGGCACCATGCCACAGCCATTGCTTGACCAGAACCCGGGCGCCATCACCGATGTGGCCGGCATCACCGTCGGCCACTACACCGACACGCGCCGGCCCACGGGCTGCTCGGTGGTCATCGCGCGCGATGGCGCCGTGGCCGGCGTGGACGTGCGCGGCGCCGCGCCCGGCACGCGCGAGACCGACCTGCTCGCCCCCGGCAATCTGGTGCAGCAGGTGCATGCCGTGATGCTCGCGGGCGGCAGCGCCTGGGGGCTGGACGCGGCCAGCGGCGCCGTGCGCTGGCTCGAAGAACAGGGCGTGGGCCTGGACGTGGGCGTGGGCCGCCTGCCGCTGGTGCCCGCCGCCGTGCTGTTCGACCTGCATGTGGGCGACATGCGCGTGCGCCCCGATGCCGCCGCCGGCTACGCCGCCTGCCAGGCCGCCAGCGGCGCACCGCCCGCCGAGGGCAATGTGGGCGCGGGCAGCGGCGCCGTGGTCGGCAAGATGTTCGGCCTGCAGCACGCCATGAAGGGCGGCGTGGGCACCGCCGCGGTCAGCGTGGCCGGCGTGACGGTGGGTGCGCTGATCGCCTGCAACGCCGTGGGCGACGTGGTGGACCCCGACACCGGCCTGCCCCTGGCCGGCGCGCGCACGGCCGATGGTCTGGCGCTGCGTAACACGCGCCGCGCCCTGCTCGCCGGCGAGCCGCCGCACGCGCTGCTGGCCGGCAGCAACACCACCATAGGCGTGATCGCCACCGACGCACGGCTGACCAAGGTGCAGGCCCAGCGCCTGGCCATGGCCGGCCATGACGGGCTGGCGCGCGCCATCAATCCCGTGCACACCATGAGCGACGGCGACACGCTGTTCACCCTGGCCACCTGCCGCCATGCGCAGCACCCCGGCATGATGGTGCTGGCCACCATGGCGGCCGAGGCCGTGGCGCGCGCCACCGTGCGTGCCGTACTGGCCGCGCGCACGCTGACCACGGCCGCGGGTCTGACCCTGCCCTGCCACGCCGATCTGGCCGCACACGGATAAGCCATGGGCCAGATGCCACGCCGCCTGCGCAACCTGCTGCTGTCGCTGCGCGACCTGCTGCTGTCGGCCGGGCCGCTGGCCGTGCTGGGCGTGGGCCTGGTGGTGCTGGCCTACCAGTGGCTCAAGCCCACGCCGCCGAAGCAGGTGACGCTGGCCACCGGGCCGGCACAAAGCGCCTACGAGGCCTTTGGCAAGCGCTACCAGGAGGCGCTGGCGGCCAATGGCATAACGGTAAATCTGATGCCCAGCGACGGCTCATCGGCCAATCTGCAGCTGCTGCGCGAGGGCCGGGCAGACCTGGCCTTTGTGCAGGGCGGCACGGGCGAGCTGCGGCCAGAGGACGGCGATGCGCTGGTGTCGCTGGGCAGCCTGTTTGTCGAGCCCGTCTGGTTGTTCTATCGCAGCGAATCGCTGCGTCGCGCGCATGGGCCGGCGCGGCTTGACGGCCTGAACCAGCTGCGCGGCCTGCGCGTCAACGTGGGCTCGCCCGGCAGCGGCGTGCCAACGCTCATGGAGCGGCTGCTGGAGGCCAACCGAGTGTCGCCCGCAGACCTCACTCTCACGCAGCACAAGCAGACACCAGCCACGGTGGAGCTGCTGGCAGGCCGACTGGATGCGCTGGTGCTTGCCTCGGCGCCGGAGTCGCTGATGGTGCAGATGCTGCTGCAGACGCCCGGCATACAGCTCATGGGCTTTGCGCAGAACGAGGCCTACGGCCGTCGCTTTCCCTTCCTCACACCCGTGACCTTGCCACGCGGCGTGGTGGATCTGGCGACCAACGTGCCGGCGCGCGACGTGCGGCTGGTGGCCTCCACCACCTCGTTGCTGGCGCGCGAAGGCACGCACCCCGCCCTGCTGCAGCTGTTCGCGCAGGCGGCGCAGAACATCCACGGCGGTGCCGGCTGGTTCAATCGCGCACGCGAGTTCCCGACCACGCGCCACTCCGAGCTGCCGATTGCGAAGGAGGGCGAGCGCGCCATCAACGAGCCCACGCCGCTCTTGCAGCGCTACCTGCCGTTCTGGATTGCCAACCTCATCGAGCGCATGTGGCTGGTGCTGGGCATCTTGCTGGCGATCATGCTGCCGTTGTCGCGCGTGGTGCCGCCGCTGTACCAGTTCCGAGTGCGTTCGCGCGTGTTCCGCTGGTATGGCCACCTGCGCGAGGTCGAGGACGACATGGAGGCCGGCCGCGCCACGCCCGAGGAGCTGCACCAGCGGCTCGCGCGCCTGGAGGCACAGGTGGAGAAGGTCAGCGTGCCGCTGTCCTACGCCGACGAGCTGTACGCGCTGCGCAACCACATACAGCTCGTGCAAAGGCGCGTGCCGGGAACAAAGCAAAGCTGAGCGTCGAGCGTGGAGCGCCAAGACCCGCTCACCGCTCCACCTTACTTCAATGCCTTGTAGCGCATGCGCTTGGGCGCGGCGCCCTCCTCGCCCAGGCGCTTCTTCTTGTCGGCCTCGTACTCCTGGTAGTTGCCGTCGAAGAACACCCACTGGCTGTCGCCCTCGGCGGCCAGGATGTGGGTGGCGATACGGTCGAGGAACCAGCGGTCGTGGCTGATGACCAGCACCGTGCCCGCGTATTCGAGCAGCGCATCTTCCAGCGCGCGCAGGGTTTCCACGTCCAGGTCGTTGGACGGCTCGTCCAGCAGCAGCACGTTGCCGCCCTGGATCAGCGTCTTGGCCAGGTGCAGGCGGCCGCGCTCGCCGCCCGAGAGGTTGCCGACCTTCTTCTGCTGGTCCTGGCCGTTGAAGTTGAAGCGCCCGCAGTAGGCCCGGCTGGCCATCTGGAACTTGCCGACGTTGATGATGTCCAGGCCGCCGGAGACGTCCTCCCACACCGTCTTGTCGTTGGCCAGCGCGTCGCGCGACTGGTCCACATAGGCCATCTTCACGGTCTGGCCGACGATGACCTGGCCGCTGTCGGGCTGCTCCTTGCCGGCGATCATCTTGAACAGCGTGGACTTGCCGGCGCCGTTGGGGCCGATGATGCCGACGATGGCACCCGCGGGTACGTTCATCGACAGGTTGTCGATCAACACGCGGTCGCCAAAGCTCTTGGTGACACCGTGGAACTCGATGACCTGCGTGCCCAGGCGGTCGGCCACGGGGATGAAGATTTCCTGCGTTTCGTTGCGGCGCTGGTATTCGTAGTCGGAGAGCTCCTCAAAGCGCGCGATACGCGCCTTGGATTTGGCCTGGCGCCCCTTGGCGTTCTGGCGCACCCACTCCAGTTCCTTCTTCAGCGCCTTGGCGCGCGCTTCCTCGCCCTTTTGCTCCGACTCCAGGCGCGCCTGCTTCTGCAGAAGCCATTCGGTGTAGTTGCCCTTGTAAGGAATGCCGTGGCCGCGGTCCAGTTCCAGAATCCACTCGGCGGCGTTGTCGAGGAAGTAGCGGTCGTGGGTGATGGCCACCACAGTGCCCGAGAAGCGATGCAGGAACTGCTCCAGCCACTCGACGGATTCGGCGTCCAGGTGGTTGGTAGGCTCGTCGAGCAGCAGCATGTCGGGCTTGGACAAGAGCAGCTGGCACAGCGCCACGCGGCGCTTCTCGCCGCCCGAGAGCTTGCCGACGACGGCCTCCCAGGGTGGCAGGCGCAGCGCATCTGCGGCAATCTCCAACTGGTGCTCGCTGTCGGTTCCGGCGGCCGCGATGATGGCTTCGAGCTTGCCCTGCTCGGCGGCCAGGGCGTCGAAGTCGGCGTCTTCCTCGGCGTAGGCGGCATAGACCTCCTCCAGGCGGGCGCGGGCGTTGTTGACCTCGGCCATGGCCTCCTCCACGGCCTCGCGCACCGTGTGATTCGGGTCAAGCTGGGGCTCCTGCGGCAGGTAGCCGATGGACAGGCCCGGCATGGGGATGGCCTCGCCCTCGATCTCCTTGTCGATGCCCGCCATGATCTTCAAAAGTGAAGACTTGCCCGAACCGTTCAGGCCCAGCACGCCGATCTTGGCGCCGGGGAAGAAGGACAGGGAAATGTCTTTCAAGATCTGCCGCTTCGGGGGCACGGTCTTGGTGACACGGTTCATCGAAAAAACGTACTGGGCCATGGATTTTTCAAAAAAATGAGCAAAAGAAGGCGCCCAAAAATTGGGCGCGCAAACGCAGATTATCGGCGCATGCGACAATAGCAGCCGCCAAGGGCTCCAGTTGCCCGGGGCATCAGCCTAGACAAGCTGGGGACGAAGGAAGCAAATCCGGGCTCCCACCCTTGAAATCATCTGCCGTCAGAACTGGCCCTGCGACCCGTAAAGTCGCCGGCGACAGGCCGATACCCTGCGCCCCGGTTGGGTGCATCCAACTCACATGACATTTGAAGAATTGAAGCTGGCGCCGGCCATTTTGCAGGCCGTGCAAGAACAGGGTTACCAGAACCCGACTCCCATCCAGGCCCAGGCCATTCCCGTGGTGCTGGACGGCCACGACCTGCTTGCCGGCGCGCAGACCGGCACCGGCAAGACGGCCGCCTTCACCCTGCCCATGCTGCACCGCCTGGCCGGCGGCAGCGCCCCCAAGAGCAAGTTTGGCAACCGCGGCGTGCGCGCCCTGGTGCTGACGCCCACGCGCGAACTGGCCGCGCAGGTCGAAGAGTCCGTGCGCGCCTATGGCAAGCATCTGGACATCAAGTCCACCGTGATCTTCGGCGGCGTGGGCATGAACCCGCAGATCGAGCGCATCAAGCGCGGCGTGGACGTGCTCGTGGCCACGCCCGGGCGCCTGCTGGACCTGCAGCAACAGGGCTTCATGGATCTATCCACGGTCGAAATCCTGGTGCTCGACGAGGCCGACCGCATGCTGGACATGGGCTTCATCCATGACGTGAAAAAAATCCTCGCGCTGCTGCCCGCTTCCAAGCAGAGCCTGCTGTTCTCGGCCACCTTCAGCGACGAGATCCGCGACCTGGCCGGCGGCCTCCTGAAGAACCCGCAAAGCATCCAGGTCACGCCGCGCAACACCACGGTGCAGCGCATCAGCCAGATCATCCACCCCGTGGGACGCGGCAAGAAGAAGCAGGTGCTGCTGCACATCATCCAGGAACATGACTGGAGCCAGGTACTGGTGTTCACTCGCACCAAGTTCGGCGCAAACAATGTCGCAGAGTACCTGACCAAGCACGGCGTGCAGGCCATGGCGCTGCACGGCAACAAGAGCCAGAGCGCCCGCACCCAGGCATTGGAAGGCTTTAAGACCGGCCAGATACGGGCGCTGGTAGCTACCGATATTGCAGCACGCGGCATCGACATCGACGACCTTCCGCATGTCGTGAACTACGAAATCCCGAACGTCCCCGAGGACTACGTTCACCGCATCGGCCGCACGGGCCGCGCCGGCCGCGAGGGCCAGGCCGTGAGCCTGGTCTGCATGGACGAAGAGGGCTTCATGATGGAGATCGAGCGCTTCACCAAGCAGGAGATCCCGGTGCAGGTCATCGAAGGCTTTGGCCCTGAAGAGGGCGAGCAGGCCGAGCCCATCGCCATGGGCCGCCAGACCATCTGGGGCGGCGCCGGCAAGCCGCCGAGCCGCGAAGTCATGCAGGCAGCCGCCAAGGCCGCCCGCAGCGAGATGATGGAGCGCATCCGCAGCAACAAGGACAAGGCGGCGGGCCAGGGCCAGCCGCGCGGCGGTAGCCGACAAGGTGGCCAGGGTGAAGGCCAACGCTCGGGCCAGGGCGGCCCGGGCCGGGGTGGCAACAGTGGCAACGGCGGCCGCCCGGCAGGCCGCGGCCAGCAGCAGCCGCGCCATGCCAGCGAGGGACGCCGTGGCGGCGGCAACGGTGGTGGCGGCAACGGCGGCAACCGCCGCTTTGATGACAGCCAGCCCCGCGGCGAGAACGCCCACCTGGGCACACAGCTGCCACACGTGAACCTGGGCCCGCGCCCGGGTAGCGGCCGCAATACCCAACCCGACCCGATGCGCACCAGCGTTGACAGCATGGCCGACCGCGGCCGCCGTGGCGGCTTTCGCAGCGGCGGTGGTGGCGGCGGGCGAGGCCCGCGCGGCGGCGGCTTTGGCCGCTGACCGTATGGCGCGCTGACGAAACCGAGCCCGGACATAGTGCCGGGCTTTTTTCATCGGGGCGGCATGGATGCACCGCCGCCGCGCCCGGGTAATATCGGCCGGCCAAACCCATCCGCACACCATGATGACGCCCACTGCCTCGCACCTCAGCACCGCATCGCAACCCGTCGCCTTTCGGCACGTGAGCGCCGGATTCCCGGCCCTGGCACTGGTGGCGGCTGTGGTGCTGTCGGCCTGCTCCAGCACGCCACTGCCGCCCTGGCCGGCCCAAAACCCGGAGGCCAAGCCGCCCGTCACGGCCACGCAGGCCAGGCGAACAGTGGCCGCGCCGCTGGGGACGGTGCAGCGCGGAGAGGTTGTCTCAACACCGGTCACGGTCAGCCCGATAGCGCCAAGCGCAGCCAGCGCCCCGTTGGCTGCCGAACCACCGCCGCCCTACGGCGAGGCCGTGGCGGCGCGTTTTCCCGATCCATCGGTACGCTACGAGACACCCGGCCTGGCCCAAGGCCGGCGCGCCTACACCACCAATGCCGAGCTCACGCAGTGGCTGCGCGACCAGGCAATGGCGGCGCGCGGCGCCACGCGCGCGCAGCTGCTGGACCTGGGCCTGTCCCAGCGCGGGACCCCCATCGAGGCCCTGGTGCTGACGCGCGGCGCGGGCACGGATATCGCGGCCCTGGAGGCCAGCCGCCGCCCCACGGTGCTGCTGATGGGCCAGCAGCATGGCGACGAGCCCGCCGGCGCCGAGGCCCTGCTGGTCATAGCGCGCGAACTCGCGCAAGGGCTGCTCGAACCCTTGCTGGACCGCATCAACGTGATCATCGTGCCGCGCGCCAACCCCGACGGGGCCGAGGCCGGCACGCGCGTCACGGCCGGCGGTATCGACATGAACCGCGACCATCTGTTGCTGCAAACCCCCGAGGCCCAGGCCCTGGCGCGGCTGGTTCGCAACTACCGCCCCATGGCCATCATGGACGCGCATGAATTCACCGTGGCCGGACGCTACCTGGAAAAGTTCCACGCCCTGCAGCGCTATGACATGCTGCTGCAGCACGCCACCACCGCCAACCTGCCCGAGTTCATGACCAAGGCCGCGCTGGAGTGGTACCGCGCGCCCATGATCAAGGCGCTGGGCGCCGAGAGCCTGACCCAGGAGTGGTACTACACCACCTCCACGCGCATGGACGACCTGCGCGTCTCCATGGGAGGCACGCAACCCGACACCGGGCGCAACGTCAACGGTCTGAAAAACGCCGTCAGCATGCTGCTCGAGACGCGCGGCGTGGGCATAGGCCGCACCCATATCCAGCGGCGCGTGCACTCGCACGTGACGGCCATCACCAGCGCCCTGCGCAGCACGGCCGAGCGCGCCGGCAACCTGGAGCAGGTACGCTCCTACGAGGCGCGCGACATCGCCGCCCAGGCCTGCCGCGGCGAGATCGTGGTCGAGGCCGGCCCCACGCCGACCCAGCACGACCTCATCATGCTCGACCCCGAGACCGGTGCCGACCGCATGCTGCGCGTGGACTGGAACTCGTCGCTGAAACTGATCACGCAGAAAAAACGCCCGCGCCCCTGCGGCTACTGGCTCGCCGGCAGCGCTGGCGATGCCGTGGATCGGCTCAAGCTGCTGGGCGTGCAGGTCATGCGCGTGGCCGAACCCGGCTCCATACTGGCCGACAGCTACCAGGAAACCGGCCGCACGACAGCCGAGCGGCAGGACGTGCGCGGCTCCATCGCCGGCGGCCAAAGCATCATCCGCGTGCAAGTCACACCCACGCGCAGCGCCATTGACGTACCCGAAGGCAGCTACTACGTGCCCCTGAACCAACCCCTGGCCAACCTGGCCGTGGCGGCGCTGGAGCCCGACACGCAAAACAGCTACTTTGCCAACCACCTCATCGGAAACCTGGGCGAGACGGCACGCGTCATGGCGCCTCCGTCCCTGGTGTTCGAGGACATCGACTGAAGGAACTCCGCCGGCACCCGGTATGATGCGACGCCTCGTCCGCGCCATGCCACCGCCATGGAACGCGGCGTGCCTGCATCCACTGCCCGTAGCTCAACCGGATAGAGCAATTGCCTTCTAAGCAATAGGTCGGGGGTTCGAGTCCCTCCGGGCAGGCCACATTGGCATCTTGCACGATGCCACATCATCTCGAAACCCGCATATCGCCTGGCATGGCGGATTTGTGTTGTCTCTCTCGCCGCTTCACTGCGGACCACGGCACACCAACAGCAGGGGCACGCCTGGCACTTGCCGACACCATCGTGAAGAACGTCAAGTCCGCTGGCTCTGCCACAGGCGAGAAGCACGCCGATGGGCAGGATCTGTATCTTCCATGCGGGGTTGACACATTGCACTCGCAAGTGGCTCCGCAGCCACTGCGCATCGTCCGTGGCACATCCACAATCGCATGTGTAGGACAAGCACGCGACACCACGAGCCTGCAACGTTCATGCATTGCCTTGCCCCAAAAAAGACTTGATACTGCCCGCGTCAGTTGGATGTAAGAGCTGTAGCCTGATGCGCAGGCTTCAAGCCCGAATCGTATGGTCTCACTACCCCAGGAGAGCGGTCATGTTCAAGCGATTCTTTGATCCCGCAACCATCTATGCACGGCGCGCCCGGAGCTGTCTGGACGAAGCCCGCATGGCCGCGCTGGAGCATGAAAATGCCGCTGAACACCATATGGCCCTGGCCAAGATGTACCGCCACCGCGCCGCGAGGCTGGAGGCCGAGCTTGCAGGAGACGGGCAAGCCCGTCTCGTCTCCCAGCCCGCGGCACCGCTGCAACATATCGCAACGCTAAAGAAGCACAAGGAAGCGAACCAGGCGCAAGCACCCTATCTCGCGCAAGGCGCTGCCAGCTGACATCTTTTGGGGCTCGGCACCACGACGGCGCGCAGCCCCCGCAGGGAAGCCCAAACGGACCTGTGGGACACGAAATCAGGCCCGATGGGCAATGCCAACTGCCTATCGATATCACATCATCAGATGCCATTTGGCAAGTTTCCGCTGCTTGTGCTGCGTTGCGTCGGTGCCGGGAAATGGGCGGGGCCCACAGGAAGCGGGACCCGCCCCAGCCACATCACTGCGGCGCGCTGGTGCGGATCAGGTGGTCAAAAGCGCTCAGGGCAGCCGTGGCGCCAGCCCCCGCGGCAATGACGATCTGCTTGTATGGCACCGTGGTGCAGTCACCGGCGGCGAACACGCCGGGCACGCTGGTCTGGCCCTTGGCGTCAATCACGATCTCGCCGAACTTGCTCAACTCCACCGAGCCCTTGAGCCAGTCGGTATTGGGCAGCAAGCCGATTTGCACGAAGATGCCGGCCAGTTCCAACTGCCTGGCCTCGCCGCTGTCGCGGTCCTTGTAGGCCAGGCCCGTGACCTTGCTGCCGTCACCCAGAACCTCGGTGGTCTGCGCGTTGAGGATCACGTCCACGTTGTGCAGGCTGGCGAGCTTCTTCTGCAGCACGGCGTCGGCCTTCAGTTGCGGCATAAACTCGAACACCGTCACATGCTCGACCAGGCCCGCCAGGTCGATCGCAGCCTCGACGCCCGAGTTGCCGCCGCCGATCACGGCCACGCGCTTGCCCTTGTAGAGCGGGCCGTCGCAATGCGGGCAGTAGGCCACGCCCTTGGTGCGGTACTTGTCCTCGCCCGGTACGTTCATGTTGCGCCAGCGCGCGCCCGTGGAGAGGATGACGGTCCTGGCCTTCAGCACGGCGCCGGTGTCCATCTCGACCTCGATCACGCCGCCCGCCTCGGCCGCGGGCCTCAAGGCCTTGGCGCACTGCATGTTCATCACATCCACCTCGTAGTCGCGCACATGGCGCTCTAGCGCCGCGGCGAACTGCGGCCCCTCGGTGTGGGGAATCGAAATGTAGTTGTCGATATCCAGCGTGTCGTTGACCTGGCCACCCAGTCGTTCGGCTGCCAGGCCCGTGCGTATGCCCTTGCGCGCCGCATACACGGCAGCTGCCGCACCGGCGGGGCCGCCGCCGACGATGAGCACGTCAAACGCGTCCTTGGCCGAGAGCTTCTGCGCCTCGCGCGTGGCGGCGCCCGTGTCAAGCTTGGCGATGATCCTGGCGAGTTCCATGTGGCCGGCCGCAAACTCCTGGCCGTTCAGGTAGACCATGGGAACTGCCATGATTTCGCGCGCGGTGACTTCCTCCTGGAAGGCGCTGCCCTCGATCACCGTGGTCTTGATGCGCGGGTTGAGAATGGCCATGAGCGACAGCGCCTGCACCACGTCGGGGCAGCTGTTGCAGCTCAGGCTCATGTAGACCTCGAAGTTGAAGTCGCCATCGAGCATCTTGACCTGATCGATCAGCTCCTGCTCCACCTTGGGTGGATGGCCGCCCGTCCACAGGAGAGCCAGCACCAGCGAGGTGAACTCGTGGCCCAAGGGCAGGCCCGCAAAGCGCAGATGAGTGTCGGCGCCGACACGCTGAAGCGTGAAGGAGGGCTTGCGCGCATCCTGACCATCGGTGCGCAGCGTGATCTTGTCGGAGCGCAGCGACTGAATGGTGGTGAGCAGCTCGTGCATTTGCGCCGAGGTCTCGCCATCGTCCAGGGAGGCCACCATCTCGAACGGTTGCGTCACGCGCTCCAGGTAAGCGGCGAGTTGGGATTTCAGTTGTTCGTCGAGCATGGGATCCTCCTTGGGGGAACTGGAAATATGTGCGAAAAAAAGCCGGACGGCATGGCGCTCTCGCACCATGCACCGGTCCGGCGTTGTGGGGCGGGGCTTAAATCTTGCCGACCAGGTCCAGCGAGGGCGTCAGGGTCTTGGCCCCTTCTTTCCACTTGGCCGGGCACACCTGGTCAGGATGCGCTGCGGTGAACTGGGCGGCCTTGAGCTTGCGCAGGGTCTCCGACACGTCGCGGGCGATTTCGTTGGAGTGGATCTCCTGCGTCTTGATCACACCATCGGGGTTGATGACGAAGGTGCCGCGCAGCGCCAGGCCTTCTTCGGGAATGTGCACGCCAAACGCGTTGGTCAGCTGGTGCGTGGGGTCGCCCACCAGAGGAAACTTCGCCTTGCCCACCGCATGGGAGGTCTCATGCCACACCTTGTGCGAGAAATGCGTGTCGGTGGTGACGATGTAGACCTCGGCGCCTGCCTTCTGGAATTCGGCGTAATGCTCGGCGGCGTCTTCGATCTCTGTCGGGCAGTTGAAGGTGAAGGCGGCCGGCATGAAGATCAACACGGACCACTTGCCCTTGAGGCTCTGGTCGGTCACTTCGACGAACTCGCCCTTGCCGCTGCGGTTGACGAAGGCGGTGGTCTTGAAGGGCTGAACTTGGGTGTTGATCAGGGACATCGTTGTTTCCTTTCGGTTGCGGGTTGAATGAAGCCAGGCCTGAAGTCTAGGCGCAAGTTGAACATCAATCCAATCAATTGAGTTCATTGATTCAATTGCAAATAACTATATCAATTCCCTCGCCCGCCGAAACAAGCATGAAGGCTTGGTGCTACAAGGCTCCAACTGTCCGACAATGCCATCTTCCCCCCTCCCCCAACACCTGAGGAGTACCCCATGCAAGGCGACGCCAAAGTCATCTCCCACCTGCAGGCTCAGCTGAAGAACGAGCTCACCGCCATCAATCAGTACTTCGTGCACTACCGCATGCTCAAGCACTGGGGCCTGGACAAGCTGGCAAAGCGGGAATACGAGGAGTCCATCGGCGAGATGAAGCACGCCGACAGGCTCATGGACCGCATCTTCGTGCTGGAGGGCCTGCCCAACCTGCAGGACCTGGGCAAGCTGCAGCTGGGCGAGGATGTGCCCGAGATTCTGGACTGCGACCTGCGCGCCGAGTACGGCGCCCAGTCCACCCTGAAGGAGGGCATCGCCTACTGCGAGTCTGTGCGCGACTATGTCTCGCGCGACCTGCTGCAAGACATCCTGGAAGACACCGAGGAACATATCGACTACCTGGAGACCCAGATCGACCTCGTGGACAAGGTTGGCGTGCAGAACTACCTGCAGTCGCAGATGGGCGAAGCGCACTGATAGCTTTTCGGGTATTGGGCGCGGGGGCCCAGAAGGCGGTTGGACTTGGAGCGCCGAAACCGCCCCCCCCCGAGTGGCGTAGCCAAAATCGGCCCCTGCGGCCGATATGCCGCCGGCGCTTTTCAAGGCCGAAAGCCTCCTAGCACGCGCCGAACGCCTGATCCAGTTCGCCGCGCAGCAGCGAGAAGCGCTGCAACGATACATAGCCCTCAGGACGGCGAGCACACTCGCGCAGCAGGCCTTCGTAATGGAAGCCACAGGCCTGCAGCAGCCGCGCCGACGCGCCGTTGGCCGGCTCGACATAAGCCACCAGGCTGTGCAGCTGCAGGCGGGCAAAGGCCTGCGGCACGAAAATGCGGAGTGCCTGGCGCATCACCCCCTGGTGCCAGAACGCAGGCCGCAGCCAGAAGCCAAGATCGGCGCTGTCGCCGTCCTCATCGCGGTCGTAGGCACCCACAGCACCCATGAGGGCCCCGTCGCCGGATGTGATCACCTGCCACCAGCCCTGGCCGCCGGCCTGAAGCTCGTGCATCCATGCGAGTTGCTCGTGACCCACTGTCAGGGCATCGCCGGCCTGAGTCACCAGTCCATAGTAGGCTGCCACGCGCGGGTCCCGCATGGCAGCGCCGATAGCGGGGGCATCCGTGGCGCACGGGTCGCGCAGGTGCAGGGGGGACCAGTTCATAAGAATGTACAGCGGGAACGGCGAAAGAATTGCGTTTTCAGATGTCCATTGTGCGACTCCCCCTTGTATCGAGGCCGACATGCGGGACGCCTGCCGGCCGCTAAAAGCTGGCCGGTCTGGACAAAATCGGGGTTTGCCTCCTGACCCTGCTGCCGCCTGGTCAAGCCATGCGCATTGAGATGCTGCCGCACAATGGACTTCGGTCCGTTTTTGTTGGCATGCCGACGCCGATGTAAGGCAAATTCCTACAAGCCGCGTCAGCCGGCCAGACAGCACGCAGCGCCGAACCCCGACTTAATTTCCTTTTGGCCAGGTTTCACAATCCATTTCAACGGATCACGCAACACATGCAAACATTTGCAAGGCAAGATCCACCCCAGGAAAGGATTGAACAATGACCTCCGAACAACTGTTGGCCGAAATCCGCGAAGCCAACCTGACCTACCTGATGCTGGCCCAGACCCTGATCCGCCAGGACAAGGCCGAAGCCGTGTTCCGCCTGGGTCTCAACGAAGAAGCGGCCGACATTCTGGCATCGCTGTCCGCCGCCCAGGTGCTGAAACTGGCCTCGCGCAACACGCTTCTTTGCAGCTTCCGCGTGGACGACGAACTGGTGTGGAGCCTGCTCACCAACCACAACACGCCGCGCAAGTCCGTCAGCGAGGCCACCAACACGCTGCACGCCAACATCCTCATGGCCAGCCGCATATCGGAAGTGCTCTAAGCGCCTGCGTCCTGCCCCATTCACCCGCCAATTCTGGAAAGCCGCCATGTCCGCACCCGCCAAGAGCGTCCTCAACGAGTCCAAGCAAATCGAACGCGCCGCCATGCTGATTCAAATGGGGGCCCGCATGCAGGTGCTGGAGTCCGAGACCACGCTGTCGTACGAGCGCCTGATACGGCTGTACAAGGAGATCGCGGGCAAGTCGCCCTCCAAGGGACAGTTGCCGTTTTCGACCGATTGGTTCCTGACCTGGCAGGAGAACATCCACAGTTCGCTGTTCCTCAATATCTACGAGTACCTGTCCAAGGGCGTGAGCCTGGACGCGGTGGAGCTGCTCACCAAGGCCTATCGCCTGTACAACGAACAGGTTGCGGCCGCGCAGATCGAGCCCCTGCTGTCCTTCACGCGCGCCTGGCGCCTGGTCAAGTTTGTCGATGCCGGCATGCTCACGCGCACCAAGTGCTCACAGTGCGGTGGCCAGTTCGTCACCGAGCTGTACGAGAACCGCCACTACACCTGCGGCCTGTGCAATCCGCCGGCGCGCGCGGGCAAGAGCAAGAGCGCGGGGGCGCTCACCCTGCACTGAAACCCGGCTTCAGCCCGTATTGCGCAGCCCCGCTGCAATGCCGTTGATGCAGATGTGGATGCCGGTCTGCACGCGCTCATCGCCCTGCCCTGCGCGCCAGCGGCGCACCAGCTCCACCTGCAGGTGGTGCAGCGGGTCGATGTACGGAAAGCGGTGGCGTATCGAGCGCGCCAGTGCCGTGTTGGCCGCCAGGCGTTGCTTTTCGCCCGTGATGCGCGTGAGTGCTTCCGCCGTGCGCTGCCATTCCTGCTCGATGGCGGCGAATACCTTCTTGCGCAGGCGCGCGTCGGGTACGAGCTCGCTGTAGCGCGAGGCCAGCGCCAGGTCGCTCTTGGCCAGCACCATGTCCATGTTGGACAGCAGGGTGCGAAAGAACGGCCATTGCCGGTACATCTTTTGCAGCAGCGCCAGCTGCGCCTTGGGCTCCTTGCCCGGCGCGTTGATGAAGCTCTGCACGGCCGCGCCAAAGCCGAACCAGCCCGGCAGCGTCAGGCGGCACTGGCCCCAGCTGAAGCCCCAGGGAATCGCGCGCAGGTCTTCGATCTTCTGTGTCGCCTTGCGTGACGCGGGTCGCGAGCCGATGTTGAGCTGCGCGATCTCGCGGATGGGTGTCGCGTTGAAGAAGTAGTCGGTAAAGCCCGGTGTCTCATACACCAGCGCACGGTAGGCCGCCATGCTGGCGCGCGACAGCTGCTCGGCCGTCTCCAGAAACGCCTTGGTGGCGGGCTTGGTGGGCTGCAGCAGCGTGGCCTCCAGCGTGGCGGCGACCAGGGTTTCGAGGTTGCGCCGGCCAATCTCGGGATTGGCGTACTTGGAGGCGATGACCTCACCCTGCTCCGTCAGGCGAATCTGCCCGCGCACCGTGCCCGGCGGCTGCGCAAGGATGGCCTGGTAGCTCGGGCCGCCGCCGCGCCCCACGGTGCCGCCGCGGCCGTGGAACATGCGCAGGCGAATCGGTGTGCCGGCCCTGGCGGCGTTCAGTTCGTCGAACAGCGCCACCAGCGCGATCTCGGCGCGGTACAGCTCCCAGTTGCTGGTGAAGATGCCGCCGTCCTTGTTGCTGTCGCTGTAGCCGAGCATGATGTCCTGCTCGCCGCCACCGGCGCGCACCAGTTGCTCGATGCCCGGCAATGCATAGAACTCGCCCATGATGGGCGCGGCGTTGCGCAGGTCTTCAATGGTTTCGAACAGCGGCACCACAATCAGGTCGGCACGCGCGCCGGCGTCGAGCTGGCCCTGCATCAGCCCCACTTCCTTTTGCAGCAGCAGCACCTCGAGCAGGTCGCTCACCGTTTCGGTGTGGCTGATGATGTAGTGGCGTATGGCGTCGCGCCCGTAGCGCTCGCGCATGAGGCGCGCGGTCTCGAAGATGGCGAGCTCGCTCGTGGCCAGCTCCGAATACTGCGCGCCCACCACGCGCAGCGGGCGCGCATCGCACAGCAGGCCCAGCAGCAGCGTGCGGCGGTCGGCCTCGGGCAATGCCGCATAGTCCGCGTGCACACGCGCCGTGGCAAGCAGCTCGGCGACCACAAGCTCGTGCTGATCGGAGCTTTGGCGCAAATCCACCGTGGCCAGGTGAAAGCCGAACACCTCCACGGCACGAATGAGCGGGTGCAGTCGCTCGCTCGTAAGAGCTGCACCGCGGTGCGAATACAGCGAGGCCTCAATCACGCGCAGGTCGGCCAAGAATTCGTCCGCGCTCACATAGGCGTTCTGCGGCGCCACGGCATGGCGCGCGGCGCTGCCGCCCGTCAATTCCTTGAGTGTTTCGGCCAGACGTGCATAGATACCGGTGAGCGCGCGGCGGTACGGCTCATCCTGCCGGTGCTCGCTGGTGTCAGGCGACTGCGCGGCCAGCTGTTGCATCTCGGGAGAGGCCTGCACCAGGTTCGCCGAGAGCGACAGCTCGCGTCCCAGCAAGTGCACCTCGGTCAGGTAGTGGCGCAGCGCAACCTCGGCCTGGCGGCGCAGCGCCAACTGGAGTGTCGCTGCCGTCACATTGGGGTTGCCGTCGCGGTCCCCGCCTATCCACTGGCCCATGCGCAGAAAACTGGCCACGCTCTGGTTGCCACCGAGCTCGCGCTCCAGGTCGGCGTAAATCTTGGGGATCTCCTGCAGAAACGTCGATTCGTAGTATGAGAGCGCGTTCTCGATCTCGTCGGCCACCGTGAGCTTGGAGTAGCGCAGCAGCCGCGTCTGCCACAGCTGGGCCACGCGCGCGCGCAGCTGCGCCTCGTTGGCGGCCAGCTCGCGCGGGCTCAGAGTGTCTCGCGCAGCCTTGTAGAGCTGGGCGCGTGCCTGAATGTCGTCGCGCTGGGTCAGCAGCTGCGCAATCTCGCGCTCGGCGTCCAGGATGCTCTTGCGCTGCACCTCGGTGGGGTGGGCCGTGAGCACGGGTGCCACATAGCTCGTGGCCAGGGTCTGAGCGACGGTGCGCGGCGCAATGCCGGCCCAGCGCAGGCGCGCCAGCGCCACCTCGATGCTGCCTTCCTGGCTGCTGCCCGCGCGCTCGTGCACGGCGCGGCGACGGATATGGTGGCGATCTTCGGCCAGATTGGCCAGGTGACTGAAGTAGGTGAAGGCGCGGATCACACTCACCGTCTGGTCACCCGTCAGGCCCTTGAGCAGCTTCTTGAGCGTGCGGTCGGCCTCCTGGTCGGCATCGCGGCGAAAGGCCACCGACAGCTTGCGGATCTGTTCGACTACTTGATAGGCAGCGTCCCCCTCTTGCTCCCGGATCACGTCACCCAGAATGCGACCGAGCAGGCGAATGTCCTGAATCAGCGGAAAGTCCTTGTCGGTCTTGCGAACGCTCGGGGTGGCGGACGCGGGGTCCGTCTTGCGTGCGGGCGTGGTCATGCGCGGTGATCTCCTGGTACCAATCAAAGATTGCGTCATCGGGTGCTGCAGCGCAACATGCTAGCATCACTGGCTGCCCTGCCATTGAGTGCGCGGGGCCCGCAAAAATGCCGACATGACCCACGACAGCGCCCTCCCCCCCATCGTCATCGCCACACGCGAAAGCCAGCTCGCCCTGTGGCAGGCCCAGCACGTGCAGGCCCTGCTCGCCGCGCGCGGGCACAGCGTGTCGCTGCTGGGCATGACCACGCGCGGCGACCAGATCCTGGACCGCACGCTGTCCAAGGTGGGCGGCAAGGGCCTGTTCGTCAAGGAACTCGAAGTGGCGCTGGAAGAGGGCCGTGCCGACATTGCCGTGCACTCGCTCAAGGACGTGCCCATGGAGCTGCCAGAGGGCTTTGCCCTGGCCTGCGTCATGGAGCGCGAGGACCCGCGCGACGCGTTTGTCTCGCCGCAGTACGCCACGCTCGACGAGCTGCCGCTGGGCGCCGTGGTCGGCACGTCGAGCCTGCGCCGCCAGGTGCTGCTGCAGGCACTGCGCCCCGACCTCCAGATAGAGCCGCTGCGCGGCAACGTGCAGACACGCCTGCGCAAGCTCGACGAGGGCCAATACGCCGCCATCGTGCTCGCGGCCGCGGGCCTCAAGCGCCTGGGCCTGCACGAGCGCATCCGCAGCATCTTCGAGCCCACTCAGATGCTGCCCGCCGCGGGCCAGGGCGCCCTGGGCATAGAGATCCGCAGCCAGCGCGATGACCTGCGCGCGGCGCTGGCGCCGCTCGCGCATGAGCGCACCTGGCTTACCGTGACGGCCGAGCGCGCGGTGAGCCGCGCCATGGGCGGCAGCTGCTCCATGCCGCTTGCCGCACATGGCCAGTGGCGCGGCGAACAGCTCACGCTGCAGGCTGCCTGGGGCGACATCGAGGGCCGTGTGCCGCTGGTGCGCGCTGAAGACAGTGTCCGCGTGAACACGCTCGCCGAGGCCGACGCCCTGGGCCTGGCCGTGGCCGCGCGGCTGCGCGCAGCGGGCGCCATAGGGGCGAACTGACCATGGCCGCAGCCGCGCGCGCCATCGTCACCCGGCCGGCACGCGAGGCCGCCCAATGGGTGGCCAAGCTGCAGGCGCGCGGCCTTGCGGCCTGCGCGCTGCCGCTGATCGCCATCCGGCCGGTGAGCGACCCGGCGCTGCGCCAGGCGCTACAGCAAGCGCGTGAACGCTTCGCCAGCTACCGCGCCGTCATGTTCGTGAGCGGCAATGCGGCACAGTATTTTTTTGAAGAAAACCGGGCTGCAGCACTGATCCATCAAGCGCTGGACGCTATCAATACAAGAGTCTGGGCACCTGGGCCCGGTACCGCTGCGGCGCTGCGCCAGGCGGGGCTTGCGGCGGCACGGATCGACACCCCCTGCGCCAACGCCGAGCAGTTCGACTCCGAGACCCTGTGGCAGGTCGTGGCGCCTCAGATAGCCGCCGGCCACCGCGTTCTCATCGTGCGCGGCAGCAACACCCCCGCGGCCGAGGGCGGCAATGGGCGCGAGTGGCTGGCAGGCCGGATCACCGCAGCCGGCGGCGCCGTGGACTTTGTCGCCGCCTACGAGCGCGGCGCGCCGCGGCTCGACGCTGCACAGCAGGCCCTGGCGCGCCAGAGCGCCAGTGACGGCTCGGTCTGGCTGCTGAGCAGCTCCGAGGCCGTGGCCCACCTGGCCACAGCCCTGCCCGGCCAGGACTGGGGCCGGGCGCGCGCCCTGACCACCCACCCGCGCATCGCCGATGCGGCCCACGCCGCGGGTTTCGGCCAGGTCCTGGAGTGCCGCCCCAGGTTCGAAGATGTGGTGGCATCGATAGAATCACTGCATGAGCACTGAGTCGCCCCCCGAACTGCCCGCTTCCTCGCCGGCAGCCCCCCGGACACACGCGCCCTCCTTCGGCAACGGCGCGGCGCTCTTTACGCTGAGCGTCGTTTCCATTGCCGCCCTCGTGAGCTCGGTGTTGCTATGGCAGCGCCTGTCGGCCATCCAGGAGCAGCTGGCGCGCCAGTCCGCCGACTCCGGCACCCAGGCCATAGAAGCCCGCACCATGGCGCAGCAGGCGCAGGACTTGGCGCGCGACACCTCGGCGCGCCTGGCCGTGGCCGAGGCGCGTGTGGGCGAAGTGTCACTGCAGCGCGCCCAGCTCGAAGAGCTCATGCAAAGCCTGTCGCGCTCGCGTGACGAAAACCTGGTGGTGGACATAGACGCCGGCCTGCGCCTGGCGCAGCAGCAGTCACAGCTCACGGGGAGCCTGCAGCCTCTGGTGGCGGCGCTCAAGAGCGCCAGCCAGCGCATAGAGCGCGCCGCCCAGCCGCGCCTGGCGCCTGTGCAACGCGCCATGGCCCATGACCTGGAGCAGTTGGAGCGCGCCTCCGTCACCGACACCGCCGGCCTGCTAGGCCGCCTCGATGATCTGGCGCGCCAGATCGATGACCTGCCGCTCGTCGGCAGCGTGGCCCTGGCCGCCGGCATGCGCCGCCAGGCCGGGGGCGAACAACCCGCGGTGCCGGCGGCCGGCGCCGCCAGCGAGCCGCGTTGGCGGGCTGCGCTGGGCCGTGCCTGGGAAGGCGTGCGCGAGGAGACCCGTGGCCTGGTGCGCGTGAGCCGCATAGACCATCCCGATGCCATGCTGCTCGCCCCCGACCAGGCCTTTTTCCTGCGCGAGAACCTCAAGCTCAAGCTGCTCAATGCACGCCTGGCGCTGTTGGCGCGGCGCATGGACGAGGCGCGCTCCGACCTGACGGGCGCCACCGCCATGCTGAACAAATATTTCGACCCGGCCTCGCGCCGCACGCAAAGCGCCGCAACGACGCTGCAGCAGTTGCAAGTCAACATGAAAGCCGCCGAGACACCCCAGCTCGACGACACCTTCGCCGCCCTGGCCACGGCCGCGGCCGGCCGCTGACCCGCCGCAGGACGGACGAACACCATGCGCGCAGCACTCTGGTTCCTGGCACTGTTCGGCGTGGCCGTGGCGGTGGCCTTGTTTGCCGGCAACAACCAGGGCACGGTCACCGTGTTCTGGCCGCCCTACCGCATTGATCTGTCGCTCAACCTTGTTGTGGTACTGCTGCTCGGCGGCTTCACATTGATCTATGCTGCGCTGCGCGGACTGTCCGCTCTGCTGCACATGCCGCGCCAGGCCCGGCGCTGGCGCCTGCAGCAAAAGGAGCGCGCCATGCACGGCGCGCTGCTCGACGCCTTGTCGCAGATGCTGGCCGGGCGCTTCCTGCGCGCGCGCAAGGCGGCCGAGTCGGCCATCGCACAGGAAAGCGCCCTCCAAGAGGCCAGGCACAGCCTGCCCTATGGTCCCCAGCTGCGCACCCTGGCCCATCTGGTGGCGGCGGAAGGCTCGCACGCGCTACAAGACCGCAGCACGCGCGAATCGCACCTGCAACAGGCGCTGGACAGCATTCCGGAACGCGGCACCACCTCCATGCTGGAGCTGCGCGAAGGCGCGCAGCTGCGCGCCGCGCGCTGGTCGCTCGACGAGCGCGACGCGAGCACCGCATTGGAGCGACTGTCCACGCTGCCCGCCGGCACGGCGCGCCGCACGCTGGCCCTGCGCGCCCGGCTCAAGGCCGCGCGCCTGTCGCACATGACCGAGCAGGCCCTGGAGACCGCACGCCTGCTGGGCAAGCACCGCGCGTTCTCGCCGGCCGCGGCCGAGAGCATCGTGCGTGGCCTGGCCGTGGAGCTCATCCACGGTGCGCACGATCCGTCCCAGCTGCAGCGCATCTGGCTCGGCCTGGAGAGCGCCGAGCGCGCCATGCCCGAGGTTGCCGTGCAGGCGGCGCAGCGCCTGTCGCTGCTCGGTGGCGAGGCAGCACAGGTGCGCGCCTGGCTGCTGCCGGTGTGGGAACGCATGATCGATGCGACCCAGCCCGCCCTGCCCGACCAGCAGGCCTTGCGCGTGGTGCAGGCCTTGGAGGCCAGCCTCGAAGGGCTGGACGCAGCCTGGCTGGCACGGATCGAATCCGCGCAGCAGGCCAATCCGCGCGACGCCCGCCTGCAATACCTGTCGGCCATGGCCTGCCAGCAACGCGAGCTGTGGGGCAAGGCCCAGCACCTGTTCAGGCAGTCCACGCAGCAGCTGCGCGACGCGCCGCTGCGCGCCAGCGCCTGGCGCCACCTGGCCACGCTGGCAGAACAACGCGGCGATGGCGAGACCGCCACGCACGCCTGGAAGCAGGCCGCCCTGCAGAGCCAGGGCGTTGAGCGTTGAGCGTTGAGCG
>JAFECU010000272.1 GCA_018242005.1 Pseudomonadota bacterium | reverse complement strand
ACGAACTGCCCATCGACGCCTGTCCGGGCGACTTCGCGGTGGCCCGGCTGATGATGAACCCCAGCTTCATCGCTCGTTCCTATTTCCCGACCGGGCTGTTGCGCAGTACGGGGCTGGAGTCCATCGGTAGCCGTACTGTCAAGGTCAAGCCACAGGCCTGGACCCGCAAGGGGCAGCCGCAGGAGACCACGACGACCGAACTGTTCGTCGCGGGCAAGCGCCAAGCCTTCCGCAACCTTTCGCGGTGGACGGAAACCATCGACGCGGAATCCGACGAGGGCGACGACCTGGCCCACATCGAACAGTTCGCCGCTTTCGCGCCAGCGGAGCGCATCGTGAGCCTGGGCGGACCGAAGGATCGGTTCTTCGAGGTGGGCCTGCATCTGTTACCGGGCGAAGACCCTGGCTTGATCCAGAAGGCTTTCATGAAGTTCGCCCAGCGGGAGGGCGTTAAGGTCCATAGTGAAGTCGATTTCGTCGCCGGCAACCTGTGGTTCGTACCGGTCGAAGGCAAGCCGCGCGAAGTCGAGAAGCTGGCCAGCTTCACCTTCGTCCGGGTGATCCGGCCGGTGCCCAAACTGCGCGGCATTCGCCCGCTGCAACGCAGCGGCGGTCCCTCGGTCGGGTGCAGCCTTCCTACCGAGCAGGCCCTATCGTCCGAGCCTCGCGTCGCCATCCTGGACGGCGGCCTGCCGAAGCACCACCCCATCGGCCCCTGGCTGCGCTCGTACCGCAAGCTCGACGAAGACGCCGACGACGACCCGGATGGCCCGGAGCACGGCCTGGGCGTGACGTCGGCCGTGTTGTTCGGCCCGATCCAGCCCAACGGAACGGCCGGCAGGCCTTTCGCCCCAGTGGATCATTTGCGTGTGCTCGACCAGGAGTCGGCCGGTGAGGAACCGTTGGAGTTGTATCGCACGCTCGGTCTCATCGAACAGGTTCTGCTGTCCCGCTCCTACGAGTTCATTAACTTGAGCCTGGGGCCGGACCTCGAAGTGGAGGATCAGGAGGTCCATGCTTGGACCTCCGTCATCGACGAGCTGCTCAGCGACGGTGACACGCTCATGACTGTGGCCGTGGGCAACAACGGAGAACGTGACCGCGAGCTCGGCTACAGCCGGGTGCAGGTTCCGTCGGACTGCGTGAATGCCCTCTCGGTCGGCGCGGCCGACGACACCGGCGCGGGCTGGGCTCGCGCGCCCTACAGCGCGATCGGGCCGGGTCGCAGCCCCGGCGTCGTCAAGCCGGACCTGATGGCCTTCGGCGGCAACCCGGCGTCCAAGTACTTCCACGTCTTGGCGCCGAACGCGAAACCAGTGCTGACGCCACAGCTCGGCACTAGCTTCGCGGCGCCGTACCTGCTGCGTAGCGCGGTCGGTATCCGTGCCATCCTGGGCGGCAACCTGACACCTCTTGCCATCAAGGCCTTGTTGGTCCATGCGGCCGATCCTGGCGAGCATGACCCGATCGAAGTGGGCTGGGGCAAGATTCCCGAGGACACGCTCGACATCATCACGTGTCCGGATGGCGTGGCCAGAGTGGTCTACCAGGGGGAGCTCAAACCCAGCAAGTACCTGCGCGCCAGCCTGCCGCTGCCCAAGGACGGGCTGACAGGCAACGTTCGCCTGAAGGCTACCTTCTGCTACGCATCACCCACCGATCCGCAGGATGCTGCGGCCTACACCAAGGCCGGCCTCGAAGTCGTCTTCCGTCCCAACGACGAGAAGATCAAAGACGGCAAGAGCAACGCCGATACCAAGGGCTTCTTCGACCTGAAGAAGTTCGCCACCGAGCAGGAGCGTCGTTCGGATCAGGGCAAGTGGGAAACCGTGCTGCACGGTGCCAAAACCTTCCGCGGTTCCAGCTTCAAGAACCCCGTGTTCGACATCCACTACAACGCCCGCGACGGCGGCGGCCGGGCCACCGGTGCAGAGAAGATCCGCTACGCGCTGATCCTGTCGGTCGAGGCACCGAAGCACGCCGATCTCTACAACGACATCCTGCGCGCCTATGCCAAGACGCTGGTGCCGATCCAGCCCCAGGTGTCGTTGCCGATTCGTATTCGGTAAGCAATCTAGCTATGGGAGGTAGTTAGTATTCATGACGAACGAGAGCACTAAACTATTTTCTGATGGCCAGATGTGGGGCATGAACATCGGCTGAGCGCGGCACCTGTCGTCTGCATACTGAATGCGCATCGGGTGAATGCGTTGGAAGAACAGATCAATCAACTGTGGCCGGATACGAAATTTGACGAACGACTTGTAGACTGTTAGCGCGCTACCGCTAGGTTTTTCCCGGAGGGTTATGCTGGAAATCGAAAAGCAGCCGGATGTTTCGTCGGCGTCGAAGCTTGAGATACAGCCGGACGATTTTTCCCGGCGGTTTTCTATGCGCCCCGGAAGCTTGATGTGGTTCTTGGGCGCTGGCGCTTCAGCGGCCGCTGGCATCCCGACAGCCGGTGACATGATTTGGGAGTTCAAGCAAAAGTTGTTTGTAAGTCAACGGCGGGCGCCGCCGGAAATGGTTGCCGATCTCTCGGCGCCTGGCGTTCGTCAACACTTGCAGTCCCACATCGACTCGACAAACAGTCTGCCGGCTGAGGGGGCTTCCAATGAGTACTCGGTCATCTTCGAGAAGGTCTTCCCCGCTGAAGCGGACCGTCGGGCCTATCTCGACGCTAAGGTGAGCGGAGCAAAGCCTTCCTATGGCCACGTGGCTCTTGCTGCCCTGATGAAGGCTGACCACACGCGCATAGTCTGGACGACGAACTTTGACCCTCTGGTGGCGGATGCATGTGCCAAAGTATTTGATGGGACAGGCGCGCTCACTTCTGTGGCCTTCGGCGTTGGTCCCGAAATAGCTCGCAAGGCAATGGCAGACGGTCGTTGGCCCATAGAGGTAAAGCTTCATGGAGACTTCCGCTGGCGTCAGCTAAAGAACACCGATGACGAACTTCGTCATCAGGATCGTGAGCTGCGCGCGGCCTTGGTCGATAGCTGTCGGCGCTCCGGGCTGATTGTGTGCGGCTACAGCGGGCGTGACGACTCCATCATGGATACATTGGAGGAAGCCGCAGCAATTCCAGGCGCGTTTCCGGCAGGCCTGTTCTGGCTGCATCGGGGGGACGGTTCTCCATACGAGCGCGTGACCGCGCTTCTTGAACGAGCACACGCTCACGGCATTGAGACCGGCCTTGTTCGAGTCCAAAGTTTCGACGAGGGGCTGCGAGATCTCGTGCGCCTTGTGTCCAAGCTCGATGCCAAGTCCTTGGAGGCATTCGGTAAGCAGAGGGAAATCAAGACAGCGGCACCGGCCATCGTTGGCAAAGCCCATTGGCCGGTTGTGCGGTTGAACGCGTTGCGGGTCGCGCAGATGCCTACCGTCTTCAGACGTGTGGTGTGCAAAGTCGGAGGAACTGGCGAGGTGCGGCAGGCCGTAGAAGCAGCGGGAGTTGATGTTCTAGCAGCGAGGACAAGGCCAGGAGTCCTTGCGTTTGGAGCCGATGCCGACATTCACAAAGCTTTCGCACCGTTCGACGTCGCTGAGTTCGACTTGGCTTCCATCGAGCCTCGGCGATTGCGCTACGACTCTGCGGAGAGAGGTCTACTTCGCGATGCAGTAGTCCGGGCTCTGTGCCGCCACCGAGGACTGGGTCGGATTCGCAAGCGCACGACTGACCTCTTGTATCCCATTTCCGTGGATGAGCCTGGACTCCAGGAACTAAAAAAGCACGTCCCTCCTTTGGGCGGGTCAGTGCCGAAGTATCCGAACCTTCAATGGCGCGAGGGCTGTGCGGTGCGCATCGAATGGGCCGCAGATAGCCTATGGCTGCTCTTGGAGCCAGGTCCCATCTTCCTGACACTGACGGCTGAGACCAGGTTCGCGGCCTCAGGCTTTGGCAGGGAGCGCACCTTCAAGCGTTATAACCAGAAACTCGATTCTCTTGTCGATTTCTGGTCGTCATATCTTTACGGCGACGGCGAAGAAGTCCACGCATTGGGCGTTTCAACCGGCGTCGACGCTGCATTCAGGTTCGGTCAGCGAACTGGCTTCACTCGGAGGGCTGGAGCGTGAGCGCAAGCCAGTTGGCCAACCACGTCCTCCTCAGCGAGCCGAAGCTGAGCTTTCACCCGGCGCGGCGCAGCGACGTGCATATTCATCCCCTTCGTGGGCTCGTTCAATACGGACCTTACTCGAAGGGTCTCTTGGTCCCGGACCCCATCAGGGTGGCCACGCTGGCGCCGGCAGGCGAAAGCCAGCATCTCTACGACTTCCTGAAGGAACTCAACTCGCGCTACGAGCCAACGGAGCGCACGGACTACCTCCCAGCGTGGCCCGGCTTTCAGCAGGTTTTTAATGTCCGAATGACGGGAGCTGGGAACAGCTGCCACATGGAACTGGAAGCACAGCTTGAGCACGCCTATGAGGCGAGCCGGTCACCTCACATTGTGCTGGCGGCCGCAATGACGCGAGCGTTGCAGCAGCTAGACCGCAGGCGGAACCTTTTCGACGTCCTTTTCATTTATTTGCCCGATCGCTGGGAAATGGGATTCACGGGAGGGGTGGGCGAGGATTTCGATCTGCATGATCATGTGAAGGCCATTACCGCTTCGGCCGGTATGCCCGTACAAATTGTTCGTGAGGGTAGCGGCCTCGCGTACAAGGACAGAGCGAGCGTCATGTGGCGCATCGGCCTGGCTCTTTATGCCAAAGCTGGCGGTGTTCCTTGGAAGTTGGCTCACACCGAGACAGAGACGGCCTACATCGGCCTTTCTTACTCGTTGCGCCCGGTCATTTCGGGTAAGCCGCGCTTCGTCACGTGCTGTAGCCAAGTTTTTGACGCCGATGGGGCGGGAGTGGAGTTCATCGCCTACGACACGAACGAGTTCGAGGTTCAGCGCGAAAACCCGTTTTTGTCGCGAACTGAGATGTTCAAGGTGATGACCCGCGCCATGGACTTATACAGACGCCGACACGCCGGCAGGGTGCCGCGACGAGTAATGGTCCACAAGACAACGGAGTTTAAGCCCGACGAAGTCGATGGCTGTATGGAGGCATTCCATTTGTGCGAGTCCGTCGACCTTGTGCAGGTCGTCGAAGATGTCGGATGGCGGGGTGTACTTCATGAGCAGCCCAGAGTCAAAGGAGAACCTCAGGCAGCGATGTATCCGGTCACGCGCGGCACGCTACTTGGGCTGGGGCCCTTTGACGCTTTGCTTTGGACGCACGGAGCCGTCGCAGGCATTAGCAATCGCCCCTACTTTCAAGGTTCACGAGGCACCCCGCGGCCGATTCGACTGATCCGACACGCTGGCCACGGTACTTGGGATGACGCCGCTTGGGCCATTCTGGCGCTCAGCAAAATGGACTGGAACAACGACGCCCTCTACAACCCGCTACCGGTGACGTTGGAGTATGCGAAGGTTCTGTCACGTGTGGTCAAGCGCATGGATCGACTAGGCACAACTCCCTACCAGTTTCGATTTTTCATGTAGGCCGTTAATTTGAATGAGAGCTCCGCAGAGGCATCGGGTCTCTACGTTCTGCCGACGCTGCTACTGTCACGGTCTTCAAGTCAGCGATACTTCTAGATACGCGAAAGGCCTCGAATGACCCGATACGCCGAATGGTGTGCTCAAGTAGAGCCGCCGGTACCAAAGCACAAGTTGAAGGTCCTGAAAGCGGACCCTACGAAGCATGCTGCGGCTATAGCTGCGGTCGCGGCAGCCGTACCTGACCACTATGTGGCACCAGCCAGACTAGCTGGTTTGCTAACTCGGCTTGGGCGCTCCGCTGTTGCCGAATTTGTCGCGCAAAAGCTTCCGACAGCTACCTCAATTCAGTCCGGCGACCTCGGAGAAATTCTTTGCACGACATACGTTCACGAGGCTACACCGTTCAAGCTGGGAATCAAACGGCTGCGATGGAAGGATCATCGCAACATGGCTATGAGGGGAGATGACGTCTTGGCCTTCGAACTTGGACAAGGGGGCGCAGGACTCGCGGTGCTCAAGGCTGAGTCCAAGAGCCGCGCGAAGATGCCGGCATCGGTTGTGAAGGATGCCCGCAAGGCACTTTCGGAGTTCGGCGAACTCCCGTCTCCGCATGCCTTGAGCTTCGTCGCCGACAGGCTCAGCGAGGCCGGCGACAAGCCGCTCAAGGATGCCTTGGACGATGCGCAGCTGAAGACCGGCCTGAAGCTGTCTCAGGTGACACACATGCTGTTCTCGTTCTCTGGCAACGATGCCACGGCAATTCTGAGCAAGAACCTGGGCGAGTACACCGGGCCCGTGGCGCAGCACTATGTTGGCCTCCACGTTGAAGGCCAAAAGGCGTTTATAGACGCCGTGTTCGCGGCGGTGAAGACCTGATGGCTACCACACTCGAGGAATTACGGGCGAGCATCGAAGCGGCAGTTGCGCCGGGATACCGCCAGCAGCTACTGGCGAAAGGCCAAGCTCGCGGAATGATTTGGCGCGCAGGTGAGTTGCCCATAGACGCTCCGAACTTTAGCCCAAGATTGACCGATGACCTGCTGTCCTTTGGTTACTCACTACTTCTTCACGGGCTGCGATACGTTGATCTCGGAGGGAGTCATAGCTTCGCCAAGGTGGCCTTTGAGGTCGCAGCGGAGTCAATTGAAGCGGTGGTCGCGCGCGGCGTGGCCAATGAATACCGGGACTTTCATCGCTTGGTAGCAGGCGCAGCCTATCACCTCGGCCGCTATTCGGCACGTGCCTACTCTCTGCTGTACGAGGGGATCGGTCAATCGAATCTCTCGGTTATTGAACTCTGTTTGGCCAAGCTGATGCTTAGGGACCTCGAAGGCGTTGACAAAGCCGTGGGGGATTGGTTCGCATCGGGCACTGGTTCTGACGAAAGTCTTATTTCAGTATTCGAATCGCCAGATGTCGTCGATGATGAGGAAGGTGACGATAGCCGCGTTGTTGAAATGATGACGCTCGCTCTGGAAGGAAACTTCCTCTCCGCAATGTCTCAGACGCTGCTTGCTTTGGAGCGCGGGGAGCAAGGGGTAATTGAAGCAGCACGGACGTGCCTCCAAGAAGGGCTTGCGGTTGCTGCGGAGCTGAACCTTGTTAGTCAATGGTGGGTCCACCGGCTTGCGGCGCACGTCATCGATGGCCTTTGGAGCAGCAGTTTTCATGTCCTGTTGCCGATCCAGGGTCCCGCAGGTGCGTATGTTGGAGACTGGGCCGACATGCGCAAGCTCTTCATCGCATCGCTTATGTGCCGCAAGCGAGCCGAGATTGAGTTGTGGCCCTCTCAGGTCGATGCAGCCAAACGTGTTCTGCAGTTCGATGCGAACTTGGTCCTGTCGTTGCCGACTAGTGCGGGAAAGACGCGTATCGCTGAGCTGTGCATCCTGGCTTGCCTTGCTCAAGGCAGACGCGTGGTCTTCGTGACGCCACTACGAGCACTGTCCGCTCAAACGGAGGTATCTCTCCGGCGTACGTTCGGCCCTTTGGGAAAGACAGTCTCAAGCTTGTATGGAAGCATTGGAACGAGTGACACGGACGTCGAAGCACTGCGCACTGAGCACATACTGGTGTCGACACCAGAGAAGCTGGACTTTGCGCTTCGGAACGACCCCGAGTTGCTGCAGGACATTGGTTTGGTCATCTTGGACGAAGGCCACATGATTGGGCTGGGCGAGCGAGAAGTCCGTTACGAGGCGCAAATCCAGCGGCTGTTGCGCAGGCCGGATGCCCCTAATCGTCGAATAGTGTGCTTGTCTGCAATTCTTCCTGAAGGAGACCAACTCACTGACTTCACAAACTGGCTCACGTTCGACCGCCCCGATGGACTTATCAAAGACAACTGGCGCCCAACACGCCTACGATTCGGAGAGGTCGACTGGAGTGCTTCCACGCAGACTGGGCGACTCAACATCGTCGTTGGTGATGAGCACCCATTCGTGTCCAAGTTCGTGCTCGGGAGGAAGACATCGACAAGAAAGAACGCCAAGGTCTACCCGTCCGACCAGACTGAGCTCTGCGTCGCGAGTGCTTGGCGTCTTATGGAGGACGGACAATCGGTTCTGGTGTTCTGCCCGCTTCGTAGGTCGGTAATGACCGTCGCAAAGTGCATCATCAAGATGCATGGTCTCGGCCTTGTTGCGTCCGTTTTGACGCAACCGGTCGCGGTTCTGGCGCCAGCGCTTGCGGTCGGTGTGGAATGGTTTGGGGCGGACCATCCAATTCTTGAATGCCTTCGATTGGGTGTGGCGGTTCATCACGGTGAACTGCCGACTGCTTTCAGGAGAGAAGTCGAGAAGCTGCTGCGCGATGGCATCCTCAGACTGACGGTGTCGTCGCCAACGCTTGCGCAGGGCTTGAATCTCGCGGCATCAAGCTTGGTGTTCCATGGCCACATGCGAAATCGAGAGGCCATCAGCGAGTCAGAATTCCGGAACGTCGTGGGCCGCGCGGGGCGTGCTTACGTAGACATTGAAGGGTTGGTGGTCTACCCGATGTTCGGGGACCACGGCAAGCGGCGCGCGGCGTGGGCTGAGCTCATTGGAAGTGGCAGAGGACGGGAAATGGAGAGCGGGATTCTGCGGCTCTTGATGTCCTTGCTTTCGCGTATGGCCAAGAAGATAGGGAGCAAGGATGTGGCCGCCCTGATGGAGTACGTCGCAGGGCAGGGCGGATGGGACTTTCCTATTCTGGCTAACGAGACGGGAATCGCTAGGGAAGAGGCTGCCGAGAGTTGGCTTCAACACCTGACCAGTCTGGATACAGCCGTTTTTAGCTTGCTCGGAGACACTCAGGTCTCGGACAACGAGGTCGAAGCACAGCTCGACAAGGTTCTAACCTCGTCCTTGCTCTCCCGCCGATTGATACGGAAATCCGCAGGGACGCAGGCTGCTCTACTCGGTACCCTGACGGCGCGCGCCAAGTTCATTTGGGCAAGTACCACGGCCGCCCAGCGTCGCGGCTACTTCTTGGCTGGCGTCGGGCTGGCCACTGGCCAAGCGCTTGACAAAAAGGCGCAGGAACTGGATCAATTGCTGCTTCAAGCAAACGAGGCAACGGGGTCTGGAGACCACGACCGCGCAGTTGTTTCCATCGTTGACTTTGCAGACATTGCATTCAAGATTTCCCCGTTTACACCAAACAAACTTCCATCTAATTGGAAGCACATTCTTGAGCGGTGGCTGCGTGGTTACCCGGTGCCCGAAATGGGGGTAGACGACCCTAACGATGCCGTCTCGCTCATCGAGCACGCATTCGTCTACAACCTTCCATGGGCAATGGAAGCTGTGCGCGTCAGAGCTGAGGCCCATCACGATCCTGATCCGTTCTCCGAAGAGGCTACGCTCGCCGACTACGCAGGCGCACCGGCCGTGGCCGCAGTCGAGACAGGGACACTCCTGGCCTCTGCGTCGACGCTCATTAAGGCAGGCTTTGCGTCCCGTCTTGGCGCAATCAGTGCGGTAGTCGAGACCGGCGCGAGTTTTGATTCGCCGGCCGGGATGAGGCGGTGGTTGGCGATGCCGGATGTTCGTGCGCGCAGGGACCACTTCGACTGGCCTACTGATGAGTCACACGAACTCTGGAGAGAGTTCACCGCGCCCCAGGGGGGTGGCCGGTTGGCCGCGTGGGATTCGCTCGGCTACAACGGTTCCGTAGCGTGGTTCGGTGTGCCGCCGCCGCCAGGTACCGCTCTGCGGCTTGGCGGTGGGCCTGGCGAGGAAGACACTGTTTTCTCCGCCGATTTCAAGCGGGTAGGCAAGGTCCGATACCCGTTCAACCGAGAGGCGGTCGGACTGACTATTGCCACTGCCAATGGCTCGAACGATTCGATTGATATCGAGTATCTAGGACCCAATGACTTGGTGGCTTCGTAGCTGGCGCATTGCGCACAATTCGCTAGCTAAACACGTGCCGACGACACTATCTTCTGGTGGGCTATGCAACTCGCTGGAGCAACGGCGCACCCCGACTCTCCCGTACGCCGTCTAGATGATCAGCCCACGTCTGGAGCATCATGCGCCGTTCGTCTTGATAAGCATGGCGGTTGTAAGCCGCACGCACGGCGTTGGCCGGTACATGCGCCAGGCAATGTTCGATCACGTCCACGCTCGCACCCAGTCTGTTGAAGTGCGTGCTGAAGGCCGCCCTCATGCCGTGCGGCGTTCCTTCTCCGCCAAAGCCAAGCCGCTCCATCAGGGCGTTCAGGCTGCGATTGGCCATTGGTCGGCGGGGGTCGAGCCGGTTCGGAAACAGGTGTTCGCGGTTGGCCGGGACAATCTTGCGCAGGTTCGTGAGCAACTCTATGGCCTGACGTGACAGCGGCACCCAGTGAGGGCGCTTTGCCTTCATGCGTGCCGCCGGAATCTCCCATTGGGCGGCCTTCAGGTCCAACTCATCCCAGCGAGCTTCGATGACCTCCGCTTTTCGGCAGGCGGTCAACAAGACGAGCAGCATCGCGATGCGCGTCTCTTCATTGATTGCCGTGGCTGCATCGAGCGCGCGCAGGAAATCTCCGATCTGGTCGCCAGCCAGGGCAGGGTGGTTCGACTGGTTGCGCTTCTTCATGACGCGTAGAGGCGGCACTGGGTTGTTCTCCATCAACCCGGAGTCGATCGCGTATTCGAACATGCCCCACAGGTGGTTGCGAAGATTGCGGGCCACTTCGGGAGCGCGCTTTTCCACGTCCTTCAGCAGCGCGGTCAACTCCAGGCGCGTGATGCCGTCCATCGGGCGGTTTTTCAGCTTCGGCACCAGATCGTTGTTGATCTCGCGCTGGCGCTGCCTCACGGTGGATGGGCGCAGCCCGGCGGCTGTGGCAGTGTCCCAGTCGGACATCACGGCGGCAAACGTGCCCTTCGTGCGCTCCAGTTGCTCCTGTGCCTGAACGACTTTCAATTCCTGCTTGGTCTGGACTGGGTTGATGCCTTGGACGACCAGCTTGCGGGAGTCGCCGTGCAGCCCGCGTGCTTCCGCCAGGCTGACTTCGGGGAACGCGCCAAACGATTGCTTGCCCTCGACACCCCCGATGCGGAACTTGTAGCGCCAGAGCTTTGATCCATTGGGCTGGACAAGCAGGTACAGCCCGCCGCTGTCGGCGAGCTTGTAGGCGCGCTCTTGCGCCTTGGCGGACTTGATTTGGAGGGTGGTGAGCATCTGGGGGCCTCAGGCTTTCGAGGCCCCCAATGAGGCCCCCAAATGATCGAGATGTCAAGAAATTTCGATTGATCGACTGAGACGCTATGCGACAATAAGTTATTGAAAGTATTGATATTTTTTAAGAATATGAAATTTTTTGAGACGCCCTGAAATCGCAATGCATACTTCAGGTGGCCAATTGCATGACGCTTCCTCATTAGTGATTCGATACGCTCGATACATGGGCCCGCAAGGGCTTGTAAGCCCGCCAGTGTAGACTGCCAAGTTTTTTGAGCCGCATGAACCGCACTATGGCGCAGTACCCATGGCGCTCCGGCCTGACGGGCACGGCACTTGTGCGCCTATTGGCGGATATGGCCGAAGCGCCCCAGCGCGTGGGCGAAACGCGTGCCGCATTCGCGGACGGGCTGGTTCAATGGGTAGGCTGGACGGACGCCATCGCGCTGTCCGCCGCCCTGGAGCTGCCCGCTGCAACGACTCCCGCCAAGGCAACGGGTCCCCACGACCGGTACACCGACGGACACACCGAATACGAGCGCGTGCGCGCCACGCTTGCGCAGGCCATAGGCCGTGAGGTGCAGGCCGCGGGGCGCTCGCCACTGGAGGCCGCCATGGGGTTTGCCCCGTACCGCCAATGCTGTCTGGCGCGCCAGCAGGCCATGGGCGTGGCCGTGGGCGCACTGCGCGACCGCGTGCGCGCCGCCGTGGCCGCCGGCGGCGGTGATCTGGCGCGGCTTGCCGCGGTGGACGTTGTGCTGGCCCAGGCGCTGTCGGCGCAGGAGCAGCGGCTGTTCGCGGCCGTGCCTGCGCGGCTTGAAAAGCACTTCCAGCGGCTGTGCACGGATGAGGCCGGAGAGGCCACCGGGGCCGCGCGGGAAGCGTTTCGCGCCGACCTGCAGGCCGTGCTGCTGGCCGAACTGGAATTGAGATTGCAACCGGTCGAGGGGCTTCTGCAAGCGCTTCGACGCCATACCCTATCGGGCTGTACATGATGAAACTGTTTTCCCTGGCCGCGTTTGCCGCCGGCCTTGCCACCGTGGGTTGGGTGGGCACGGGCTACATACACGCCCAGCCGCTGGCGCTGCTCATCATCGTGCTGATCGCGGGCTTCTACCTGCTGGGCAGCTGGGAGCTGCTGCGCTTTTCGCGCGCCACGCAGGCGTTGGCCGTTGCGCTGCACGGCCTGTCGCAGACGCCCGCGCGGCTGGACGACTGGCTGGCCTCGCTTCCAGCGGGCCTGCGCCACGCGGTACGCCAGCGCGTCGAAGGCGCTCGCAGCAGCCTGCCGGGGCCGGTGCTGGCCTCGTATCTGAGCGGCCTGCTGGTGCTGCTGGGCATGCTGGGCACCTTCGGCGGCATGGTGGTGGCCCTGAATGGCACGGGCGCGGCGCTGGCGGGAGCCGACGGGCTCGAGGCCATGCGCGACGCGCTGTCGGTCCCCGTGCGCGGCCTGGGGCTGGCGTTTGGCACATCGGTGGCGGGCGTGGCGGCATCCGCCATGCTGGGACTGATGACGGCTCTGTGCCGGCGCGATCGCATCCAGGCCGCGCGGCGGCTCGATGCCGCCACGGCCGGCCCGCTGCGGCCGTACTCCAGCCAGCACCAGCGCGAGGCATCACTGCGCCTGCAGGAGCAGCAGGCAGACAGCCTGCCCCAGGTGGTGAGCAGCCTGCAGGACTGCATGTCCGCGCTCGAGCGCCAGCAGCAGGCTCTGGGCGAGCGACTGGCGGCCGAGCAACAACGCTTCTACCGCGAGACCGAGGCCGCCTACACGGCCCTGGCCACCACGGTGCAGCGTACGCTGGCCGATACCGCAGCGCAGAGCGCGGCCCAGGCCGGCGCCGCCATAAGGCCCGTCACCGAGGCCACGCTGGCCGCCCTGGCGCGTGAGAGCAGGCACCTGCAGGAGGCCATGGCGCAGCAGGTCGGCCGCCAGCTCGACGCCATGGCTACGCGCTTTGGCGAGGCCACCAGCGCCGTCAGCACGCAATGGACCAGCGCCCTGAGCGAGCACCGCAGCACCGGCCAGGCCACGGCCCGGGCGCTGGGCGATGCACTGGAGCGCTTCACCCAGGGGTTCGAGCAGCGCACGGCCGATCTGGCCGCAGACCTGGCGCAGCGCCTGTCCCAGCAGTCGGACGTGCAGGCCGCGCGCTGGGACGCGGCACTGGAGCGTCAGAGCACCGAGGGCGAGCGCCTGGCCGAGCGCCAGCAGCAGGCCCTGAAGGCGGCCACCGACGGACTGGCACAGCATGCCGGTTCACTGCAGGCCACGGTGGACCAGGCCCACCAGGGCCTGCAGGACCGCCTGGCCGCGCAGGAGGAGCGGCGCCTGGCCCAGTGGACGCAGGCCCTGCAGTCCGTCGCCGCCACGCTGACCGACGAATGGCGCCAGGCCGGTGCCCAGGCCGCAAAGCAGCAGCAGCAGACGGGCGATGCGCTGGCCCGGGCCGCGGGTGACATCGCACGCCACATGCAAGCCCAGGCCCAGGGCACGCTCGACGAGGTGCAACGCCTGGTACACGCCGCTGCCGACGCGCCGCGCGCCGCCGCCCAGGCCATGGGCGAGTTGCGCCAGCAGATCACAGACAGCATCGCACGCGACAACGCCATGCTGGACGAGCGCGCCCGCCTGCTGGAATCCCTGTCCACGCTGCTGGCCGCCGCCGGCCGCGCCGCCGACGAGCAGCGCGGTGCCATTGACGCCCTCGTGGCCCAGGCCGCGGGTTCCATGGATCGCGCGGGCGGCCAATTCGCCCAAACGCTGGATGCTCAGACCGCCCGCCTGGAGGGTCTGGCCGCGCAGGTCGGCGCTGGCGCCAGCGAGATCGCCAGCCTGGGCGAAGCCTTTGGCGGCGCCGTGCAGCTGTTTGGCCAGGCCAGCGAGCAGATGCTGGCGCAGCTTCAGCGCATCGAGGCCGCCATGGCCAAGTCGCTCTCGCGCAGCGACGAGCAGCTGGACTACTACGTGGCGCAGGCGCGCGAGGTGATAGAACTCAGCGTGGGCGCGCAAAAGCAGATCATCGATGGCCTGCAGCAGGTGGCCGCGCTGCGCGCAGAAGAGGCCGTCCAATGACGGCGCATGCGAGCGGAGAGCTCGAGGACGGCCTGGACAGCGACGCCCCCGTCTGGGCCGTGTTCGGCGACCTGATGGCCGGCGCCCTGGGCGCGTTCGCGCTCATCCTCGTCTGCGCTTTAGGCATGCAGATGGAGCTGGCCGAGCGCCTCAAGACCGAGCAACAGCAGCGCGCCGAGCAGGCGCGCCGCCTCATGACGCTGGAGCAGGCTCTGGCCGGGCCGCTGGCGGCCGGCCGCGTCACGCTGCAGGACGGGCGCATAGGCATCAGCGGCAGCGTGCTGTTCGCCTTCAATTCCGACGAATTGCAGCCTGAGGGGCGGCAGCTGCTGCGCAGCCTGTCGGAGCCGCTCACGGCCTACCTGCGCGAGCGTGGCGAGATCCTCATGGTGAGCGGCTTCACCGACGATAGGCCCATGCGCGGCAGCGGGGCACGCTTTACCGACAACTGGGAGCTGTCGGCTCAGCGCGCCCTGACCGTCACGCGCACGCTCATCGACGAAGGCATACCCGCGTCCCAGGTGTTCGCCGCCGCCTTCGGCGCCGAGCAGGCCGTGGCTTCGAATGTCGACGCCGAGGGCCGTGCGCGCAACCGACGCGTGGAGATGGCGCCCATGCCGCGCCCCGCGCGCCGCGCGCAGCCTTGAGGGACAGGGCATGAACGCGGTGCAATCGCTTTTTCTGGAGGCGCTGGAGCGCCGGGCCGCGGCGCAGACCGGGCAGGTGCGAAGCCTTCTCGATGCACGGGTGGCGGCCCTGAAGGCCGAAGGCGCGCAGCCGGGCGCCGCAAAATCCGAGTCCGCCGAGTCCGCCGAGTCCGCCGAGTCCGCCGAGTCCGCCGAGTCCGCCAATCCTGCGGCTCGTGTGCCTGGCGTGCTGGCGGTCCTGGCCCGGGAGCTGGCCCGCGCGCATGAACCGGCATCGTCCGCGGCTGCGGCGACCCCCCGGCGCGAACTGCACACCCTGCAGCGCTTTCGCGCCACCTGGACGCGCCTGTCCGCCGAGGAGCGCCTGCGCCAGGTGCTGGCACAGGTTCCGGCGCAGGCCGGGCCGCTCAATTCGCACCACCTGGTGCACCGTGCTCTGGTGCTGATGCAGGAGACCTCGCCCGAGTATCTGCAGCGCTTCGTGCCCTATGTGGATGCGCTGCTCGCGCTCGACCAGATGCAGGCCCCGCAGCCGCCGGCCCCGCCGGTGCGCGCCCGCCGCGCACCCGCTGCCGCTAGCCGCAGCGCCGCTCGTAGGTCACGAAGCTGAACGGCAGGCCGCCGCTGCCCACATGGCGGCTGCGCGCCACCTCCTGCCATTCGGGACCCAGGGTGGGGGCTAAGGCATCGCCATCGAAATCGCGATCGATCTCGGTCACCTCGACGCGGCTCGCCAGGGGCAGGGCCTGGGCATAGATCTGTGCGCCGCCCATGATCCAGGCCGTGGTGGTGGCTGTCTGCTCTGCAAACAATAGCGCCTCTCGCAGGTTGGATGCACGCTGAGCGCCAATTTCATGCCAATCCGCCTGGCGCGTCACGACGATGTTGGCACGTCCGGGCAGCGGCCGAAAGCGCGCGGGCAGCGAGTCCCAGGTCTTGCGTCCCATGATGACCGGGTGGCCTTGGGTCAGCGTCTTGAAATGTGCCAAGTCCTCCGGCAGATGCCAGGGCATGGTGCCGTCCTTTCCAATGACGCCATTGGCTGCGCGGGCATAGATGAGGGCGAGTTGCATGTTGTGGGGAGGCAACCAATCAGGAGGCATGTCGGACATGGCGCGTCGAAAGCGAAAACCGGCCGCTGCGGCCGATTTGCAACCCGCGACCTCCAAGTCCGACAGTCTCCCGGAGCGCTTGAACAAAACGCCCGTGCCGGAGGCCGGGCGGTTTCGATGCGGTTTGCCGTGCGCGTCGCCTTACAGCGAGTCGATGAAGCTGCGCAGTTTGTCGCTGCGGCTGGGGTGCTTGAGTTTGCGCAGGGCCTTGGCTTCTATCTGGCGGATGCGCTCGCGCGTCACATCGAACTGCTTGCCCACTTCTTCCAGCGTGTGGTCGGTGGACATTTCGATACCGAAGCGCATGCGCAGCACCTTGGCCTCGCGCGGGGTCAGGCCGTCGAGGATGTCCTTGACCACGTCGCGCAGGCCGGCCTGCATGGCGGCGTCGATGGGGGCCGTGTTGTTGCCGTCCTCGATGAAGTCGCCCAGGTGGCTGTCGTCGTCGTCACCGATGGGGGTTTCCATCGAGATCGGCTCCTTGGCGATCTTCATGATCTTGCGGATCTTGTCCTCGGGGATCTCCATCTTCGCGGCCAGGATGCTTGCATCGGGCTCGAAGCCGAACTCCTGCAGGTGCTGGCGCGAGATGCGGTTCATCTTGTTGATGGTCTCGATCATGTGCACCGGGATGCGGATGGTGCGCGCCTGGTCGGCGATCGAGCGCGTGATGGCCTGGCGGATCCACCAGGTGGCATAGGTCGAGAACTTGTAGCCGCGGCGGTATTCGAACTTGTCCACGGCCTTCATCAGGCCGATGTTGCCCTCCTGGATCAGGTCCAGGAACTGCAGGCCGCGGTTGGTGTATTTCTTGGCAATCGAGATCACCAGGCGCAGGTTGGCCTCGATCATCTCCTTCTTGGCGTCGCGCGAGTTGGCCTCGCCCTGGTTCATGCGCTTGTTGATGGCCTTGAGCTCGGCGAGCGGCACGACCACGCGCGCCTGCAGGTCCATCAGGTGCTGCTGCAGTTCCTGGATGGGCGGTATGTTGCGCTGCATGATGCTGCTCCAGGGCTTGCCAGCAGCGGCCTGCTTCTCGACCCAGGTGCGGTCGAGCAGGTGGGGCGGAAACTCCTTGATGAAGGTTTCCTGCGGCATGCCGCATTTGTCCACGATGATGCGGCGCAGTTCGCGCTCCTTCTTGCGCACGTCGTCCACCTGGCCGCGCACCATGTCGCACAGCTTCTCGATGGTCTTGGCGGTGAAGCGGATGGTCATCAGCTTGGCCGAGATTTCGTGCTGCACCTTCATGTACGCCGGGTTGCCATAGCCCTCCTTGTCGTAGATCTTGTGCATCTTCTCGAACAGGCCGCGCAGCTCGTCGAAGCGCTCCAGCGCCTCGGTCTTGAGCTTTTCGAGCAGGCGCGTCATGGCCTTGGAGCCGCCCTTGCCGTCGTCGTCGTCCTCTTCGTCGTATTCGTCGAAGTCCTCCTCGGCCACGTAGTCGTCGGCCTCCTCGGGGTTGGAGAAGCCATCGACCACGGTCGAGATTACGACCTTGCCCTCGCGGATTTCTTCACCCATGTTGAGGATCTCGGCAATCGTGGCCGGCGAGGCGCTGATGGCCTCCATCATGTCCATCAGACCGCCCTCGATGCGCTTGGCGATCTCGATTTCGCCTTCGCGTGTGAGCAGCTCCACCGTGCCCATCTCGCGCATGTACATGCGCACGGGGTCGGTGGTGCGGCCGAATTCGCTGTCCACGGTCGAAAGGGCGGCCTCGGCTTCTTCCTCGGCTTCTTCGACGGTGGTGGCCGTGGGCGTCACATTGTTCTGGAACAGGGTCTCGGCGTCGGGCGTCTGCTCGTACACCGCCACGCCCATGTCGCCCAGCATGGCAACCACGACCTCCATGGTCTCGGCGTCCACCAGCTTGTCGGGCAGGTGGTCGGAAATCTCCACCTGGGTCAGGTAGCCGCGCGTCTTGCCCAGGGTGATCAGTTTCTTGAGCTGCGAGCGGCGCTTGGCCATGTCCTCTTCGGACAGCACCGTCTCGTCCAGGCCGAATTCCTTCATCAAGGCGCGTTCCTTGGCCTTGCTGATCTTCATGCGCAGGGGCTTGACCTTTTCGGCGGGTGCGGCCTCCGTCGCCGCGGGCTCGGCCTCGGGTTCGCCCTCCAGGTCAGACTCGATATCGGACAGGTCGGCGTCGTCCTCCGGGCCTTCAGCCTTGCCCTGGGCCTTGGGCTTGCGGCCGCGCTTGGCCGGGGCCGTGGCGGCGGTGCTGGCGCCGCTGGCGGCCTTGGCGGGGCGGCCAGCCTTTTTCTTGGGCGCGTCTTCGCTGGCTTCGGCGGTCTCGCCATCGGCAGCGGCGGCCTTGGCGCGCGCGGGCTTTTTCTTCAACAGTTCGTCGGCGGCTTTTTTCAGCTCGGAAGGGGTCTTGGGCGTGGACACGGTCTTGACTTTCGTCGTTGTCGTCGGCGCGGCGTCAGCAGCCAGGGCGGTGGCGGCTTTGGCGGGCGCCTTGGTGGCGGTTTTCGCAGGGGTTGCGGCCTTTGCGTCGGTATTGGAGGCGGACTTGGGCGACTTCGCGGACTTTTGAGCGGGCATGGACAACCTTAGGGTCAAAAACGGACACACAAAGAGAACACAAGCGCCATGGATCCCGGCGCGGGCAGGCACGGCGAAGGCCGGAGCCTTCGCGGTTCGAGGGGTGGACCCTCAGGGCAAGATGTCTGGGCGAACATTTGGTGTGCAGTCCTTGCGGTGGGGGAGGGCGGTTGTGCGCTGTTGTCACGGTTGCCTGGTCCGGAGGTGCTGCTGTCGCTCTTGCCGACAAACCTTACATTATACCGACTTGCCAAATTTCAAGAGGTTCCCCGTTCAAGCGCGCGGCGGCGCTCCTGCAGCTGGCGGTAGTGCGCGAGGGCGGCCGGGTCCTGCCCTGCGGTGGCAATGAGGGCGTTTTGCTGCTGCTTGATGGCGTCGATCAGCATGCGGTTGAGCAGGCCGCGCAGTTCGGCACGTAGTTCGGCCTCGTCGCCTTCGGTCTGGGCGTGCGATCCGGTCATGACGCGTTCGGCCAGCTGCTGGCAGTCGTGCCCGGCCAGCGCCTCGCGCAGCACGGCCCAGGGTTTGGGTCCATGTTCGTGCAGCTGGCCCTCCAGCCAGGTGAACAGGGGGCCATGCGGGGCGGGTTGGGCGCTCAGCGTGTCGTAGTCTTCGTGCGACAGATCTTCCAAGAATGCCATGTGCGACAGCAGCAGCCGGGCCGCGTGGTCGCTGCGGCCGGACAGGGGCGTACGCGGCAGCGGCGGCTGAGCGGGGCGCGGGTCCTCGCGGCGCCAGCGGCCCTTGCCCTTCCAGTCGCCGCTCTTGCGCCAGGGGCGCGCGGCCTGGCCGGCGCTGGTGCCGGCGGGCCATGAATCTGGCGGCTCCAGGCCCCAGGGGGGCTCTTCACCGAAGCCCGAGGCGGATTGCGCCGGTCGTGCGGCGTTGTTGTGGGTGCCGTTAGGTCCCCATAGCGCGGCAAGGTCCTGGACGGGCAGCTGGCCCAGCTCGCCCAGCTCGGCGAGCAGCTGACGCCTGAGGGCGCCGTCGGGCAGCGCCGCCCACAGCGGCTGGGCGTTGGCCAGCATGTGGGCGCGGCCTTCGGCTGTCCCCAGGTCGCAACCCTCGCGCGCGGCCTCCAGCAGAAAGCGCGACAGGGGCACGGCGTCGCCCACGTGGCGCGCAAAGGCCTCGGGGCCGTAGGCGCGGATGAAGCTGTCGGGGTCGTGCTCGGCGGGCAGGAACAGAAACTTCACGCTGCGCGTGTCGCTGGCGTAGGGCAGGGCGCCGTCGAGCGCCTTGCGCGCCGCACGCCGGCCGGCCGCGTCGCCGTCAAAACTGAAAACCACCTGGTCGGTGAAGCGAAACAGCTTGTGCACGTGATCGGCCGTGCAGGCCGTGCCCAGCGTGGCCACGGCGTTGGGAAAGCCCAGCTGGGCCAGGGCGACCACGTCCATGTAGCCCTCGGTGACCAGCGCATAGCCCATCTCGCGGATGGCCGTGCGCGCCTCGAACAGGCCGTAGAGCTCGCGGCCCTTGTGAAAGACCGGGGTTTCCGGGGAGTTGAGGTACTTGGGCTTGTCGTCGCCCAGCACGCGCCCGCCAAAGCCTATGCACTCGCCCTTGACATTGCGGATGGGGAACATCACCCGGTCGCGAAAGCGGTCGTAGCGCTTGCCGTCCTCGGCATTCACGATGACCAGGCCGCTTTCTTCCAGCAGCGGGCTGTCGTACTCGGGGAACACGCTGGCCAGGCCGCGCCAGCCCTCGGGCGCGTAGCCCAGGCCGTAGTGCCGGGCGACCTGACCCGACACGCCCCGGCCCTTGAAGTACTGGATGGCGCGCTGCGATTCGCGCAGGTGCTGGCGCCAGGCCTCGCCCGCCTTCTCCAGCACCTCGGTCAGCGTGGCCTGCTTCTGGCGCTGGGCGGCGGCGCGCTCGCGCTCCTGGGGTGAGACGTCTTCCTGCGGCACCTGCAGGCCGACCTGCTGGGCCAGGTCCTGCACGGCCTCGACGAAGCCCATGCCCGCATGGTCCATGAGGAAACCGATGGCATTGCCGTTCTTGCCGCAGCCAAAGCAGTGAAAGAATTGCTTGGACGGGCTGACGCTGAACGAGGGCGATTTTTCCCCATGAAATGGGCACAACCCCATGAAGTTGGCGCCGCTTTTCTTGAGTTGCACGTAGCGGCCGACGACATCGACCACGTCAACGCGCGAAAGCAGCTCCTGGATGAACGACTGGGGAATGGACACCGGGGTATTTTCGCTCAGCCTCGCGTCAGCCGGCTTTGCTGTAATAGTGAGGTTTTTCTATACGCTGAACCGTCCAAGAAGCAAGGAGCCTGCCGTGACCAGCATGTACGATCAGAACCTGTCCCAGAACGCGGCCAACCACGCCCCGCTGTCGCCCCTGAGCTTTATCGAGCGCACCGCCGAGGTCTACCCCGACCGTCTGGCCATCGTGCACGGCGATCTGCGCCAGACCTGGAGCCAGACCTACGACCGTTGCCGCCGCCTGGCCAGCAGCCTGCGCCGCGCCGGCATAGGCAAGAACGACACCGTGGCGGTGATGCTGCCCAACACCCCGCCCATGGTGGAGGCGCATTTCGGCGTGCCCATGGCGGGTGCGGTGCTCAATGCGCTGAACACGCGCCTGGATCCCGAGACCATCGCCTTCATGCTCGACCACGGCGAGGCCAAGGCCGCGATCGTCGATCCCGAGTTCGCCTCCGTCATGGCCAAGGCGCTGACGCTGCGCCAGTCCAAGTCGCCGCTGTTGCTCATCGACGTGGAAGACGCGGTGTACGGCGCCGCCGCCGAGCGCCTGGGCAGCCAGACCTACGAGGAATTCCTGGCCGCGGGCGACCCGACGTTCGCCTGGGAGCTGCCTGAGAACGAGTGGGACGCCATCGCCCTCAACTACACCAGCGGCACCACGGGCAACCCCAAGGGCGTGGTCTACCACCACCGTGGTGCGGCCATCAACGCCATCAGCAACGTGCTGGAGTGGGACATGCCCAAGCATGCCGTCTACCTCTGGACGCTGCCCATGTTCCACTGCAACGGTTGGTGCTTCCCCTGGACGGTGGCGGCGCGCGCCGGCGTCAACGTCTGCCTGCGCCGTGTGGAGGCGCAGGCGATTTTTGATGCCATCCGCAAGCATGGCGTCACGCACTACTGCAGCGCGCCCATCGTGCACGGCCTGCTGGTGAATGCGCCCGCTGCCATGAAGGAGGGCGTGCCCGCCGGCGTCAAGGCCATGGTGGCTGGCGCCGCGCCACCGGCCTCGATGATCGAGGGCATGGAAAAGCTCGGCTTCGACCTGACCCATGTCTACGGCCTGACCGAGGTCTATGGCCCGGCTACGGTGTGCGCCAAGCATGACGCCTGGAACGACGTGGACATCGGCGAGCGCGCGCGCCTGAACGCGCGCCAGGGCGTGCGCTACCACCTGCAGCGCGCGGCCATGGTGCTCGACCCCGAAACCATGCAGCCCGTGCCGCACGACGGCGAGACCATGGGCGAGATCATGTTCCGCGGCAACATTGCCATGAAGGGCTATCTGAAGAACCCGCAGGCCACCGAGGAGGCCTTCCGCGGTGGCTGGTTCCACAGCGGCGACCTGGCCGTGCAGTACCCCGACGGCTACATCAAGATCAAGGACCGCAGCAAGGACATCATCATCTCGGGCGGCGAGAACATTTCCTCGATCGAGGTCGAGGACGTGCTCTACCGCCACCCCGACGTGCTGGCGGCCGCCGTGGTCGCCCGGCCCGACGAAAAATGGGGTGAAACGCCCTGCGCCTTCGTCGAACTCAAGGCCGGCGCCCAGACCACGCCCGAGGACATCGTGGCGCATTGCAAGAAGCACCTGGCCGGCTTCAAGGTGCCGCGCGCCGTGGTCTTTGGCGAGTTGCCCAAGACCAGCACGGGCAAGATCCAGAAGTTCGAGCTGCGCCGCAAGGCCGGGTCGGCGACGGCAATCGATGTTTGAAGGGAATCAGTAACGGCGGCGCGAGCCGCCTCTGTACCCTGCCTCAGGCCAGCCGCTGCTTCAGGAAGGCCACGATGTACGGCGTGGCCGCGGCGGCCACGGTGGAGGCCATCGATGGATCCAGGCCCGCGCGTGCGGCCAGCGACTCGGCGACTCGGCCCGACATGATGCCTTCGCCGCCCTCCATCAGTGACTTGAAGAAGCCATCGCCGCGTACCAGTCCAGCGGCCATGCCGGCAAAGAAGCTCTTGCCCGCATGCTCGCCCATCAGCCCCTGCTGCTGCTCCTCTACGTGGGCGTGGGCCGCCTCCGTGGCCTGGCTGAGCAATTGCTGCGCATCGTCGCCGCTGATGCCTTGCTGGCCAAGCGCCTGTACCGCCTGGGCCCCGTGGTCGGATGCAAGAAATTCGGAGATCAACTGCTGTGCGTCCATGCTACTTTCTCCAAAAATGTGGATGGAATCGACTGTAGCACCGGCCAGCGTCGCAGCGCTTGCTGCTCTTAATCCACCAACGCCACGCCCTTGATCTGGGCAAACACCTCATCCCCCACGCCCAGCGCCAGCATGCGACAGGAGCGCTGCGTGATACGCGACAGCAACTGGGTGCCTGCCATGTCCAGTGCCACCAGCACCTGACCCGGCGCGTCGTTTGTCAGCCGCGTGATGCGCACGGGCAGCAGGTTCAGGATGCTGCTGTCTGGCGCACGCGTGCGCGCCAAGCTCACGTCGCGCGCCAGCACGCGCAGGTGCAATCTCTCGCCCGCGGCGCGCGGGTTGGCGCTGGCCAGCTGGATTCGTCCGCCGGCCGTTGTCACCGTGAGCAACTGGTCCTGCGCGTCGTAGGCCGCCACCCGTCCCTGCACCAGCGCGGCGGCGGCGTCGCCATGGGCCATGGGGAGGTCCAGTCGCGCCATGAGTTCAGCGGTTGGGCCCTGAGCCATGACACGGCCGGCCTGCATCAGCACCAGGCGGGAGGCCAGGCGCGCCACTTCGTCGCAGGAGTGGCTTACATACAGCATGGGAATGTCCAGGCTGCGCTGCAGGCGCTCAAGGTAGGGCATGACCTCGGCCTTGCGCGCGGCGTCCAGCGCGGCCAGGGGTTCGTCCATCAGCAACACGCGAGGGCTGGCGGCCAGCGCCCGTGCAATGGCGACGCGCTGGCGCTCGCCTCCAGACAGGGTGTGAGGCATGCGCGGGAGCAGCGCGCCCAGTCCAAGCAGCTCCACGGCCTGGTCCAGCGACACGCGGCGGCGCGCGGCGGGCAGGCGACGCAGGCCGTATTCCATGTTGCGCTGCACGTTCAGGTGGGCGAACAGGCTGGCCTCCTGGAACACATAGCCGAGCTGGCGCCGGTGCGTGGGCAGCCAATGGCCGGTGGCGTCATCCTGCCAGAGCTCGCCGTTGACGCGCACGCTGCCCTGAGTGCGCTCCAGCCCCGCGAGCGCGCGCAGGCAGCTGGTCTTGCCGCAGCCCGAGGGGCCGAACAGGGCCGTGACGCCCCGGCCGGGCAGCTCAAGGTCAAGGTCCAGACTGAAGTCGGGGCGCGTGAGAAGCAGGCGGGCCTGTATGCCGCTCATCGCATGTCCTTGGGCTGCAACCAGTGCAGCAGCATGAGCACGACGAAGGCAAAAACCACCATGCCGCCGGCGAGCCAGTGGGCCTGTGCGTATTCCATGGCCTCGACATGGTCGTAGATCTGCACGGACACCACGCGCGTCACGCCGGGAATGTTGCCGCCGAGCATGAGCACCACGCCAAACTCGCCCACGGTGTGGGCAAAGCTCAGGATGGCGGCGGTGATGAAGCCCGGGCGCGCCAGCGGCAGTGCGACGGTGAAGAAGCGGTCCAGCGGGCTGGCGCCCAGCGTGGCCGCCACCTCCAGCGGGCGCCGGCCCAGCGCCTCGAAGGCGCGCTGTAGCGGCTGCACCGCAAACGGCAGCGAATAGACGACTGAGCCCACGACCAGGCCGGGAAAGGTGAACGGCAGCCTCCCGAGGCCCAGGGATTCGGTCAACTGGCCCACGGGGCCGTGCGGGCCCATGAGCACCAGCAGGTAGAAACCGATGACCGTGGGCGGCAGCACCAGCGGCAGCGCCACCACCGCACCCACGGGCCCCCGCCAGCGCGAGCGCGTGTGCGCAAGCCACCACGCCAGCGGCGTGCACAGGGCCAGCAGCAGCACGGTGGTGATGCCGGCGAGCTCCAGCGTCAGCGTGATGGCGGCCCAGTCTTCTGGACTCAGCAGGGGTGGGTTCAATGCTATTGAAACAAGAGCTGCTCGCACTTGCCTTTTGGTGGATCTACGTCCGAATCATGCCAGGGTGACCGTTGCAACTGCGCAAGGCACTTCAAAAAGCATAGCCATAGGAGCGGATGATGGCGCGCGCCTTGTCGCCGCGCAGGTACTGCATGAGGGCGGTCGCGGCGGCATTGCCCTGTGCGGGCTTGAGCACGATGGCGTCCTGGCGTATGGCCTCGTGCATGGAGGTGGGCACCATCCAGGCCGAGCCCTCGCGCAGCTTGCCGTCCTCCATCACCTGCGACAGCGCCACGAAGCCCAGCGGCGCATTGCCCGAGGCGACGAACTGGTAGGTCTGGGCGATGTTCTCGCCCTGCACCACGCGCGGCTGCACCTGCGCCGTCAGGCCCAGCTTGTCCAGCGTCTGCATTGCGGCGAGGCCATAGGGGGCAAGCTTGGGGTTGGCGATGGCAATGTGCTTCCAGTCGCTCTTTTGCAGCACCTTGCCGTCGGTGTCCACATAGCCGGGCTGCTTGCTCCACAGCACGAGCTGGCCGATGGCGTAGGTGAAGCGCGTGGCGCCATCGCCCAGGCCTTCCTTCGCGATCTTCTCCGGTGTGCTGTCATCGGCGGCCAGCAGCACGCCAAAGGGTGCGCCGTTGGCAATCTGTGCATAGAACTTGCCCGTGGCACCGAACGACAGGGTCACCTTGTGGCCCGTGTCCTGCTCGAAGGCGGCGGCGATTTTCTGCATGGGAGCGGTGAAGTTGGCCGCCACGGCCACGGAAACCTCGGCGCCTTGGGCCGCAGAAGCCGTGAGCAGAGCAGCAACCCACATGGCCTTGCCAGAAGAGAACCCAAGCATGAAACCGACCTCGCTATTCCAGTTGTGAATAGCGCTGAGTATAGCCACCGGGGCCGCGCCGGCAGGCATGATGCGGGCCATGCAGCAAGCCCCTTCATTCCTGGATGCCCTGGGCCATGGCATGGCCGACAAGCGCATCGACATCCTGCGCCAGATAGCCCAGGGCGGCTCCATTTCGCAGGCCGCGCGCGCCGCGGGCGTGAGCTACAAGGCCGCGTGGCAGGCGCTGGACACGCTCACCAACCTCGCCGGCGTGGCGCTGGTCGAGCGCGTGGTGGGAGGCGTGGGCGGCGGCGGCGCGCGGCTCACGGCCGCGGGCCGGCAGCTGCTCGACGCCGCCCACGCCGTGCACCAGGCGCGCTCATCGGCATTGGCGCAGCTGGGCGAAGGCAGCGACGCAGAACTGGCCGTGGCCCGCCTGTCGGTGCGCACCAGCATGCGTAACCAGTGGCCCTGCGTCGTTGAGGGCATGCAGGCGAGCGGGCAGATCGTGCGCGTGCGGCTGCGCGGCGCGGGCACTGCTGCATCGGAACTGGCCGTCTTCTCGCGCATCACGCGCGAGAGTGCCGAGCTGCTGGGCCTGCGCGCCGGCATGCCCGTGCAGGCGCTGTGCAAAGCCACGGCGGTGCGTGTTCAGCCCCTGGCGCGGGTCGCCGAGCACGCCAACCACTGGCCGGGCCGGGCGGCGCGTGTATCGCGCGGCGAGCTTGGCGACGAGGTGGCGGCGCGGCTCGATGTTGGCGTGCAGATGGTGGGCTTTGCCGCCGCCGACGCAAGGCTGCGCGCGCGCTCGCGCGTGCAGCTCGCAGCCGATGAATCGGCCATTGTGCTGGCCCTCGTGGGCGCCTGATCTACCACGGGGCCACACCCTCGTGCCGGAGTTGCTGCAGCTTAGGCGTTTGTACGTAGGCATTTCTCCCGTTCATGAACGAGGAGCTCGCCTCTTACTATGCAGCGCAACATAAACATGGAGAAGGGGCATGCCGCGCGTCCGTGCGGCGCGTCCCGTGGCAATGAGCGACGTCATACTGAAAACATCCAACCTCACCAAGGAGTTCAAGGGCTTCACGGCGGTCAACGAGGTGAACCTGAGCGTACGCCGTGGCTCCATCCACGCCCTGATCGGGCCCAACGGGGCGGGCAAGACCACCTGTTTCAACCTGCTGACCAAGTTCCTGGTGCCGACCTCCGGAACCATTCATTTCAACGGCCACGACATCACGAACGAGCAGCCAGCGCAGATTGCGCGGCGCGGTGTGATCCGTTCGTTCCAGATCTCTGCCGTGTTTCCGCACCTCACGCTGATGGAGAACGTGCGCCTGGGCTTGCAGCGCAGGCTGGGTACGAGCTACCACTTCTGGCGCAGCCAAAGCAGCCTGAACCAGCTCAACGGTCGTGCCATCGAGCTGCTGGCCGAGGTGGGCCTGGAAGAACTGGCCGACGAGGTCACGGTGAACCTGCCCTACGGCCGCAAGCGTGCGCTGGAGATTGCCACCACGCTGGCCATGGAGCCCGAGCTCATGCTGCTCGACGAGCCCACGCAGGGCATGGGCCACGAGGACGTGGACCGCGTCACGCAGCTCATCAAGAAGGTGTCGGCCGGCCGCACCATCCTGATGGTGGAGCACAACATGAAGGTCATCTCGACAATAGCCGATTGCATCACGGTGCTGCAGCGTGGCGCCGTGCTCGCAGAAGGGCCCTACGAAGAGGTCTCGAAGAATCCGCAGGTCATGGAAGCGTACATGGGCACGACCGATGGCCAATTGCAGGGCGCCCATTAAATGAACGCCCCCCTGAGCGGCTGGGCCGCTTGCCGCTTGCCTCGCGCTGCGCGCGCTGACAGAGACGACGCCGGCGCGGCGTGGAAGCTCGTGCGCGGCGCCTGCTGCCTGGGGCGCCGCCGTTTTTTGGCGACTGGGGCGTCGCGAAGTGCTATGGAGAAGAACTGAATGGCGAATACGCCCGCATTGGAAATCCACAATCTCGAAGCCTGGTACGGCGAGTCGCATGTGCTGCACGGAGTGGACATCGTCGTCCAGCCCGGCGAGGTGGTCACGCTGCTGGGCCGCAACGGCGCCGGTCGCACGTCCACGCTGCGCGCCATCATGGGGCTGACGGGAACGCGCAAGGGTTCCATCAAGGTCTATGGCACCGAGACCATCGCCATGCCCACGCACCGCATCGCCCACCTGGGCCTGGGTTACTGCCCGGAGGAGCGCGGCATCTTCTCGAGCCTGTCGTGCGAGGAAAACCTGATGCTGCCGCCCACGCTCAAGACCGGTCAGGACGGCATGTCGGTTGACGAAATCTACGCCATGTTTCCCAACCTGGCCGAGCGCAAGAACAGCCAGGGCACACGCCTGTCCGGCGGCGAGCAGCAGATGCTGGCCGTGGCGCGCATCCTGCGCACAGGCGCCAAACTGCTGCTGCTCGACGAAATCTCCGAGGGCCTGGCCCCGGTCATCGTGCAGGCGCTGGCGCGCATGATCACCACGCTGCGCGCCAAGGGCTACACCGTGGTCATGGTGGAGCAGAACTTCCGCTTCGCCGCGCCGCTGGCCGACCGCTTCTACGTCATGGAGCATGGCCGCATCGCCCTGCGCTTCGAGGCCGCCGAACTCGAGACACAGATGCCTGTGCTCAATCAGCTGCTGGGCGTTTGAAGCCGCATCAGGCGGAGCAACGCCGATTTCTGACCACCAAGAGAAGGAGAGAGAAATGAATCGCAAACTCAAGACACTGGTTGCCGTACTGGGTGCCGCAGGTGTCTCCCTTGCGGCCGTGCAGGCACATGCGCAAGAGAAGGTGAAGATCGGCTTCATCACCGACATGTCCAGCCTGTACGCCGACGTGGAGGGTAAGAACGGCGCCCTCGCCATCCAGATGGCCATCGACGACTTCGGCGGCAAGGTGCTGGGCAAGCCCATCGAGCTGCTCTCCGCCGATCACCAGAACAAGGCCGACATTGCCGCCAGCAAGTCGCGCGAATGGATAGACACCCAGGGCCTGACCATGCTGTTCGGCGGCACCAACTCGGGCACGGCGCTGGCCATGGCCGAGATCGCCAAGGAAAAGAAGCGCGTGTTCTTCGACAGCGGCGCAGGTTCTTCGGCGCTGACCAATGAGCAGTGCAGCCCCTACACCGTGCACTATGCCTACGACACCGTGGCCCTGGCCAAGGGCACGGGCAGCGCCGTGGTCAAGCAGGGTGGTAAGAGCTGGTTCTTCCTGACGGCCGACTATGCCTTTGGCGCGGCGCTGGAGGCCGACACCGCTCGCGTGGTCAAGGAAAACGGCGGCACCGTGCTGGGCAGTGTACGGGCGCCGCTCAATGCCTCCGACTTCTCGTCCTTCCTGCTGCAGGCGCAAAACTCCAAGGCCCAGGTGCTGGGCCTGGCCAATGCCGGCGGCGACCTGATTAACTCCGTCAAGGCCGCCAAGGAATTCGGCATCACCAAGAGCATGAAGCTGGCCGGCCTGCTGGTCTTCATCACCGACGTGCACAGCCTGGGCCTGAAGAACACCGAAGGCCTGCTGCTGACCACCAGCTGGGACTGGAACCTGAACGACCAGACGCGCGCCTTCGGCAAGAAGTTCTTCGAAAAAACCAAGCGCATGCCCACCGACATCCAGGCCGCCGACTACTCGGCCACGATGAACTACCTCAAGGCCGTGCAGGCCGCTGGCACCACGGATGCCGACAAGGTCATGGCCAAGCTCAAGTCCACGCCCATCGATGATTTCTACGCCAAGGGCGTCATTCGCCCCGATGGCCGTTTCGCGCACGACATGTATCTGATGCAGGTGAAGTCGCAGAAGGAGTCGCAGCAGCCCTGGGACTACTACAAGGTTGTGGCCAAGCTGCCCGCCGACCAGGTCTGGACCACCAAGGCCGAGAGCAAGTGCGCGCTGTGGAAGTAGCTTGAACCACCGGCCCGGCGTCTGGCCGGGTCTGTGTGGGCAGACACTGCAAATCAATTCAACGAAGACTTCAGGAGACTCGACATGAATACAAGACTCGTGACACTGGCCATGGCGCTGGGCGCCGCCGGACTCATGGCCACGCCGGCCCATGCGCAGGACAAGGTCAAGATTGGCTATATCTCCGACATGTCCAGCCTGTATGCCGACCTCGAAGGCAAGGGCGGCGCGACGGCCATTCAGATGGCCATCGACGACTTTGGCGGCAAGGTGCTGGGCAAGCCCATCGAACTGCTGACGGTGGATCACCAGAACAAGCCCGACATCGCAGCCACCAAGGCGCGTGAATGGATCGACACGCAGAACCTGACCATGATCTTCAGCGGTACCAACTCCGGTACCGCGCTGGCGCTGGCCAAGGTGGCGGATGAGAAAAAGCGCGTCATGATCAACAACGGCGCGGCGTCCTCGGCACTCACCAATGACCAGTGCACGCCCTACACCGTGCACTATGCCTATGACACGGTGGCGCTGTCCAAGGGCCTGGCAGCGGCCATGGTCGAGGGCGGCGACAAGACCTGGTTCTTTCTGACGGCCGACTATGCCTTTGGCCATGCCATGGAGGCCGATGCCTCCAAGGTCGTCAAGGAAAAGGGCGGTACCGTGGTGGGCGCGGTGCGCCACCCGCTCAGTGCGACCGATTTTTCGTCCTTCCTGCTGCAGGCGCAGAACTCCAAGGCACAGGTGCTGGCGCTGGCCAATGCCGGCGGCGACACCATCAACTCCATCAAGGCCGCCAAGGAGTTCGGCATCGGCAAGACCATGAAGGTTGCGCCCATGCTGGTGTTCTACAGCGACGTGCACAGCCTGGGCCTGAAGAACACCGAGGGCATGCAGTTCGTCACGAGCTGGTACTGGGACATGGATGAGGCCTCGCGCAAGTTCGCCGATGCCTACATGAAGAAGACCAACCGCCGCCCCACCGAAATCCAAGCGGCGGACTACTCGGCCACGATGAATTACCTCAAGGCCGTGCAGGCCGCCGGCACGACCGACGCCGACAAGGTCATGGCCACGTGGCGCGGCATGAAGATGGACGACTTCTTTGCCAAGGGCCAGATCCGTCCCGACGGTCGCTACGTGCACGACATGTACCTCGTCCAGGTGAAGTCGCCCAAGGAATCCAAGGGCACCTGGGACTACTACAAGATCGTCAAGAAGCTGCCCGGCGACTCGGTATTCACCACCAAGGCCGAGAGCAAATGCGCGCTGTGGAAGTAATGGCGCGCTGACCGGTCCCTCACCCACCACCCGTAGCGTTTGGTACAAATGGAAATCTTCGGTGTCTCACTGCCAGCCATGCTGAGCCAGCTCCTGCTGGGGCTGGTCAATGGCTCGTTCTACGCGATCCTCAGCCTGGGCCTGGCCGTGATCTTCGGCCTGCTCAACGTGATCAATTTCGCGCATGGCGCGCTGTTCATGCTGGGGGCGCTGATCACCTGGATGGCCATGAGCTACCTCGGCGTCAACTACTGGGTGATGCTGATTGCCGCGCCACTTCTGGTGGGTGTGGTCGGTGTGGTCATAGAGCGGTTGTTGCTGCGTTGGATCTACAAGCTCGACCACCTGTATGGCCTGCTGCTCACACTTGGGCTGACCATGGTCATAGAGGGCGTGTTCCGATCCATCTACGGTGTCTCGGGCTTGGGGTATGACACGCCAGACCTGCTCGATGGCGCGACCAACCTGGGCTTCATGATCCTGCCCAACTACCGCGCCTGGGTGGTCGTCGCATCCATCGTGGTCTGCATCGCCACCTGGTTCGTGATCGAGAAGACCAAGCTCGGCGCCTATCTGCGCGCCGGCACCGAGAATCCCCGCCTGGTCGAGGCCTTCGGCATCAACGTGCCGGTCATGGTCACGCTGACCTACGCCTTTGGCGCCGCGCTGGCCGCCTTTGCCGGCGTGTTGGCCGCGCCCGTGTACCAGGTCACGCCGCTCATGGGGCAGAACCTCATCATTGTGGTGTTTGCCGTGGTGGTCATCGGCGGCATGGGCTCCATCATGGGCTCCATCCTCACCGGCCTGGGGCTCGGTGTGATCGAGGGTTTCACCAAGGTCTTCTACCCGGAGGCATCTTCCACCGTGGTGTTCGTCATCATGGCCATCGTTTTGCTCATCCGCCCCGCCGGCCTGTTCGGCAAAGAAAAGTAAGCCGCAGGGGTGATTCACATGAACGTCAAGAAATTCGCTCCCATCGGTTACGGCCTGCTGCTGCTTGCCCTGATCGCCGCTCCCTTTCTGGGCGCCTATCCGGTGTTCGTGATGAAGCTGCTGTGCTTCGCGCTGTTCGCCTCGGCCTTCAACCTGCTACTCGGCTACACGGGTCTGCTGTCCTTCGGCCATGCGGCCTTCCTGGGCGGCGCGGCCTATGTCACGGGCCATGCCGTCAAGGTCTGGGGCGCCACGCCCGAGCTGGGCCTGCTCGCCGGCCTGCTGTCGGGGGCCTTGCTGGGCCTGGTGATGGGCTGGTTCACCATTCGCCGCCAGGGCATTTACGCCACCATGATCACGCTGGCCCTGGCGCAGATGCTGTTCTTTGCAGCGTTGCAGATGCCCTTCACCGGCGGCGAAGACGGCCTGCAGGGCGTGCCGCGCGGCAAGCTCTTCGGCCTGCTCGACCTGTCGAGCGACATGACCATGTACTACGTGTGCCTGGCCATCGTGGTGGCGGCCTTCCTGCTCATCGTGCGCACCATCGATTCGCCGTTCGGCCAGGTGCTGCGCGGCATCAAGGAGAACGAGCCGCGCGCCACCTCGCTGGGCTATGACACCAACCGCTTCAAGCTGCTGGCCTTTGTGATCTCTGCCGCCATCGCGGGGCTTGCCGGTTCGCTCAAGACCCTGGTGCTGGGCTTTGCCACGCTCTCGGACGTGCACTGGAGCGCCTCAGGCCACGTGGTGCTGATGACGCTGGTGGGTGGCATGGGCACGCTCAGCGGCCCGCTGGTCGGCGCCGCCGTGGTGGTGGCGCTGGAGAACAAGATCGGCGACCTGGGCTCCCTGCTGGCCAGGCTGACGACGGTGGACTGGTTCAACACCCTGGGCGAGTCGGTGACCATCGTCACCGGGCTGATCTTCGTGGTCTGCGTGCTGGCCTTCCGCCGCGGCATCATGGGGGAGATCATCGCGTGGCTGGAGCGGCGCGGGGCCGGGAGCGGCGGATCGCACTGAAGGCCCGCTGCACAACTCGACGGCCATGCGGGGGTACCGTGTCCCGCGTGGCCGTTTTGCTTTTCTGGGTTCTGATCAGCCCAGATCAGCCCAGACGTAAGCGCTGTGCGTAGCCCGTCATCTCCAGGTAGCCGCGGCCGACCTCACGGCCCGTGGCGTCGTGCAGCAGGCTCAGGCCTTCCCAGTAGGTCGCCCCCGTGGAGTCGCGGCTGTCGAGCTCCTGCGCATCCAGCAATGCCTGCACGGAAAAGCTGCCGGCGGGCGTGTCCACGCGCCATCGCACCGGGTAGTCTGCGCCGCTGGCGGGGCTGTGCCAGTGACGTTGCGGGGAGAACACCACCTGGGTCGGGCCAAATGCACGCGCCACGGCTGCGCCCGCACCGCGCCACGAGCCCCCGGCCCACAGCGCGCTGCCATCGGCGCGCCGCAACTGGAAGGCGGTGAGCGCCGCGCCGTCCGCGAGGTTCATGCCTATCCAGTCCCAGCCCACGGCGTCGGGTGCCATCAGCGCCTCGCTCCACTCGTGGTCCATCCAGGCGCGGTTGTCGGGCGCGGGTGCGTCGGTCACGGCCATGCGGCGGCCATCGAGCGTGACGCTGCCAGTCACCAGCAGCTGCGGCTGGCTGTAGTAATAGCTGGCCTGACTTGCATCCGGCCCCTTGCGCGACAGGCCGGCGTTGCCCTGCAGCAGCACGGGCTGGGTGCTGGCGCAGGCCAGCTCCAGTGCAAAACCCTGGGCCTGGGCGCGGATCTCGTAGCGGCTGGCGCCGGGTGCATCCGTCGGCCGGCGCCGCAGCGACCAGTCGCGCAGGCGGATGTCGCAGTCGCCCTCCATCGCCTGCGCAATGCCGAAGCCCGCGCGCGCGATGCGCTGGTCGTGCAGTTGGCGCTGGCCCTGCACGTCGGTCAGTGCGGCATGGGCGAAGATGAGCTGGCGCGCCGCGAAGGCCGAGCGCAGGCCTTGAGTACCGTCGACACGCGAGCGGAAGAACGTGATCTGGAAGCCCCACAGCTGCCCGTCGGCGCGTGCCTGGCCGGTGACGTACCACCATTCGGTGCGCAGGCCGGGGTGGCTGCCATGGTCGCGCGGAAAGGCAAGGGTGCGCGCCGTCAGTGCCCCCGCCCGTGCGTCCAGTACGCTGAACGCGCCCAGGGCCAGCAGCGTGCGGCGGGCTATCACGCCAGCAGCACCTGCATCCGCTGCTCTGCCGGTGCGCAGTCGCCCAGGGTGCGCTGCACCCAGGCGGCATCGTG
>JAFECU010000271.1 GCA_018242005.1 Pseudomonadota bacterium | reverse complement strand
ATCAGTCAAAGTCGTTTTAGACGTCACTTTAGACGCCAAATCCGCGCGGACTGGAACTCAGGACGGTCATGGAGAAATGACCGGGAGCCTCGGGATTCCCGCATGCACGAGGATGCAAGACGGTTTGCAGGGGCCTGCCATGCGCCGGCGCAATTACGCCGACGCGACCTCGATCCCCTTGAATTCCCCTGTCGCGATGCGCTTTTGCCACTCGGCCGGGCCGGTGATATGGGCGCTGGTGCCGCCCGCGTCCACGGCCACGGTCACGGGCATGTCGACCACGTCGAATTCGTAGATGGCTTCCATCCCCAGGTCTTCAAAGCCCACCACCTTGGCGTGCTTGATGGCCTTTGACACGAGATAGGCGGCGCCGCCCACGGCCATCAGGTAGGCGCTCTTGTGGCGCTTGATGCTGTCGATGGCGACAGGGCCGCGCTCGGCCTTGCCGATCATGGCGATCAGGCCAGTTTGCTCCAGCATCATGTCGGTGAACTTGTCCATGCGCGTGGCCGTGGTCGGGCCGGCGGGGCCTACGGCCTCGTCACGCACGGGATCCACGGGGCCGACGTAGTAGATGACGCGGTTGGTGAAGTCAACCGGCAGCTTTTCGCCCTTGGCCAGCATGTCCTGGATGCGTTTGTGCGCGGCGTCGCGGCCGGTGAGCATCTTGCCGTTCAGGAGCAACGTGTCGCCGGGCTTCCAGCTCGCCACTTCTTCCTTGGTGAGGGTGTTCAGGTCGACGCGCTTGGACTTGTTGTAGTCGGGCTCCCAGTCGATCTTGGGCCACAGGTCCAGGCTGGGGGCTTCCAGGTAGACGGGGCCGCTGCCGTCCATCACGAAGTGCGCATGGCGCGTGGCGGCGCAGTTGGGGATCATGGCCACGGGCTTGCTGGCGGCGTGCGTGGGGTACATCTTGATCTTCACGTCCAGCACGGTGGACAGGCCCCCCAGGCCCTGGGCGCCAATGCCCAGTGCGTTGACCTTTTCGTACAGCTCAAGGCGCAGTTCCTCGACCTGGGTCAGCTTCTCGCCGCGCCGGGCCTTGGCCTGCAGCTCGTACATGTCCAGGTCTTCCATCAGGCTTTCCTTGGCCAGCAGCACGGCTTTTTCGGCCGTGCCGCCTATGCCTATGCCCAGCATGCCCGGCGGACACCAGCCCGCGCCCATGGTGGGCACGGTCTTCAAGACCCAGTCCACCAGGCTGTCGCTGGGGTTCATCATGATCATCTTGGACTTGTTCTCGCTGCCGCCGCCCTTGGCGGCCACGGTCACGTCGAGCCTGTCGCCGGGCACGATCTGCACGTTGATGACGGCGGGCGTGTTGTCACGGGTGTTCTTGCGCGCAAAGTGCGGGTCGGCAACGACCGAGGCGCGCAGCGTGTTGTCGGGGTGGTTGTAGCCGCGGCGCACGCCTTCGTTGATGGCGTCTTCCAGGCTTTGATCGGCGGCAAAGCCCTCGAAGCGCACGTCCATGCCCAGCTTCAGGAACACGTTGACGATGCCGGTGTCCTGGCAGATCGGGCGGTGGCCCGTGGCGCTCATCTTGCTGTTGGTGAGGATCTGCGCCATCGCGTCCTTGGCCGCGGGGCTTTGCTCGCGCTCGTAGGCACGCGTCAGATGCGCGATGTAGTCGGCGGGGTGGTAGTAGGAGATGTACTGCAGCGCTGCGGCGACAGACTCCACCAAGTCGGTGTACCGGATGGTCGTGGTCATGTGGGTGCGTGGGTTCTGTGAATCGGACGCCCAGGATTATCGTCCCCTGCCTTTCGTGAGCCTGATATGGGGGAATGCGGGGAGTCCGGCGGCGCGCCGATTGAGCCTACTGCCCGTAGGGCGCGGGCTTGGGTCTGGCGGGCCGATTGCGGTGAAATGGCTGTGTTCTGTCCATTTCTTCAAGGATCGCCCGCCATGACCAGCAATACCCGCACCGAGCGCGACACCTTCGGCCCCATAGAGGTGCCGGCCGACAGGCTGTGGGGCGCGCAGACGCAGCGCTCGCTGCAGAACTTCGATATCTCGGGCGAGCGACAGCCGCGCGAGATCATCCTGGCGCTGGCCCAGGTCAAGCGTGCCTCGGCGCGGGTCAACCAGTCGCTGGGGCTGCTGGACGCACGCAAGGCCGGCGCCATCGTGGCCGCGGCCGACGAGGTGATTGCCGGCGGGCATGAGGCTGAGTTTCCGCTCGTGGTCTGGCAGACGGGATCGGGCACGCAGACGAACATGAACGTCAATGAGGTGCTGGCCAACCGCGCCAGCGAGCTGCTGGAAGGCCCGCGCGGCGAGTCCCGCCTGGTGCACCCCAACGACGACGTGAACAAGAGCCAGTCGAGCAACGACGTGTTTCCCACGGCCATGCATGTGGCGGCGGTGCAGGCGCTCGCGCACCGCCTGCTGCCCGCCATGGAGCGGCTGCGCGCGACGCTGCAGGCCAAGTCCGAGGCGTTCGATGACATCGTGAAAATTGGTCGCACCCACCTGCAGGACGCCACGCCACTGACGCTGGGCCAGGAGTTCTCGGGCTGGGTGGCTCAGCTCGCGCATGGCGAGCGTCATGTGCGCGACGCGCTGCCGCATCTGTGCGAGCTGGCGCTGGGCGGCACGGCTGTGGGCACGGGGCTCAACGCCCCCAAGGGCTACGCCGAACAGGTGGCGGCCGACCTGGCGGCGCAGACCGGCTTGCCGTTTGTCACGTCGCCCAACAAATTCGAGTCGCTGGCCAGCTGCGACGCGCTGGTGGCGGCGCATGGCGTGCTCAAGACGCTGGCGGCGAGCCTCATGAAGATTGCCAACGACGTGCGCTGGCTCGCCAGCGGGCCGCGCAGCGGCATCGGCGAGATCACCATTCCCGAGAATGAGCCCGGTTCGTCGATCATGCCCGGCAAGGTGAACCCCACGCAGTGCGAGGCCCTGACCATGCTGGCCGCGCAGGTGCTGGGCAACGACGTGGCGATCAATGTCGGCGGCGCCTCGGGCAACTTTGAGCTCAACGTGTTCCGCCCCATGGTGGCGCACAACTTCCTTCAGAGCGTGCGCCTGCTGGCCGACGGCATGCGGAGCTTCAACGACCATTGCGCCGTGGGCATCGAGCCAAACCGCGCGCGCATTGACGAACTGGTGGAGCGCTCTCTGATGCTGGTGACGGCGCTCAACACCCACATCGGCTACGACAAGGCGGCGCAAATCGCCAAGAAGGCGCACAAGGAGGGTACGAGCCTGCGCGAGGCGGCGCTGGCGCTCGGCCATGTGACGGCCGCGCAGTTCGACGAATGGGTGGTGCCGGCGAAGATGGTGGGGCGCTGACGCCCCTCCGTGCGGCCCCGGGATCAGTCTTCGGGCTTGTCCTCGGCGGTGGCCTGCTCGACCAAGGTCCGTAGGCCCTGAACGTCGTGCAGCTCGATGCCGCGCGGGCGCACGCTGATCAGGCCATGGCGCTCCAGCCATTTGAGCTCCACGTTCACGCGCTGGCGCGAGCCACCCAGCAGCCCGGCCAGTTCGTCCTGCGCCAGCGACAGGCCCAGGGGGCGGCTTTCTCCGGCCGCCAGGTCGCGCGGCCCGAAGCGCTCCTGCAGATGCAGGAGCTGCTTGGCCAGGCGTGCGCGCAGCGGCAGGGTGGCCACGTCTTCCATCATCAGGTACAGCGAGCGCATGCTGCGCGCCTGCAGGGTCAGCAGCGCCTGGCCGAAGGTGGGGTGCTGCTGCAGCAGCGAACGCAGCGCGATCTCGGGCACGCTCAGCAGCGTGGTGCTGCCGTGGGCATGCGCGTCGTAGGTGCAGGGACGGCCGTAGAGCACCTCGGCCTCGCCCACCCAGATCCCAGGCTCCACATAGGCCAGCGTGACGCGCCGCCCCGCGGACGTGGTGCGGCGAAAGCGCAGCGCACCGCTGGCGCAGGCAAACCAGTCGTGTATGGGGTTGCCCTGCTCGACGATGGTGTCGCCATGGGCCAGGCGCGTGACATGGCCCAGGCGGAAGATGTCGTGCCGCAGCGACGGAGGCAGCGATGCAAACCAGGCGCTGCGGTCGATGGCCTCGCGCTCCTGCGCGCTCAGCAGGGGGCGTTGCAGTGGTGCGTCGGCACTGGGGCGCGGGGATGCTTGCATGGACGTGGCACAACGAAGAGCACTGCAGAACGGATCATTCTAGAACCGCAGGCCCGGACGGCAGGAGCAGGGCTCATAGTATCCACAGCCCGCCCCAAGGGTATTGTCAACTATTGTATTTGTAGCTTGCGGCACTTGTCAGGTGGGCAGTGTCGCCAGTTTGTCCTGTGGTAGAGCTGACCTGCGTCAAGGTACGGCGGCCAGGGCCTGCTCGATCCAGCCGTCAAAGCGCTTCCGATGCGCCGCGATCCAGCCGTTCGCATGGCGCTCTATGTCGGCGCTCCGGTTCTGGCCGCGGCTCATCAGGTGGTTCTGCGCGTTGATGTCGGCCACGGGCAGCTGCATGACCGCGAACAGCTTGGCAGCGGCGGGGTTCTTGTCCACCCAGGCCTTGTTGGCCACGATCTGCTGCTGGTTTGCTACGAACCCATAGTTCTTTCCATTGGGCAGCCGGGTGTCCTGACCCTGCTGCGCGCCGGGCATCGAGGAAAACGGCACCTCCAGCCACACCACATCCTTGCCGGGCTTGAGCTCGTAGCTCACCCAGTAGGGCGTCCAGGTGTAGTAGAGCACCGGCTTGCCGGCCTTGAAGCGCGCGATGGTGTCGGCGATCAAGGCGGCGTAGCTGCCCTGCTGGTGCGTGACGGTGGCGCGCAGGCCGTAGGCGTCCAGGTGGTGCTCGATCATGGCCTCGCAGCCCCAGCCGGGGGTGCAGCCGGTCAGGTCGGCCTTGCCGTCCCCGTTGCTGTCAAACAGCCGGGCGATCCTGGGGTCCTTGAGCTGGGCGATGTTGGTGATGTGGTACTGCTCGGCGGTCTTTTTGTCGATCAGGTAGCCCTGCGCGGCGTTGCCCGAGTACACACCCTTGCGGTAGAGCCGGGCATCGCCGCCGGCGTTCTGGTAGTAGTCGGCATGCAGCGGGTTCCAGTGGTTGGCCATGAAGGTGGCGTCGCCATTGGCAATGGCGATATGGGCCGTGGGGTACTCGACCTCCTTGATGGGCTGGACCTCATAGCCCAGGCGTTGCAGCGCCTTCATGACCAGCAGGGTCTGAAAGCTCTCCTCGGCAATGGAGCTCTTGAGCGGCTGCACCGCAATGCCCTTGCCGGGCAGCTCGGCGGCCTGGGTGCTCAGGCCCAGCAGGCCCAGCAGGGCCAGGCTGGCGGCCAGCAGCGGGCGCAGGGTCTTGTGGGGAATGGCCATGGTGATCTCCTTGAAAATATCGGTCGAAGTGCCTTGAAGGGTTGTGTGACAAGCGCTGAAAGCTATGAATTCAGGACTTCTGGCGCGACCTGCCGAAGAGCAGGCCCAGCGGGCCCTGGTGCCACCAGCGCTGGCCGCCGCGGCGCGGTGCGCCCATGGCCTGGGTGATACGGTCGAGCACGATGGCCAGCAGCACGATGCCGAGGCCGCCCACGCTGGCCAGACCCATGTCCAGCCGGCCTATGCCGCGCAGCACCATCTGGCCCAGGCCGCCGACGGCGATCATGGAGGCGATGACCACCATGGACAGGCTCAGCATCAGCGCCTGGTTGATGCCGGCCATGATGGAGGGCATGGCCAGCGGCAGCTGCACCTTGACGAGCAGCTGCCAGGGTGATGCACCATAGGCGCGGCTGGCCTCGACCAGGTCCGGCCGCACCTGGCGCAGCCCCAGGTTCGTGAGGCGCACCAGCGGCGGCAGCGCGAACACGATGGTCACGACGACGCCGGGCACATTGCCTATGCCGAACAGCATCACCACCGGCACCAGGTAGACGAAGGCCGGTGTGGTCTGCATCGCGTCCAGCAGCGGGCGCAGGAGGCGCTGGGCGCGGTCGCTGGACGCCAGCAGGATGCCAAGGGGCAGGCCGATCACCACGCAGAACAGCAGCGCGGTGAGTACCAGCGCCAGCGTGACCATGGCGTCGGGCCAGATGCCCAGAAGCACCACGGCCGCCAGCGACAAGGCCGCGGCCAGGGCCAGCATGCGCCCACCGAACTGCCAGGCCAGCAGGGCGATGAGTACCAGCAGCACCGGCCAGGGCAGGCCTAGCAGCGCATCGGTGATGCCGCCAAGCGTTGCGTCGATGGGCGCGCGCACGGCCCGGAAGAAGGGGCGCAGGTGCTCCACGGCCCAGTTCAGGCCGTCGTTGATCCAGCCCTGCACGGGCAGGCCGTCGCTGCTGAGCTGGTGCCACAGGGCCTGCAGGCCGCCGTGGTCTGCATCGGCGGGTGTGGGGCCGGCCGGGCCGGTCAGCCAGTCGGGGGCGGGCTGGGCCGTGTCGGCGCCGCCCGTGGCCCAGGGGTCGGCGCTGTCGGCGCTGTCGGTGGCGGGGCGGGTGGAGGACCAGGGTTGGTCCGGTTCGGCGGGGTGGTTGTGGATCTCGGTCATGCGCTGGCTTCTCCTTTCATTCAGGCGGTGGGTGCCACGGGGTCGGCGGCGCCGTGGGGGAAATGGGGGTTGAGCCGTATGGGGGCGCGTTCGGCCTGCGGCGGCGGCACGGGCGGCGTGTCGCGGTCCAGGAAGCGCATCAGCGTGGTGCGGCTGATGACGCCCAGGAAGCATCCATCGTCGTCCACGACGGGCAGCGGGCAGGGGGCATTGCCCATGGGCCCATAAAGCTCGGCCACCGGCGTGTCGGCGGCCAGCCGGGGCACGTCGTCCACAAAGGCGTGCTGAAGCCCCAGCGGGCCATGGTGGCCGTGCAGCGCGCGGCGCAGCGACTGCGAGGACACCACGCCCAGCAGGCGTTTGCGGCTCGAGAGCACGTAGGCATATTCATGGTCCGAGTCCTCCAGCAGCCGCAGCGCGGCGCGGCTGCCGCGGTCGCTACGCTCGGACACCACCGTGAAGGCCTGGCGCGCGATGTCGCGCGCCTTGAATACGGCGGCCGCGTCCACGCCGCGCACGAAGTCGCGCACATAGTCGTTGGCCGGATTGCGCAGGATCTCGTCAGGGGTGCCCACCTGCACCACCTGGCCGTCCCTCATGATGGCGATGCGGTCGCCGATGCGCATGGCCTCGTCCAGGTCGTGCGAGATGAAGACGATGGTGCGCTGCTTGACTTGCTGCAGGCGCAGCAGTTCGGACTGCATCTCGGTGCGGATGATGGGGTCCAGCGCCGAGAAGGCCTCGTCCATGAGCAAAATGGCGGGATCGGCCGCCAGCGCCCGCGCCAGGCCCACGCGCTGCTGCATGCCGCCCGATAGCTCGTCGGGGTAGCTCTCGCCCCAGTCGGCCAGGCCCACCTGCTCCAGCGCGTCCCGCGCGGCCTGGCGGCGCCGGGCCTTGTCCATGCCGGCCAGTTCCAGGCCGAAGGCCGTGTTGTCCAGCACGTTCATGTGCGGCATGAGGGCGAACGACTGGAACACCATGGAGATGTCCTTGCGGCGCAGCTCGCGCAGCTGGCGCTGGCTCAGCGCATTGATGTCCCGCCCATCGACCAGGATGCGGCCGCTGGTGGGCGCGATCAGGCGGTTGAGCATGCGCACCAGTGTGGACTTGCCCGAACCCGACAGGCCCATGACGACGAAGGTCTCGCCGGCCTCTATGGTGAAGCTGGCATCGAACACGCCGATCGAGTGGCCCGTGCGGGCAAGGATTTCCTGCTTGTCCAGGCCCCGTTCAACCAGGCGCAGTGCCTCCTGCGGCGCGTCGCCGAAGATCTTGAATACTCGGTCAATGATGATTTGCTTGGCCACTCTGGGGTCCTTCCTTGGGTGCCGTGGATCGCCCCGCCACGCCCATGGCGGCAGGGCACGAAGGCCAAGGCACAACCCCGATGCGGCGGCCCTGCCGGGGCGCGGCCACCCGCAACGGGCGCACGCGGTCGGCAGGACCGGAAGGAGGGTGGACACGGAAAGTGACCGGATCGGCCCGCATGGCACGCGAAAAGTAGGTGCGCAAGGGCCGGCTGCGCAGCACAAGAGGTCTGGTGGAGGACTTGTGCGTTCACGCGGGTGCACTGGCGCCATGTGGCGCAGGAACACCCTGGGCATCAGGGCCGATGACTTCGGCCAAGGCGTCGGAGGCCGCCCGCATGGGACAGCGTTCCGGCGCTGTGGTTCACCCGGCGACGGAGCATGCCGGAACGGGGTGAATTACCCGCATTGCAGGTTTAAAACACGGGTCAAGTCTATTTATTATGTTTATCAAAGTCAAAATAAGGTTTTTTTGCGCTGTGCTATTTGCGCGCACGAACGGGTCTTTGGGTGCCCACCTGGCGCGTGCTGGCGTAAGCTGTCTCGGCTGCGTCAGTGCTTTGTAAGTAGCAGCACCGAAAGTACCGCCCGCATCTTCGTTCTAGCGCAAGGAGACAAGTTCATGAGTGCTTCCCCGTCCGCCATCGAGTCCGTCCTGGTCGAAAATCGTGTGTTCCCCCCGGCAGAGAGCCTGGTGAAGGCGGCGCGCATCTCCGGCATGGCCGGTTACGAGGCGCTGTGCGCCGAGGCCGACAAGGATTTCGAGGGCTTCTGGGCCCGCCTGGCCCGCGAAAACGTGCAGTGGACCAAACCGTTCACGCAAACCCTGGACGAGTCCAGCGCGCCGTTCTACAAGTGGTTTGCAGATGGCGAGCTCAACGCCAGCGCCAACTGCCTGGACAAGCACATGGGCACGCCGGTCGAGAACAAGACGGCCATCATCTTCGAGGCCGACGGCGGCGAGGTCACCCAGGTCACCTACAAGGAACTGCTGGCGCGCGTGAGCCAGTTTGCCAATGCACTGAAGGCGCGCGGCGTGAAGAAGGGCGACCGCGTGCTGATCTACATGCCCATGACCATCGAGGGCATCGTGGCCATGCAGGCCTGCGCACGCATTGGCGCAACGCACAGCGTGGTGTTCGGCGGCTTCTCGGCCAAGGCCGTGCAGGAGCGCATCCAGGACGCCGGCGCCGTGGCCGTGATCACCGCCAACTATCAGCTGCGCGGCGGCAAGGAGCTGCCGCTCAAGGCCATCGTGGACGAGGCCATCGCCGCCGGCGGCTGCGAATGCGTCAAGACCGTGTTCGTGTACGAGCGCACGCCCACCGCCTGGGCCCGTGTGGAGGGCCGCGACATCTCGTTTGCAGAGGCGCTTCAGGGCCAAAGCACCGAATGCGCTCCGGTGCCGGTGAATGCCGAGCATCCGCTGTTCGTGCTCTACACCTCGGGCTCCACGGGCAAACCCAAGGGCGTGCAGCATTCCACGGGCGGCTACATGCTGTGGGCCAAGCTGACCATGGACTGGACCTTTGACATCCAGCCCAGCGACGTGTTCTGGTGCACGGCCGACATCGGCTGGGTCACCGGCCACACCTACATCACCTACGGCCCGCTGGCCGCCGGCGCGACCGAGGTCGTGTTCGAGGGCGTTCCCACCTACCCCAAGGCCGACCGCTTCTGGAAGATGATCGAGCGCCACAAGGTCAGCGTGTTCTACACGGCGCCCACGGCCATCCGCTCGCTCATCAAGGCCGCCGACTCCGACGAGTCCGTGCATCCCAAGCAGTCCGATCTGTCGAGCCTGCGCATCCTGGGCAGCGTGGGCGAGCCCATCAACCCCGAAGCCTGGATGTGGTACTACAGGAACGTCGGCGGCGAGCGCTGCCCCATCGTCGACACCTGGTGGCAGACGGAAAACGGCGGCCACCTCATCACGCCGCTGCCGGGCGCCACACCGCTGGTGCCGGGTTCGTGCACGCTGCCGCTGCCGGGCATTGCCGCCGCCATCGTCGATGAAACCGGCAACGACGTGCCCAACGGCTCGGGCGGCATCCTGGTCATCAAGCGCCCCTGGCCGTCCATGATCCGCACCATCTGGGGCGACCCGGAGCGTTTCAAGAAGAGCTACTTCCCCGAAGAGCTCAAGGGCTACTACCTGGCCGGCGACGGCGCGGTGCGCGACGCCAAGACGGCGTACTTCCGCGTCACGGGCCGCATCGACGACGTGCTCAACGTCTCGGGCCACCGCATGGGCACGATGGAAATCGAATCCGCGCTGGTTGCCAAGTCCGACCTGGTGGCCGAGGCCGCCGTGGTGGGCCGCCCCGACGACCTGACGGGCGAGGCCATCTGCGCCTTCGTGGTCCTGAAGCGCTCGCGCCCCACCGGCGAGGAAGCCAAGCAAATCGCCAAGGAACTGCGCGACTGGGTGGCCAAGGAAATCGGCCCCATCGCCAAACCCAAGGACATCCGCTTCGGCGACAACCTGCCCAAGACCCGCAGCGGCAAGATCATGCGCCGCCTGCTGCGCTCGCTGGCCAAGGGCGAGTCCATCACCCAAGACACCAGCACGCTGGAAAATCCGGCGATCCTGGACCAGTTGGCGCAGAACAACTGATTCAGGATGGCGCCGCGAGGCGCCTGCGCGCAGCGCACGCCGGATTTGACGGCACTCATATCGGCGCAGCCGATGTGACGTGCCGGCAGAACCCCGCAATTCTGGATCAATTGGCACAGAATAATTAATGAAAACAGCTGATAGCCCTTGTACAGCAAGCGCTAGCAGCTTCTAAAAATGAAGCAGCCCGCGAATGCGGGCTGCTGTTTTTTTGGGGGGCGGCGGTGCTCAGTCGAGCAGGTCGGCGTATTCCTTGTGACCGTAGCCTGTGAGCTGCGTCCAGGGCAGGGTGCGGGGCAGGGGCTGGCGCCGGGCGGTGGTGACGCTGCGCTGGCTGCCCTGGGCGTTGTGCGATTCGATGCGCTGCGGGAACTGGCCCTGGATGTCCCACAGCACCTGCACCGGCTGGCTGCTGCTGCCGCCCTGGTACCAGCGTGCGCCGGCAGGGGCCGGGCGGGCCAGGGGCTTCATGCGCGCGATCTGTGCCGGGTCGAGCAGGTGCTGGGCGTTCGCCCATTGGCCGTCAAAACCCACCTGGCCCCATTCGGCGGGCGGCACATCGACCAGCAGGCGCTCGTGCGCGTTCACCAGGCGCACCTGCAGCTGGCCATCGCCCTGGCGCTGCACCCAGCGCGCGGCGGCGGCAACGTCCATATGCTTGTGCGCCTTGGCGCCGCTGCTGTGCTCGTCTTCGCTGTGTGCATGGTGCGGCAGGATGCGGGCCAGCCAGATCTGCTCACTTTGGCGCAGCAGTTGTTCGCTATAGCGCAGTTCGCGTGTGACGCCGTCGGCGCTCACGGTGTGGACATGGTGCTCGATGTGCAAGGCCAGGGCGGGCGGATGGGCGGGGGCGGCGGGTGCGGCCTGGGCCGAGCCCGCCAGGGTCAGGCCCCAGGCCAGGGCGGTGGCTGCGCAAAGACGGTATGGCATGGTGTCGAGAAAAAAAGAAAGCGAAAGGGAAAAGCCGAACACGCCCGGGCCGCAGGGGCCAGCGGGCGTGCTCGGGCGTCAGTGCCTGGACACGGGGCTTACAGGCCCATGGCTGCCTTGACGAGGCCGAAGACCTTGGTGTTGAGCATCGTGCCCTTGAAGCCGCTGCTGCCGGCGCCGCCGGCAAACAGCATCACGTCGCCGCCGCCATGGGTTTCGGAGCCGGGGCTGCCCAGGGGAATGCCGACTTCCTGCAGGTAGTCATCGGCGGCGGTATCGACACTTGTCAGATCGTCGCGCGTGGCTTTGCGCGGCCCGCCACCATTGCCAAAGACCAAGGTGGTGTAGGGCTTGCCGTCGGCAGCCTGTGCCAGCACCGGCTTGCCTTGCACGCTGCTGGCCTTGATGTCGGTGCTCTTGCCGAGGATGGGTGTGCCCCGCTGCGCGTAGCCGTTGAAGGCCATGGTGTGGTCGTGGTCGGCGGTGACGACGATCAGGGTGTTTTTCAAATCCACCAGCGTCAGTGCCCTGGCAATGGCGTTGTCAAAGGCGACGGTGTCCTCCAGCGCGCGCTTGGCATTCGTGCCGTGCAGGGCGTGGTCGATGCGCCCGCCTTCGACCATGAGGAAATAGCCCTTGCCGTTGTTTTGCAGCACCTTGATGGCCTTTTCCGTCATGTCGGCCAGGCTGGGCTCGTCGATCTGCTTTTTCACCCGGTCGAGCTCATAGTTCAAGTGGTCCTTGTTGAACAGGCCAACGAGCTTGGGCGTGCCAGCCGGGTTCACGGCCTGCAACTGTGTGCCGGTGCTCACGTACTGGTAACCCGCTTTTTGCAGCAGCGCTGTCAGGTCCTGGCCATCGCTGCGCTTGCCGCCGGCGGCTGTGGGCAAGAAGAACTTCGCGCCCCCGCCCAGCAGCACATCGAGCCCCGTGCCCAGGGCTGGGTTGAACAGGCCGGAACCAGGGACAGCCTGGGCGGCAATGGTGTTCTCTGCATCGCGGTGGCAGACGTGGGCGAAGGTGGCGGCTGGCGTCGCATGGGTCACGCGCGTGGTCGTCACGGCTCCCACCGACTTGCCGGCGGCCTTGGCCAGTTCGAGCAGCGTGGGCACCGATTGGCCGTTGCCGCTGGCGGGGCAGGCGCTGTCGGTGCCGCTCAGGTAGGGCTTGGTGCCGTCGTAGGCGTGGGTGTCGGCGCTCATGGAGATGACTTCGTTGTTCATCTTCACGCCGGTCATGTAGGCGGCCATGGACGGGGCGCTGTCGGTGGTCTGCGCATCGTTGGAGAAGGTGCGGATGCGTGCCGTGCGGCGCAGGCTCTCCATCGTGAGCTGGCCGGCTTCGCCCACTTTGTAGATGCGGCTGGCGGTGACGGTGGTCGGGCCCATGCCGTCACCGAGGAAGAAGATGACGTTGGTGGCCTCGCCGGCGGCCCAGCTGGCGCTGGTGGTGGCCAGCAGCAGGGCGGCGGCGCGGGTGATGTGGTGCAGTGCTTTTTTCATGGGGTGATCTCTGGTTTACAGGCCGCTGGCCTTGCGGATCAGGCCGAACACTTCGGTGTTGGTGAGGGCGCCGCTGAACAGTTCGGCACCTTTGCCGGTGGCGCCCAGGAAGACGTCGGTGCCGCCATGGGTCTCGCTGCCAGCGGCCATCGGGATCACGGCCTCCTGGTGGTAGTTTTTGTCGGCCACTTGGGCATCGGTCAGGGCTGTGCGCACGTTGGGGCGGTTTTCGCCGTTGCCAAAGCCGATGATGCTGAAGGGGGTGCCGCTCGTGTCGGTGCCCAGGCTGCCATCGACGAAGTTGCGCAGCAGGCCCAGCACGCCCGGGTTGCTGGCGGTGGTCGGGCCGGTGCGGGCAGCGTAGCCGTTGAGCACCAGCGTGTGATCGTGGTCGGCGGTGACGACGACGAGCGTGTTCTTCAGCCCAGGGTCCCTGGCCTGCATCTTGTCGAGGGCGCGCGCGATGGCGTCGTCGAAGGCCACCGTGTCCTGCAGCGCCTTGCGCGCCGTGGTCTCGTGCAGCGCGTGGTCGATGCGCCCGCCTTCGACCATGAGGAAAAAGCCCTTGCCGTTCTTGCCCAGCAGCTCGATCGCCTTGTCGGTCATCTCGGCCAGGCTCGGCTCCTTGCTGGCGTCGCGGTCCGTGTCGTAGGCCATGTGGCTGCTGGTGAAAAGGCCGACGAGCTTTTTCGTCGTGGCGGGTGCAGCGGCGTCGAACTCGGCCTTGTTCTGCACGTAGGTATAGCCCTTGGCCTTGAGTTCGGCCGTCAGGTCGCGGCCGTCGGTGCGCTTGCCGCCGGCCGCCGTTGGCAGGAAGAACTGGCGTCCGCCGCCGAGCAGCACGTCCACGCCGTCGCCCAGGGCGCTGTTGAAGCCGGCGCCGCCGGGCACGGCCTGGGCGGCAATGGCGTTTTCACCGTCGCGGTGGCAGATGTGGGCGTAGGTGGCGGCCGGGGTGGCGTGGGTGATCCGTGTTGTCGTCACCGCGCCCGTGCCCATGCCGGCGGCCTTGGCCAGCTCCAGCAGCGTCGCCACGGCCTGGCCGTTGCCGCTGGTGGGGCAGGTGCTGTCGGCGCCGCTCAGGTAGTCCTTGCCGCTGGCGTCGAAGGCGCGCGTCTCGGGCGTCATGGAGATGACCTCGTTGTTCATCTTCACGCCGGTCATGTACGCCGCCATGGAAGGCGCGCTGTCGGTCACCTGGGCGTTGTTGGAGTAGGTGCGGATGAAGGCGGTCTCTGGCAGCTTGTCCATGGTGAGCTCGCCGTCTTCGCCGACCTTGTAGATGCGCGCGGCGGTCTGCGTGGTCAGGCCCATGCCGTCGCCGAGGAAAAAGAGGATGTTCTTGGGCGCGACCGCCTCGGCGGGCGTGCGGTTGTCGCTCGATCCGCCGCAGGCCGACAGGGCCAGGGTGGCCGCAGCCAGCGCTATCAACCGAAGTGTCATGGGTGCTCCGAAAAGTGATGGTTTCCGGGGCCGGACTATGGCGGGCGCCTGTGTCGGTTTCGTGACGCATGGCGCGGCCGCAGCGGGCGAAAAAAAACCGCAGGGGCTGCGCGCCGCTGCGGTTTGCGATGGGACTATTAATCGACCATGCCGTCCGTCAGAACGCCACCGCCCAGGGCCTGGTAGAGCGCCACGGTATCGCCCAGCAGCACGCCGCGTGCGGCCACATGGGCGGCGCGTGCCTGCAGCCAGGACTGCTCGGCCGCAAGCGCCGCCGGCTGGGCGCTGTAGCCCTGGCGCAGCTGCGCGCGCGTGAGGTCCAGAGTGGCGCGGCTGGCCTTTTCACTGTCCATCGCCATGTCCAGGGCCTTGGTGTCGGTGTCGAGCGCGTAGAGCGCGTTGGCCACGTCCTGGAAGGCCGACAGAACGGCCCCGCGGTAGCGCGCGGCGGCCGCGTCGAGCTCGGCCTCGGCGGCGCGCTGGTGCGCGGCCAACGTGCCGCCGGCGAAGAGGGGCTGCAGCAGGTTGGCGCCAAACGACCAGACGGTATTGCCCGAGGTGAACATTTCGCGGAAGTTGGTCGCGCCGCCGCCGTAGGCCGCCGTCAGCGACAGCTGCGGCAGGCGCGCGGCCTTGGCCACGCCGATGGCGGCGCTGGCCTGCTGCACGTCGGTCTCGGCGGCGCGCACGTCGGGGCGCTGCTCCACCAGTTGCGAGGCCACGGCCTGCGGCAGTTCGGGCAGTGCGAACGCCGACAGCTGTGGCACGGCCGGCGCCGCATCGGGGGTGCGGCCCGTCAGCGTGGCCAGCAGATTGCGCGTCTGCTCCAGCTCCTTGCGCAGCGGCGGCAGGGCCTGCTGCATCTGGATCAAGAGCGTCTGCTGCGTGGCCACGTCCAGCCCGCTGGCGTAGCCATTCTTCTGCTGCAGCCGCATGTGGCGCAGTTGTTCCTGTGCGGCCTTGATGGCCTGTTCGATGAGCGTGGCCTGTTCCGCGAGCATCGCGGCCTGCAGCATGCCGCCGGCCACGTTGCTCGCCAGCGTCAGACGTGCGGCCTGCAGCTGCAGGCGCTGGCCTTCCGCGGCTGCCTGCAACCCTTCGACCTGGCGGCGGTTGGCGCCGAAGATGTCGGGCACATAGCTCACGCTCAGCTGCGCCGTGTGGTAGGTGTAGAGCGTCGCGCCGCTGTTGAGCGGTGGCGACAGGGACTCGCCCACGTTCTGGCGCGTGCGGTCGTAGCCCAGCTGCACGGAGGGAAAGAAGAAGCCGCGCTGGGCGATGACGTTCTGGCGCGCGGCGCGCAGCGTGGCGCTGGCCGCCTCGATGGTGGGGCTGCGCTCCAGCGCCTCTTGCACCAGCGCGTCGAGCTCGGGTGAGCCGAAGGCCTTCCACCACTGGCGTTGCACGGGCCCGGCCTTGCCGGCCGTGGCCAGCGGTTCGCGGGTGAGGGCGCCGGCCTGGGGCACGCTGGGCCGCACATAGTCGGGGCCTACGGCGCAGCCCGTGGCAGCCAGGGCCGACAGGCCCAGCACGCCGAGAAACAGCCGCCGGTCCGGCGATTGCGGGGGCCATTTCAGTTTACGCATGGCTTCGTCCTCCCAGTCCTTCGCGCTTCTTGGCAAACTTCACGCGGCGCAGCACCGTCAGGCGCAGCGCCGGCACCACGAGCAGCAGGAAGATCGGGCCGATGATCATGCCGCCCACGACCACGGTCGCCAGGGGGCGCTGCACCTCGCTGCCGATGCTGTGCGACAGGGCCGCGGGCAGCAGGCCCAGGGCCGCCGACAGTGCCGTCATGAGCAGCGGCCGCATGCGGGTGCGGTAGGCCTCCTCCATGGCCTGCAGGTGCTCGTGGCCGCGTGCGCGCAGACCGCGGTAGTAGGTCAGGATCAGGATGCCGTCCATGACCGACACGCCCAGCAGTGAGATGAAGCCGATCACCGCCGAGATGCTCAGCACCTGCCCCGTCGCATACAGCGCCAGGATGCCGCCGAACACGGTGAACGGAACCGAGGCCACCGTCAGCAGGCAGTAGGTGAAGTTGTTGAACAGCGCATACAGCAGCGCCATCACCAGGATCACGGCCACGGGAATGGCGATCAGCATGCGCGCCTTGGCCTGCTGCAGCGACTCGAACTCGCCGGCGTAGATGACGCGGTAGCCCTGGGGCAGCTTCACATCCTGCGCGATGCGTCTCTGCACCTCTTCGACGGTGCTGCCCAGGTCACGTCCACGGGCCGAGAACTTGAGCGGTATGTAGCGCTCGTTGCTTTCGCGGTAGATGTAGGTGGCGCCCGTGTCCAGCGAGATGCTGGCCAGGTCCGACAGCGGGATGAACGAGGTTTTGCCCGCCGCCGTGGTGTAGCCCACGCGCAGTGCGCGCACCGCCTCCGGGCTGGAGCGGTGGCGCTGGTCAAAGCGCACCGTGAGGCTGAAATGCCGGTCGCCTTCGAGCACCGTCGTCGCCTCCACGCCCGCCAGGGCCGCCTGGATGGCGCTGGCTACGTCACCGGTGTTGAGCCCGTAGCGGGCGGCGCGCACGCGGTCGATCTGAATATTCATGTTGGGCTGGCCCAGGATGTGGAACACCCCGAGATCGGCCACGCCGTCGATGTGCGACATCACCTCCTGCACCTCGGCGGCGAGCTTTTCCAGCGTTGCCAGGTCGGGGCCGATGATCTTCACCGAGTTGGCGCCCTTCACGCCCGACAGGCCTTCCTGCACGTTGTCCTGGATGTACTGTGAGAAGTTGAAGGTCACGCCCGGGAACTCGGCCTCGAACTTGTGCTGAAGCTCGCCCACCAGCTTGGCCTTGGTCATGCCGGCGCGCCATTTGTCAAACGGCTGCAGCGGCGCGAACAGCTCCACATTGTTGAAGCCGGCAGCATCGCTACCGTCGTCGGGACGGCCGTGCTGCGATACGACGGAGACGACCTCGGGGTACTCCTTGATCATCTGGCGCATCTTGTTGGCCTTGTCGCGGCCCGATTCCAGCGAGATCGTGGGCGGCATGGATGCGCGGATCCAGAGGTTGCCCTCCTCCAGGGCGGGCAGAAACTCGCTGCCCAGGCGCACGGCCATGAGGGTGCCGGCCACCAGGACGAGTGCGCCCAGTGCCAGCGTGATGCGTGTGTGGTTCAGCACCCAGTTCAGGGCCGGGCGGTAGGCGCGCTGGATGGCGTGCACGAAGATGGTCTCCTTCTCCTCTACCTTGGCCGGCAGCAGGTAGCTGGCCAGCACCGGCGTGATGGTGAAGCAGGCGATCAGGGCGCCCGCCAGGGCATAGCCATAGGTGCGCGCCATGGGGCCGAAGATCTGGCCTTCGACGCCCTGCATGGTGAAGAGCGGCGTGAACGCGGCAATGGTGATGAGGGTGGAGAAGATCACCGAGTTGTCCACCTGCGTGGCGCTCATGTAGATCATGCGCAGGCGCGAACTCCAGCCGTTGGAGGGGGCGGTGCGCGGGCCGTCGGGCCCGAGCGACATGGCGCGCAGCAGCGAGGCGCGTATCGGCGCGGGTCGCTGGAAGTTGCGGAATATGTTCTCCACCAGGATCACCGCCGCGTCCACGATGATGCCGAAGTCCACCGCCCCCAGTGACAGCAGGTTGGCCGACTCGCCCGTGAGCACCAACATCATGATGCTGAAGAACAGCGCGAATGGAATGCTCACGCTCACGATCACCGCGCTGCGCAGGTCGCCCAGGAACACCCACTGGATGAAGAACACCAGCAGGCAGCCGAAGATGAGGTTGTGCAGCACCGTGTGCGTGGTCACGTCCACGAGCTGCGCGCGGTCGTAGTAGGGGTCGAGCTTCACGCCTGGCGGCAGGGAGCCGTCGGCATTGAGTTTCTCCACGGCCGTCTTGACGCGTGCAATCACCTCCTTGGTCTGCAGGGTGCGGTTCATGATCACCACGCCGGTGACCACGTCGTTCTGCAGGTCGCGGCCGGCCTCGCCCAGGCGCGGCACGGTGCCTTCGGCGATGCGCGCCACGTCCTTGACTCGGGTCGGCAGGCCGTCCTTCTGGGTCACGACGATGTTGGCGATGTCGTCAAGGTTTTGTACCAGCCCCAGGCCACGGATGTTGACTGACTGGTCGCCCACGCTGATGGCGCGCCCACCCACGTTGAGGTTGGCGTTGCCTATGGACTGGATCAGGGTCTGCAGCGTCACGCCATGGGCTTCGAGCAACTTGGGATCGGCCTCTACGTGGTATTCCTTGGTAGTTCCTCCCCAGGTCACGACTTGGACCACGCCGGGCACGGTGAGCAGGCGCCGTTCTATCACCCAGTCCTGCAGCGTGCGCAGTTCGGTGAGGCTGTAGGTCGATGGCCCCTTGACCTGGTAGCGCAGGATTTCTCCGACCAGGCTGGAGGCCTGGATCTGGGGCTGCACGCCGTTGGGCAGGTTGACGTTGGCCTGCAGGTTGTTGGCGATCTGGGTCAGCGCGAAGTAGTAGTCCGTGCCGTACTTGAACGTCACGCGCACAAAGGACAGGCCGTAGAACGAGGTCGAGCGGATGTTCTCGACATTGGGCGTGGTGGCCAGGCCGACCTCCATGGGGCGCGTGTAGTAGCGCTCCATTTCCTCGGCCGACATGCCGGGGGCCTGGGCCGTGATCTCGATGATCACCGGCGCGGGGTTGGGGTAGGCCTCGACGTTGAGCTTCAAGAAGGCCAGCAGGCCCAGGCCAAGAAAGGCCAGCAGGCCCAGGATGACGATGGGCCGGCGCGAGAGCACGAAGGCCAGCAGGGGACGAAACACGGCGGTCTCCCAGGTTGTAGGGGCGCTTATTGCGCGTCGGTTTCGTAGAGGCTGGAGAGGAACAGCGCGTTGTGGCGCGCGATGCGTTCGTTGTCAGCCAGCCCCGCGGTGATCTGCACCAGGCCGTCCGCGGTCAGGCCGCGCGTGATCTTGCGGCGCATGAAGCGCGGGCCGCGCTCGTCGCGGTCGATGGCGACCCACACCACGTCGTCGCCGTTGCCCTCGCGCACCACGGCCTCGGCCGGCACGGCCACCGAGGTCTGCGGCGCGGCGACGGTGACATAGAAGTCGGCCGTCATCTGCGGGCGCAGCTCGCGCCGGGGGTCGGCCACCTCGGCGCGCACGATGAAGCGCCTTGTGTCGGCGTCTATGCTGTCGCCCAGATAGGACAGCTTGCCCGTGAATACCTTGCCCGGCCAGGCCTGCACGCGCACCTCCACCGGCTGGCCCACGCGGTAGTAGCGGAATTCGGATTCGGGCACCTGGGCCACCATCCACAGTGTGCTCAGGTCCGACACGGTAACCGGTGCCGGGTCGCTGCCGGGCTGCACCAGCAGGCCGGGCTGGGCGGCGCGCGCCGTGACGCGGCCGGCGATGGGGCTCTTGACGGCGATTTCCTTGCCCACCTTGCGCTCGCGTTCGATGCGGGCGATGTCGGCATCGCTGAATTCGAACAGGCGCAGCCCCTGGCGCGCGGCGTCGTAGGCGGCCTGGGCCGTCTGCTGCTCGGCCTGGGCCTGCTGAAGCTCCTTCTGCGGAATGCTGTCCTCGCGCGCCAGGGCCTCGGCGCGGCGCAGGGTCTCGGTGGAGGCCCGCAGCGTGCCCGCGGCCGAGATCAGCGTGGACGCGGCCTGCGTCATCTCGGGCACGTCCAACGTGTACAGCGTTTGGCCGGCCTTGACATCGTCGCCGGCCTTGACCAGCACCTTTGCGATGCGGCCCTGCTGGGTGGAGAACACGCGCGTGGTGCGGTCCTGGTTGAAGTCGATGATGCCTATGGTGCTGCGCAGGTTCTGGAACTGCTGCTCCCGGGGCGTGCCCACGTCGAGCGCCGGGGCCTGGTCGGGGGCTACGCGCACCACGTCCTTTTGCACCTTGCCGGCGACGGAGGGGGCTTGTTCCTCAATATCGCCATGGGACCTGGCGTTGTGGGAACTGACGGCCCAGATGCCACCCATGACGATGACGATGGTGGCCACGGCCACCCAGAGGAGGGCGCGCGAACGTGGCGGCTCCGATGAAGGTTGTTGTGTGGCGGTCATACGACCATGCTCCTTGAAAATATTGCGCGCGCCGGCACAGGCAAGGCGTAAGCCCCCGCCCGGCCGCGGTTTGGCCCAGTCTAGGCAGGCCAAGCTTTACGTTGGCTTTATGTGTGCAAATGTGTGGCGCGCGGCAGGTCGATATCGACGCAGGTGCCGCTGCCGCCCGGGCCGGCGCGCACGGCCAGCCCCCCGCCCATGCGCTCGACCACGCGCAGCGCGATCGACAGACCCAGGCCCGAGCCCTCGGGCTGGCCATGGCCGCCGCGCCAGAAGGGCAGCAGCATGTGGCTGCGCGTGGCGGCATCGAGTGCGGGGCCGTCGTCGCTGACATGGATGTGCAGGCGCGCGCCGCGTGCCAGCACATCCACGGCAACATGGGAGCCGCCATAGCGCAGCGCGTTGTCGATGAGGTTGGCAACCACCTCGCCCAGCAGCGTGGGCGAGCCGCGCACCATGGCCGCCGCGGGCGCGGCGTCCGAGGGCTGTTGCAGGGTCTTGCCGGCGGCGTCGGCCGCCGCCTGCCAGCGCTGAGCCGCCTGCCGGGCGACCTGCGTGGCGTCGAAGACCTGGTCCTCGATCAGGGTCTCGTCCTCGGCCCGTGCGTAGGCCAGCAGCTGGCGCACCATGCGGGCGCCGCGCGCGGCCACATCGTCGAGATGGGCCAGCACCTCGGCGTCCATGGGCTGGCTGGGGTCGGCGCGCTGCATGCGCCGCATGTCGCCCACCAGCAGCCGTATGCCTGCCATGGGCGTCTGCAGCTGGTGCGCCGCGTCGGCGACGAAACGGCGCTGCTCGTCCACCGAGGCCTTGAGCCGCGCCAGCAGCGCGTTGGTGTGCTGCACGAGTTCGCGCAGCTCCTCGGGCACCTCGGCCACGTTCAGCGGCGACAGGTCATGCTCGCCCTGTTGCACTACCAGGGCGCTGATGCGACGTGTGGGCGCCAGGCCGCGGCGAATGCCGTAGTACAGCAGCGGGATGATCACGAAACCCGCCAGCCCCGCGGGCAGGAAGATGGCGGCGGCGATCTCGTTGGTGACCTGCCGGCGCTTGGTTTCGGATTCGGCCACCAGCACCCAGACGGGTTCGTCGCCGGCCGAGGGGCGCACGCGCAGCGCCACGGCGCGCAGCATCGGGCCGCCATCGGCCTGGTGGTTGAAGAACTGCTGCGAGCGCGGTGCCTGGGTATTGTCGGGCGTCGGCAGGGGCAGGGTGAGCTCGCCCACCAGCGTGCGGCCGTCCTCGGTGCGCACCGAGTAGTGGCTGCGCAGAAGCGAGTCGAAGACCAGCGAGTCGGCTGTTTCGCGGCTGGCCACGAAGCGCGCCCGGCCGTCATGCCAGCGCAGCTGTGCGGCCAGCGCCTGCGCGTCGTCGGAGAGCAGCCGGTCGAACGACTGATTGGTGGTGCGTCCGGCAAACCAGTAGGCTGCGCCCGTGGCCACGAGGGCTGATGCCACCCACAGGCCGACGAGCGGCATGAGCAGCTGGCGCCACAGGCTGGCCCTTCGCCAGCGCGGGGTGGCGGGCCCGGTCGTGGGCATGGTGGCGCCTTCGGGTTGCCGACTGGCGCTCACGCCAGCTCCAGCGCGTAGCCCACGCCACGCAGCGTGACGATGTTGACTCCGGCGCCGGCGAGCTTGCGCCGCAGCTTGAGCACGTAGATCTCCACCGAGTTGGCGCTGAAATTGGACTCCCAGCTCGACATGGCCGAGATGATGCGGCTCTTGGGCACGGCCTGGCCCGGCGAGGCCATGAGCAGTTCCACCAGCGCCGCCTCTCGCGGGCTCAGCGGCAGGCGCTCGTCGCCACGGCGCAGCTCGCGCGTGTCGGTGTTGAAGCTCAAGGACCCGGCCACGAGCAGGTTGCTGCTGCCACCGCGCCGGCGGCGCGCAATGGCGCGCAGACGCGCCACAAGTTCATCGGGCTCGAAGGGTTTGGCGAGGTAGTCGTCCGCCCCCTCGTTGAGGCCGCGCAGCCGGTTTTGCAGGCCGTCGCTGGCGGTGAGAATGACGACCGCCAGGTCCCTGCCATGGCTGCGCCAATGGCGCAGCACCTCCAGGCCGGCGCGGCGCGGCAGCCCGAGGTCGAGCACGGCGGCGTCGTAATCCTCGGTGGCCGTGGCCGCGAGTGCGAATTCGCCATCGGTGACGGCATCGACCTGCCAGCCCTCGGCCTGCAGCGTGCGGGTCAGGCCCAGGCGCAGGGCAGGGTCATCCTCGACGACGAGCACGCGCATCAGGCCTTGCCCTTGCTTGCGCCATCTTGCGCTTCGAACAGATCCAGCACCGCGCCCCTGCTGGCGCTGGATGCGTTGAACGCAAACTTGGCCTGCACGCCGCGCGTGTAGCGTGGGGCGGGCGGCGTCCAGCCGGCGCGGCGGCGCGCCAGTTCCTCGTCGCTCACGTTGAGCTGCAGCAGCAGGCGGTGGGCGTCTATGGTGATGCTGTCGTCCTCGTGCACGAAGGCGATGGTGCCGCCGACGTAGGCCTCGGGCGCGACATGGCCGACGACCATGCCCCAGGTGCCGCCCGAGAAGCGCCCGTCGGTGATCAGCCCCACGCTCTCGCCCAGGCCCTCGCCGATCAGCGCGCCCGTGGGCGCCAGCATCTCGGGCATGCCGGGTCCGCCCTTGGGGCCGAGGTAGCGCAGCACCATCACGTCGCCGGCCTTGATCCGGCCCGACAGAATCGCGGCCAGCGCCGACTGCTCGTCGTCGAAGACGCGCGCGGGGCCGGTGATGACGGGGTTCTTGAGGCCGGTGATCTTGGCCACCGCGCCCTCGGGGCTCAGGTTGCCCTTGAGGATGGCGAGGTGCCCCTGTGCGTAGAGCGGCCGGGTGATGGGCCGGATCACGTCCTGGCCGGCGGGCGGCTCATCGGGCACGTCCTTCAGGGTTTCGGCAATGGTCTTGCCGGTGATGGTCATGCAGTCGCCATGCAGCAGGCCGGCGCCCAGCAGCATCTTCATGACCTGAGGAATGCCACCGGCCTTGTGCAGGTCCACGGCCAGGTACTTGCCGCTGGGCTTGAGGTCGCAGAACACCGGCACCTTCTGGCGCATGCGCTCGAAGTCGTCGATGGACCATTCGACGCCCGCCGCGTGGGCAATGGCCAGAAAGTGCAGCACGGCGTTGGTCGAGCCGCCCACGGCCATGATGACGGCCACCGCGTTCTCTATGGACTTGCGCGTGACGATGTCGCGGGGTTTCAGGTCGCGGCGTATGGCCTCGATCAGCACCCTGGCCGACTCGCGCGCCGAATCGACCTTCTCCTGGTGCGGGTTGGCCATGGTGCTGGAGTAGGGCAGGCTCATGCCCAGGGCCTCGAAGGCCGAGGACATGGTGTTGGCCGTGTACATGCCGCCGCAGGAGCCCGTGCCGGGAATGGCGTGCTGCTCGATGTCCTTCAGCTCCTTGTCGCTGATCTTGCCGGCGGCGTTTTCGCCCACGGCCTCGAAGACACTGACGATGTTCAGGTCGCAGCCATGCAGGCAGCCGGGCTCTATGGTGCCGCCGTACACATAGATGCTGGGCACGTTGGCGCGCAGCATGCCCATCATGCCGCCGGGCATGTTCTTGTCGCAGCCGCCTATGACCACGCAGCCATCCATCCATTGGCCCTGCACGCAGGTCTCCACGCAGTCGGCAATCACCTCGCGGCTCACCAGGCTGTACTTCATGCCCTCGGTGCCCATGGCCATGCCGTCGGAAATCGTGGGCGTGCCAAAGGTCTGCGGGTTGCCGCCCGCCTCGCGTATGCCCGCCACCGCCGCGTCGGCCAGGCGCTGCAGGCCGCTGTTGCAGGGCGTGATGGTGCTGTGGCCATTGGCCACGCCGACCATGGGCTTGTCGAAGTCTGCCTCGGTGTAGCCCATGCCGTAGTACATGGAGCGGTTGGGCGCGCGCGCCTTGCCCTGGGTGATGTGGGCGGAGCGGCGGTTCAGTGGCATGGGGTCGGTCATGGCAGTCCTCTCACGGTTGTGACAGGCGTAGTGTGGGCGCGGGCGTCGCGGCTGTCCATGGAGGGGCCGCGCGTATCCACCCAAGGGCGAGGGGCGAAAGCCTACGACATAATTAAACGGTTTGCCCATGGCGGGGCTCAAGAGGTTTCCGCTACGGCGCGCGCAGGCCCCAAACGCAGGGGCCACAAAGTTTGTCCCGCCCATTTTTTCACGCACCCACGATGCCCGCATACCGTTCAAAAACCTCCACCCACGGCCGCAACATGGCCGGTGCCCGCTCCCTGTGGCGCGCCACCGGCATGAAGGACGAGGACTTCTCCAAGCCCATCATCGCGGTGGTCAACTCCTTCACCCAATTCGTGCCCGGCCATGTCCACCTGAAGGATCTGGGCCAGCTCGTCGCGCGCGAGATCGAGGCCGCGGGCGGCGTGGCCAAGGAATTCAACACCATCGCCGTGGACGACGGCATCGCCATGGGCCACGACGGCATGCTGTACTCGCTGCCCAGCCGCGACATCATTGCCGACAGCGTGGAATACATGGTGGGCGCGCATTGCGCCGACGCCATGGTCTGCATCAGCAACTGTGACAAGATCACCCCCGGCATGCTCATGGCCGCGATGCGCCTGAATATTCCGGTGATCTTCGTCTCGGGCGGTCCCATGGAGGCCGGCAAGGCCAAGCTGTCCGTGCCCGGCACCAGCACCGTTCAGTTCAAGAAGCTCGACCTGATCGACGCCATGGTCATGGCCGCCGACGACAAGGTCAGCGATGCCGACCTGGCCGAGGCCGAGCGCAATGCCTGCCCCACCTGCGGGTCCTGCTCGGGGATGTTCACCGCCAACTCCATGAACTGCCTGACCGAGGCCCTGGGCCTGTCCCTGCCCGGCAACGGCACCGTGGTGGCCACGCACGCCGACCGCGAGCAGCTGTTCAAGCGCGCCGGCCGGCGCATCGTGGAGCTGGCGCGCCAGTACTACGAGCAGGACGACGAGCGTGTGCTGCCGCGCTCCGTGGGCTTCAAGGCGTTTGAGAACGCCATGACGCTGGACATCGCCATGGGCGGCTCCACCAACACCATCCTGCACCTGCTGGCGATTGCGCAGGAGGCCGGCATCAACTTCACCATGCAGGACATAGACCGGCTCTCGCGCGTCGTGCCGCAGCTGTGCAAGGTGGCGCCGAACACCGACAAGTACCACATCGAGGACGTGCATCGCGCAGGCGGCATCTTCGCCATCCTGGGTGAACTCGATCGCGCCGGACGGCTGCACACCGACGTGCCCACCATCCATGCGCCCACGCTCGCCGAAGCGCTGGCGCAGTGGGACATCACCCGCACCGACGACGAGTCCGTCAGGACCTTCTACAAGGCCGGCCCCGGCGGCGTTCCCACCCAGGTGGCCTTCAGCCAGAACGCGCGCTGGCCCAGCCTGGACCTGGACCGCGCCAATGGCTGCATCCGTTCCTACGACCACGCCTTCAGCAAGGAGGGTGGCCTGGCCGTGCTCACCGGCAACATCGCCAAGGACGGCTGCGTGGTCAAGACCGCGGGCGTGGATGAATCCATCCTGGTCTTTGAGGGCCCGGCCCATGTGGTCGAAAGCCAGGACGAGGCCGTTGAGCACATACTGGCAGACAAGGTCAAGGCCGGCGACGTGGTCGTGGTGCGCTATGAGGGCCCCAAGGGCGGCCCGGGCATGCAGGAAATGCTCTACCCCACGAGCTACATCAAGAGCCGTGGCCTGGGCAAGGCCTGCGCGCTGCTGACCGACGGGCGCTTCTCGGGCGGTACCTCCGGCCTGTCGATCGGCCATTGCTCACCCGAGGCGGCGGCCGGCGGCGCCATCGGCCTGGTGAAAAGCGGCGACCGCATCCGCATCGACATCCCGAACCGCCGCATCGACGTGCTGCTGAGTGACGACGTGCTGGCACGCCGCCGCGCCGAGCAGGACGCGGTCGGCTGGAAGCCTGCCCAACCCCGCCCGCGCAAGGTGTCGGCCGCGCTCAAGGCCTATGCCAAGCTGGTGACCAGCGCCGACAAGGGTGCGGTGCGCGACCTGTCGCTGCTCGACTGAGCCACTGGGAGTGGCGCCGGTGTCACTCCTGTTTTAAGAGCTGTCCGCTTGTGTCAATTAATGTTTTTAACATCATTCCATGCGGAAAACATTGAAATACAGACACTGACAGCTCTTGTAATTGAAGCAAGCACCGAATGCCATGAACCCGCTGCACGAACGCATCGCCACCAGCTTCAACGCCCAGGGGCTGATGGTCACGCTGGGCGCGCGCCTGGTGCTGGTGCGGGAGGGCGAGGTGCACATCGAGCTGCCGTTCTCCAGCCACCTCACGCAGCAGCAGGGCTTTGTGCACGCGGGGGCCATCACCAGCATCGTGGACAACGCCTGCGGCTACGCGGCCCTGAGCAAATCGCCGCCGGGCACCGAGGTGGTCACGGCCGAGTTCAAAACCAACTTCATGCGCCCCGCCGTTGGCGAGCGGTTTCTGGCCGTGGGCCGGGTGGAGAACGTGGGGCGCATGCTCACGGTGTGCTCGGGCGAGGTGCGCGCCTACGCCGGCGTGGGGCCGGACTACAAGGTCGTGGCGCTGATGCAGGCCACCATGGTTAGCGTGCCGTGCGGCGCATGAGCTAAGGCATGGCGCCTTGCTGCCCGGCAGACTTGTCGGGCTTGGCATGGCCATTCCAGCAGGCGGGTGCCAGGGCAAAGACAAGCAGCGACGCCAGGTAGACGCCGCCGGAGACTGGATCGCGCGAGGCGACGTACTCGGCAAGGGACCGCAGTCCGAGCGCATAGGCCACCAGCAGCTCTGCGGTGATGAGCAGCGCAAGCGCGAAGGCGCCGGCAAGCAGGCGTGGCAGCCGGCCCCATCCTGGATGACGGCGCGCCAGGCGCCACGACGCCCAGACGGTCACGGCCAGCATGACGGGCATTTCCAATAGCTCGGCGGTGCGCGTGCCCCAGCGCGGCACAAGAAACGGCACGCGCACGAATGCCAGCGCAAAGCCGGCGCCGAATACCAGGAGGAAGTAGACCAGTCCCGCCTTCAAGACGTTCATGGGTCGGTCCAGGCTCGGCACAAGCCAGCTTAAGAGTTGGCTGCGTCGCCGGCCTGGCTCTGCAGATAGTTCTGCAGCCCCAGCTTGTCGATCAGCCCGATCTGCTTTTCCAGCCAGTAGGCGTGGTCTTCCTCGGTGTCCCGCAACTGATCGAGCAGCATGGCTCGGCTCACGTAGTCGTTGTGGGACTCGCACAGCGCAATCGCGGCCTTGAGGTGCTTTTGCACGGAGTACTCGGTGTCCAGGTCCTTGCGCAACATTTCCTGCACCGTGTCGCCGGGCGTGAATGCGTGCGGGCGCATGTCGGGCTTGCCTTCGAGCAGCAGGATGCGGCGCAGGATGGCGTCTGCGTGATCCGTCTCCTCCTGCATCTCGTGGTTCAGGCGCTCGTACAGGCGCACAAAACCCTGGTCCTCGTATTGCCGCGAGTGGATGAAGTACTGGTCGCGCGCCGCCAGCTCGCCGCGCAGCAGGTCCTTGAGGCAGTCTATGACGTCGGGATGGCCTTGCATGATCCTGGTTTTTTCGTGGTGGAAACACGAGAGTATTGCGCGCAACGGGCGCCGCTTCAAACATTGCCCTCATACGGCTGCGGCACAATGCCCGCCATGCTGATGTACCCGCATATCAATCCCGTGGCCCTGCAGATCGGGCCCATCGCCGTTCACTGGTATGGCCTGACCTATCTGGCCGGTTTTGCGCTGTTCATGTTCCTGGGTATGCGCCGCCTGCGGCACGAACCCTATGCCTCGCTTTCGGGTGATCAGGCCTGGTCGCGCAAGGATGTGGAGGACATTCTGTTCCTCGGTGTGCTCGGCGTGGTGGTCGGCGGGCGTCTGGGCTACTGCCTGTTCTACAAGCCGGGCTACTATCTGAGCCACCCGCTGGAGGTTTTCTTCGTGTGGCAGGGCGGCATGAGCTTTCATGGCGGCCTGCTGGGCGTGATCGGCGCCATGCTGTGGTTTTCCCATTCGCGCGGCAAACCCTGGCTGCAGGTGGCCGACTTCGTGGCGCCCTGCGTGCCCACGGGACTGGCGGCGGGGCGCATAGGCAACTTCATCAACGGTGAGCTGTGGGGGCGCTTTGCGCCACCCGATCTGCCCTGGGGCATGGTGTTTCCGCAAAGCGGCTCGATGTTGCCGCGCCACCCCTCGCAGATCTACCAGTTCCTGCTTGAAGGCCTGCTGCTGTTCACACTGCTGTGGCTGTATGCGCGCCGCCCGCGCAAGCGCGGCGAGGTGGCGGCCGCCTTCCTCGTGGGCTATGGCGTTCTGCGTTTCGTAGCCGAGTATTTCCGTGAGCCCGACAACTTCCTGGGCCTGTTGTCGCTGGGTCTGAGCATGGGGCAGTGGCTGTGCGTGCCCATGGTGCTTGCCGGAGTGGGGCTCTGGCTGTGGGCGCAACGTAGGCCTGCAGGATGATGAAGACGCCCGTGTGACGTTGTCCGGGCTGGCAGTGGGCCCGTGGGTCACGACGGCTACGGGCCCGCGAGCCCAACACCCGGACGCGCCAGCGCTTCGGGCATGGCGCATGCTGGACGGTCAGAGGGCCTCTTGCGAAACAATTCGGGACGATCCTGGCGTCACTGTTTCATGGCCTTCATGGGGTCGCGCTCTTGAGTGCTGACTGTGGCAGCCCCATCTCAGCGGGCGGGCGCGCCTTTGCCGACATGGTGCTCAGCGCGCCCACCGCCGGTCGAAATCCAAACCCGGCGCCGCAAACTCAGGCAAACAGCCCCTTGTGCTGCTCGCGCAGCAGGTTCTTCTGCACCCTGCCCATGGTGTTGCGCGGCAGCTCGGTGGCGACGAAGCAGCG
>JAFECU010000270.1 GCA_018242005.1 Pseudomonadota bacterium | reverse complement strand
GCCGCGCAGCTTGCCGTTGACCTGCAGCATCAGCTCCAGCTCGTCCTGCACCAGGGCGGCCGGGTCTACCTGAGGCCAGGCGGCGTCCAGCAGCTCGCCCAGGGCGCCGGCGTAGCCCAGTTCAGTCCACAGCGCGTGGCTGATGTGCGGCGTGGCCGGGTAGAGCACGCGCAGCAGGATGCCGAAGCCTTCGATGAGCGCCACCTGGGCGCCGGCGTCGGCGTGCTGCTTGAAGTCTTCCAGCGCGTTGATCATTTTCATCGCGCCCGAGACCACGGTGTTGTACTGCATGCGCTGGTAGTCGTAGTCCACCTGCTTGAGCACCTGGTGGATCTCCAGGCGCAGCGCGCGGGCCTCCTTGCCAAATTCGACGTCTTTCAGGCTTGTTGCACGCACTGTGCTTGCGCTGGCAGCTTCTTTATCAATAGCAGAGAGCTTGACGCCGAAGTTCCACACGCGGCGCAGGAAGCGGTAGCTGCCTTCGACGGCGGCGTCGTTCCATTCGAGCGTGAGCTCGGGCGGCGCGGTGAACATGGTGTACAGGCGCGCGGTGTCGGCGCCGTATTTCTCGATCAGGTGCTGCGGGTCGACGCCGTTGTTCTTGGACTTGGACATGGTGCCCACGCCCTCGTAGTCGATGGGCGTGCCCACGGGCAGGAGGCCGTCGCCGCTTTCGGCCGGGTTCTTGAGCCTGGCGCCGACGATCTTGCCGGCCTCGTCGTAGACATGCTCGACGTCGTGCGGCCAGAAGTAGTCCTTGGCGCCCTTGGCCGTGCGGCGGCTGTAGATGTGGTTCAGCACCATGCCCTGGGTGAGCAGGCGGGTGAAGGGCTCATCGATCTTGACCAGGCCCAGGTCGCGCATGACCTTGGTCCAGAAGCGCGCATACAGCAGGTGCAGGATGGCGTGCTCGATGCCGCCGATGTACTGGTCCATGCCGCTGCCGCCGGTCGCGGCCTTCGGGTCGCGCATCCAGTAGTCGGTGCCCGAGCCGACCATTTGCTCGTGGTTCTGCGCGTCGCAGTAGCGCATGAAGTACCAGGACGAATCCACGAAGGTGTCCATGGTGTCGGTCTCGCGCCGCGCGCTCTTGCCGCAGCAGGGGCAGGTGACGCCGGCGTGGAAGGCCTCGCTCTTGACCAGCGGGTTGCCCGAGCCGTCGGGCACCAGGTCCTGCGGCAGCACCACGGGCAGATCTTTTTCGGGAACGGGCTGGGCGCCGCAGTCCTGGCAGTGGATGATGGGGATGGGCGTGCCCCAGTAGCGCTGGCGCGAAATGCCCCAGTCTCGCAGACGCCAGGTGGTCTTGAGTTCGCCCAGGCCCAGGTGCTGCAGCGCATGGGCCACGGCGGCCACGGCGTCCTTGTGGTTCAGGCCGCTGAAGTTGTCGGAGTTGATGGTGACGCCGCGCTCCTTGTCGGCGTACCAGTCCTGCCAGCGCTGTTCGTCGAAGGCGGCCTCGCCATCGACGAGGATGACCTGCTCGATGTCCAGGCCGTATTTGAGCGCGAACGCAAAGTCGCGTTCGTCGTGCGCGGGCACGCCCATGACGGCGCCGTCGCCGTAGCTCATGAGCACGTAGTTGCCGACCCAGACCTCGATGGCCTCGCCCGTCAGCGGGTGGGTGACGAACAGGCCCGTGGCCATGCCCTCTTTTTCCTTGAGCGCGAGCTCGGCCTCGGTCGTTCCGCCCTTCTTGCATTCCTCGATGAAGGCGGCGAGCTTGGGATTGCCGGCGGCCGCATGCTGGGCCAGCGGGTGCTCGGGCGCAACGGCGCAGAAGGTCACGCCCATGATGGTGTCGGCGCGCGTGGTGAAGACGTACATGCGGCCGTCCTGGATCAGGGCGCCGCTCGCGTCCTTGATGTGGTGCGTGAACGCAAAGCGCACGCCGGCGCTCTTGCCGATCCAGTTTTCCTGCATCAGGCGCACCTTGTCGGGCCAGCCGTTCAGGGTCGCCTTGTCGTTGCCGATCTGCACGTGGTCGAGCAGCTCCTGTGCGTAGTCGGTGATCTTGAGGTAGTAGCCGGGGATCTCGCGCTTCTCGACCGGCGCGCCCGTGCGCCAGCCCTTGCCGTCTATGACCTGCTCATTGGCCAGCACGGTCTGGTCCACCGGGTCCCAGTTGACGACCTGGGTCTTGCGGTAGGCGATGCCCTTGTCCAGCATCTTCAGGAACAGCCACTGGTTCCACTTGTAGTAGTCGGGGTCGCAGGTGGCGACCTCGCGGCTCCAGTCGATGGCTAGCCCCATCGCCTGCATCTGCTTTTTCATGTAGGCGATGTTCTCGTAGGTCCACCGGGCGGGCGGCACGCCGTTTTTCAGCGCGGCGTTCTCGGCCGGCAGGCCGAAGGCATCCCAGCCCATCGGCATGAGGACGTTGTAGCCCTTCATGCGCAGGCTGCGCGTGAGCATGTCGTTGATGGTGTAGTTGCGCACATGGCCCATGTGCAGCTTGCCGCTGGGGTAGGGCAGCATGGAGCAGGCATAGAACTTGGGCCTGGCGGCGTCCTCGGTCACTCGGTAGGCGTCGCGGGCGTTCCAGTGGGCGTGCGCGGCGCGCTCCACCTCGGTGTGGTTGTATTTGTCTTGCATGGAGGCTGGGAAAAAGGGTCTGCGGAGAACGTTGCCCCGGCGCCGTGCGCACGATGGGCTGGGCTGCGCCCGATTCTAGGACTTGTCGTTCGCCGGGATCGGATTACGGAAAGCTCCAGGGGCCGGGCGGTTATTTTTTCGCCGCCTTGGGCGGCTCGGTCACGAAGGCGATGCGCTGCAACCCCACGGCCTGGGCCGCACCTATGAGCTGCGCGACGCGGCCATAGGGCACGGCGCTGTCGGCGCGCAGCTGCAGCTCGGCGTCGGGGGCGCTGGCGGCCAGCAGGCGCAGGCGCTCGGGGAGCTGCTGCTCGTCGAGCGGCGCATTGTCGAGGTAGATCTTGCCGGCGGCGTCCAGCGCCACCACCACGGCGCGCGCGGGGGCGCCGGGCTGGGCACCCTCTGCGCGCGGCAGGTTCAGGCGGATGCTGTGCGCCAGCAGCGGCGCCGTCAGGATGAAGATCACCACCAGCACCAGCATCACGTCCACCAGCGGCGTGACGTTGATCTCGCTCATGGGCTGCGGGCCGGGGTTGCGTTCTAGGCGCCCGAATGGCATGGCGTCCTGCTCAGTCGGCCGCGTTGGTGTCTATGACCAGCTCGCGCAGGTCAAGCGCAAAGCCTTCGAGGTCGGCCTCGATGCGGGCGATGACGCGGCCGAACCAGTTGTAGGCGAGCACGGCGGGAATGGCCACGGCCAGGCCCGCGGCGGTCATGATGAGGGCCTCGCCCACGGGGCCGGCCAGGCGTTCTATGCTGATCTGCTCGGCCCCGGCCAGCGCCGTGAGCGCATGGTAGATGCCCCACACCGTGCCCAACAGGCCCACGAAGGGCGCCGTGGAGCCCACGGTGGCGAGCAGCACCTGTCCGAATTGCAGCCGACCCAGCACGCCATGCAGCGCGTCGCGCAGCACGCGCGTGAGGCGCTGTGACAGGCCGCCCTGGCTGGCCAGCGCACTGGCCACGCGCCCCTCGCCGATCTGTCGTGCCGCATGCACCAGCGGCAGCACCAGCGCCATGCGGTCGCAAGCCTGCACTTGCTCGGCCCCCAGCGCCAGCGAGGGCGCCTGCCAGAACGCGGCCATGCTGCGTGGCACGTCCACATGGGCGCGGCGCATGAGGTACAGCTTCCAGAAGATGATGACCCAGCTGGCCACCGACATGGCCAGCAGCAACAGCGCCGCGGCCCGCGTGACCGCATCGCCCTGGCGCAACCAGTGCAGGCCGTCCATGGGCTGGCTACCTGAGGCTCAGCACGTCGAACATATCGAACAGGCCCGCGCGCTGCCCGGCCAGGAAGCCCACGGCACGCAGGCTGCCCTGGGCGTAGCCGGCGCGGCTGCTGGACTTGTGGCTGATTTCGACGCGCTCGCCGGTGCCGGCGAACAGCACGGTGTGGTCGCCCACGATGTCGCCACCGCGCACCGTGGCAAAGCCTATGCTGCCCTCCTGACGCTCGCCCGTGTGGCCGTAGCGCTCGTACACGGCGCGGTCGGCGAGCCGCGTGCCCTGGGCCTCGGCGATGACCTCACCCATCTTGAGGGCCGTGCCCGAGGGCGCGTCCACCTTGTGCCTGTGGTGCGCCTCGATGATCTCGATGTCATAGCCCGTGGCCAGTGCCTGCGCCGCCATCTGCAGCAGCTTGAGCGTGACGTTGACGCCCACGCTCATATTGGGCGCGAGCACGATGGCGATCCGGCGCGCGGCGGCCTCGATGGCGGCCTTCTGCGCATCGGAAAAACCCGTCGTGCCTATGACCAGCTGCACGCCGAGTTCGGCGCACATGGCCACATGGGCCAGCGTGCCCTCGGGACGCGTGAAGTCTATGAGCACGTCGGCGTTCTTCAGGCCCGCGCGCAGGTCGGCCGTGATGGCGACGCCACTGGCGCGCCCCAGGAAGGCGGCGGCGTCCTGGCCCACGACGGGGCTGTCCGCCAGGTCCAGCGCGCCGGCCAGAACGCAGTCGCCGCTCGCCAAGATGGCCTCGATGAGCATGTGGCCCATGCGGCCGGACGCGCCCGCGACGGCCACGCGGCGGGGGGGGGAAGTGGTAGAGGTCATGTCAGCTCACAATCAAAACAGCAACGGAAGGCCCGGCACGGCCGACCCACAGGCCAAGGGCCTTCAGCGGCGCGGAGACTCCAGCGGCGGGTAACTGGCCACGGGCGGCGGCGTGGGCGCGGCGGCCGGCTCAGCTGCAGGGGCGGCCTTGGGGAAGCGCGCCAGCTGCTCCTCTGTGGCCTCAAGCGGCGGCACCTTGGGTTTGGACAGCTTGGAGCCCAGCGAGGCCACGAACTCGGACTCGGAGGGCATTTCGTCGCCCTCGACATGGTCCATCACACCGTCCTTGAAGAACACGGTGAGCTTGCGCATCTGTGCCTCCACGCCCGGGCGCTTGAGCGTGAAGACATATTCCCAGCGGTCGCCATGGAACACGCTGACCAGGAGCGGCGTGCCCAGAATCTCGCGCACCTGCTGGCGCCCCATGCCGGGCTGCAGCGCCTGCACCTGCTCGCGCGAGACGAAGTTGCCCTGCACCACGGACACCTTGTAGGGTGTGACGACGTTTGCGATGCGCTCGCCGGTGCCCGCGCAACCGGCCATACCGGCAGCCATTACGGCGGCCAGCAACACAATGGCGCCCCGGTGGGCACCCCAACAGGCGAGAGCAGACATGGGTTTAGGCATAGGGGATATGATCCGGGCCATTGTAGCGGCCGGGGCCTTGCGTACAGGCGGCAGGGCTCTCCCGGCCAGTTTCGCCCTGGCACCAGAAGGACCTTGTCATGACGAACATCGACGAACTCAAGAGCACCGGCCTCAAGGCCACCCTGCCCCGGCTAAAGATCCTGGAGATCTTCCAGAAGGGCACCCAGCGCCACATGACGGCCGAGGACGTGTTCCGTGTGTTGCTCGACGAACGCTCGGACATCGGCCTGGCGACGGTCTACCGCGTGCTCACGCAGTTCGAGCAGGCCGGCATCCTGATCCGCAGCAACTTCGAGAGCGGCAAGGCGGTCTACGAGCTCAACGAGGGCCAGCACCACGACCATTTTGTGTGCACCGCCTGCGGCAAGGTCGAGGAGTTCTACGACCCCGAGATCGAGAAGCGCCAGAACCTGATCGCCCAGGCCAAGGGCTGGGTCATCCATGACCATGCCATGGCGCTGTACGGCCAGTGCGCCGACTGCGCCAAGAAGCGTTGAGCGGCGGCGTACGTCGGTCTTCCCGCCAGAGCGCCCAACGCAGTAGCGTAGCGGCCACGCGCCGTTGTCAGGAGCCGCCGCTCTCCATGGCGCGGCGGTGGCGCTCGACGAATTCCTGGTAGGTGTCTATGCCGCGCAGCTGCAGGATGGTGTTGCGCACCGCGGCTTCGACGAGCACGGCGATGTTGCGCCCGGCCACCACCTGGATCACCACCTTGAGCACGGGCACGCCCAGCACGTCCTGGGTCAGCGGCTCGTAGGGCATGCGCTCGTAGTCGCGCTCCATGGTCTCCTTGCGCACCAGGTGCACGATGAGCTTCAGGCGCATGCGGCGGCGCACCGCCGTCTCGCCAAAGATGGCGCGTATGTCCAGGAGGCCTATGCCGCGCACCTCCAGCAGGTTTTGCAGCAGGTCGGGGCACTTGCCCTCGATGGTGGTCTGGTTGATGCGGTACAGGTCCACCGCGTCATCGGCCACCAGGCCCTGGCCGCGCGAAATCAGCTCCAGCCCGAGCTCGCTCTTGCCCAGGCCGGACTCGCCCGTGATGAGCACGCCCAGGCCCAGGATGTCCATGAACACCCCGTGCATGGTGGTGCGGTCGGCAAAATGCTTGGACAGGTAGGCGCGCAGCACGTCGATGACGAAGGCCGCCGACTCGCTTGTGGCAAACAGCGGAATCTGCGCACCCTCGCACATGGACAGCAGTTCGTCGGGTGCGGCCTGGCCATCGGCCAGCACCAGCACCGGCGGCTCCAGCTCGACGATGCGCGCAATGCGGCGCTGGCAGTCCTTGGGCGTGGAGTTGGTCAGGTAAGCGATCTCGCGCTCACCCAGCACCTGCGTGCGATAGGGATGGATGTAGTTCAGGTAGCCGACCAGGTCGGCACTGGAGCGTGCCGCGCGCACGGCGACCTCGGCAAAGCGCCGCTCCGAGGCTCCCAGGCCTGCGACCCACTCCCACTTGAGCAGGGAGAGGAACTCCTGAAAGAGCACATCGGCGCTGACGACGTTGGGTTTCACGGCGACCGAGGGTGGGCTGGCGGCGTCAGGCGCCCTGGGCCGACTGCCAGCCGGCGATCATGCCGTGCAGCTTGGCGGCGTCGCTGCAGCTCTTGAGGCGCTCGCGCAGCGCGCCGTCGCTGAGCAGTTCGGCGATCTCCGAGAGGATCTCCAGATGTTTCTGCGTGGCCGCCTCGGGCACGAGCAGGAAGATCAGCAGCACCACGGGTTGCTCGTCCGGCGCGTCGAAGCCTATGGGCTGGGCCAGTTGGAACACCGCCGCCATGGGCGACTTCAGGCCCTTGATGCGGCCGTGCGGAATGGCCACGCCATGGCCCAGCCCGGTGGAGCCCAGGCGCTCGCGCGCGAACAGGCTGTCGGTGATCAGGGCTCTGGACAGGCCGTGCTGGCTTTCGAACAGCAGGCCGGCCTCCTCGAATGCACGCTTTTTGCTGGTGGCATCAACGCTCACGAGCACTTGTGCGGGAGGCAGTATGGAAGCAAGTCGATTCATGGTCAGTGAGCGACGATTATGCACGCCTAGCGGAAACCCTGAAAGTGTATCCACCAGCAACAAAAAAACCGCCCCTGGGGCGGTTGCCGCACCACTTTTCACGGCGGTGGCGTGGGTCCACCTCTTCAGGTGGCCGCTGCGGCGGCCTGCACCGTGGCGCGGCGCACGCCGGCCTGGTGGTCCTGCATGCGGTCCTTGTGGCGCACCACCATGCGGTCGAGCTTGTCCATCAGCTCATCGACGGCCGCGTACAAGTCGAAATGCGCACTCTCCACGAACAGATCGTTTCCTTTCACGTGCAACGTGCATTCGGCGCGCTGGCGCTTTTCCTTCTCCTTTTGCTTCTCCACGGTCAATAGCACCTTGACGTCCACCACCTGGTCGAAGTGGCGAATGATTCGATCGAGCTTGGACGTCACGTAGCTGCGCAAGGCAGGGGTGACTTCGAGGTGATGGCCGCTGATCGTCAGGTTCATAGACAAGCCTCCTGTGGCTCACTGGTTGAAAAATGCCCCCCGATGTCGGTTCGGGATGGCCGGCGAACGTGAATGCATTCATGCCTGGGTTCACTATGCGCCTGACGCCGGTCGAACGCAACGCCTGCCCTCCCGGCGCGCGCGGGATATGACGCCCATGTGTCAACCCGGCCAAAAAGTCTCACAATGGGCCGGATTTCCTCCCCTGGGCGCGCCGCTAGAATGGCGCGCTTTGGCCGCTCCGGCGATGGCGGAGCGGCTCTTTTGCCCACCTGGCGCGCCACAGCGGCCGCCTTCCGTTCCAGTGCCATGACCCAGCCCAGCACCTCTGCCCTGCACACCTCCGCCCTGACCTCGCTGCCGCTGCTGGCGCGCGGCAAGGTGCGCGACAACTACGCCGTGGGGGACGACCGCATCCTGATGGTGGCCAGCGACCGGCTTTCGGCCTTCGACGTGATCATGGGCGAACCCATTCCCGGCAAGGGAGAGTTGCTCACGCAGATGGCGCTGTTCTGGTTCGACAAGCTCGGCCACATCGTGCCCAACCACCTGACGGGCGAGGTGCCCGAGAGCGTGGTCACGCCCGCCGAGGCGCCCCAGGTGCGCGGGCGCTCCATGCTCGTGCGGCGCCTCAAGCCCATCCCGATCGAGGCCGTGGTGCGCGGCTACCTGGCCGGCAGCGGCTGGAAGGAGTACCAGGAGTCGCGCTCGGTCTGCGGCGTGCCGCTACCCGAGGGCCTGACCAATGCCGCCAGGCTGCCGCACAGCATCTACACGCCGGCGGCCAAGGCGGCCATGGGCGAGCATGACGAGAACATCACCTTCGAGCGCACGGTGGAGATGGTCGGCCCCGAGCTTGCGGCCAGGATCCGCGACATCTCCATCCAGCTCTACGAGGCCGCAGCCGCCATCGCGCTGGAGAAAGGCATGATCATTGCCGACACCAAGTTCGAGTTCGGCCTGACCGAGGCCGGCGAGCTGGTGCTGATGGACGAGGTGCTGACGCCCGACAGCTCGCGCTACTGGCCCGTGGAGGGCTATGCCGAGGCCCTGGCCACGGGCGAGAACCCGCCGAGCTATGACAAGCAGTTCGTGCGCGACTGGCTTGAGCAGGCCCAGGTGGGCGGCAAGCCCTGGGACAAGACCGCCCCCGCGCCGCGCCTGCCGCGCGAGGTGGTGGAGAAGACGGCCGCCAAGTACCGCGAGGCCCTGCAGCGCCTGACGGCCTGATCACGCCGGGAGCGGCTCAGGCCGGCTGCGGCGGCTCATCGTCGGGCGGCGGCGGCTCGCCCCGTTCCTGGGCCACGAAGCGCAGCAGCGGCTTGCCGTCGGCGTCGCGCAGTTCCAGCGCCCGCCCCCGCTGCATGTAGGCGGCAACCAGCGTCAGCTGCTGCATATAGGCCAGCTCGCTCGTTCCATCCTTGAGGCACAGCCGCATTCCCGACGACAGAAAGTGAAACTGCAGCCGCCCGCCGTCGATCCGATAGCGCGCGACGAAACGATTGCAGCCGCCTGAACCCGTGGCACGGTCGCCGTCGCGCTGCAGCACCAGATGGGCCGCATCGGCATCGGCCGCGGGCGGCGACACGGCCGCGCCGCCCACCACCTCGACGAGCTGCCAGTAGGTCTGGCGCAGGGGCACGGCCGCGGCCGCCGTGGCGGCAATCTGCGGCACGCGGGCCAGGATCACGTCCGCATGGCGATAGGCCGGGTCGATCAGCGCCGGATGCGAGCCCGGCGCGTCCAGCAGCAGCCGCCCTTCAAGCGTGACGGCCGCGCGCACCTCATAGCGCCCGCGGGCATGGATGCGCGCCTGGTGGTAGGGAATGCGCAGCGCGTAGGGCGGCGGCCCGGCCGGGGCGATGCGCTGGCGCCCGAGCACCGTGGGCGGCTCTCCGGCCTGGGTGACGTCGACGAGACTGGCGTCGAACACCGCACCGGGGGGCACATAGAGCCGCTCGCGCGAGATTGCGGCTCCGGTGATGAAGGCGTCGGGCGCCGGCGCCACGGCGCAACCGCCCAGCAGCACCGCGGCCAGCGCGGCGCACGCGCGCACCGTCAACTGAGCACGACGCTGGACAGGCGCCGGCGGTAGGTGGCGACGACCGGGTCCTCGGGCGGGATCTGGCCCTCGGCCACCTTCGCCCGGGGTGGCTCGATGATCTCCAGCACCGACACATAGGTCTTGCGCGCGGCCTCGTCGTTCCAGCTCTTGTCACGCATCAGGATTTCGAGCAGTTCGTCCATGGCCTCCGTCCAGCGCTGGCCCGCCATGAGCCAGCGCGCACGGCCAAAGCGCGCCTCGAAGTCGCGTTTGTTGGCGGCGATCTTTGCATCAAATTCGGCTCCAGCGCTTTCCCCATGAGCGCCAGCAGCTACGAAGTCAATAGCATCCATCCAGGCCTTGAGCGCGCCCAGGCGGCGCGAGCCCTCGGCCTTGGCGATCACGGGCGCAAAGGCCACCTTGGCGTCGTCCTCGCGGCCGAGTTGCAGCAGAAGCTTGACGTAATCGAAGCGCGCCTCGTCGTTGGCGGGGTCGGTGGCCACGGCCGCCTGGAGCTTTTCCAGCGCGCCCTCGGTGTCGCCGCCCGCCAGCGCGTCCTGCGCCTCTTCTTCCTGCTCCTGGGCCTGCAGCTCATCCGCAGCGGGCACATGCTTGTCCAGGAAGGCGCGCAGCTGGCCCTCGGGCTGGGCGCCCATGAATCCATCGACGGGCTGGCCGTTCATCATCAGCACGCAGGTTGGGATGCTGCGGATGCCGAACATGGCGGCGAGCTGCTGCTGCTGGTCGGAGTCGATCTTGGCGAGCTTGAAGCGGCCCGCGTATTCGACTTCCAGCTTCTCCAGCACCGGGCCCAGCGTCTTGCACGGGCCACACCAGGGCGCCCAGAAGTCCACCAGCACGGGGGTGGTCATGGAGGCGGCAACCACCTCGGTTTCAAAGGTTTCTAGGGTGACGTCGATCATGTATGGCAGTCTTGGTAATGCGGCGGCACGCGCCGCCGGGTCAACGGGGATTCTCGGACATATTCACCCCCCCTTGCCACAGGGTGGCCCTGCGGCCCTGTAGTAGCCGGCTAACACCCACAGCCCGGGCTTGCTGCCCACAATGGCCGCCACCGAAACCACCCGACCAGGAGACCTATATGGCAGGCAGGAAAATCTTGATGATCTGTGGCGACTACTGCGAGGACTATGAAACCATGGTGCCCTTCCAGACGCTGCTGGCCGTGGGCCACCAGGTGCATGCGGTCTGCCCCGGCAAGAAGGCGGGCGAGCAGATCAAGACGGCGATCCACGACTTCGAGGGCGCGCAGACCTACAGCGAGAAGCCCGGCCACAACTTCACGCTCAACGCCACGTTCGCGGACATCGACGCCCAGGACTACGACGCTCTGGTCATCCCCGGCGGCCGCGGCCCCGAATACCTGCGGGGCGACGCGGCCGTGTGCGCCGCCGTGCGCCACTTCTTCGATGCCAACAAGCCCGTGGCCGCCGTCTGCCATGGCGCGCAGCTGCTGGCCGGCGCGGGCGTGCTCAAGGGCCGCACCTGCTCGGCCTACCCCGCCTGCCGCGCCGAGGTGGAACTGGCCGGAGGCCGCTACGCCGACATTGCCGTGGACCAGGCCCACACCGAGGGCAACCTGGTCAGCGCCCCCGCCTGGCCCGCCCATCCGGCCTGGATGGCGCAGTTCCTGGCGCTGCTGGGCACGCGCATCACCCTCTGACTTGACGCCAGGCACAGCGGGCGCCACCATCGCCCGTCTTGCCCCAGGAGTGCACCGTGTGCCAGGTCTTCGTCAGCGCCGACCCCATGCTCTACGCCAGCCGCTCGCGCTCCGTGCGGCTGCACGGCGTGGCGACCAGCATCCGGCTGGAGAACATGTTCTGGCAGGTGCTGCAGGAGATCGCCGGGCGCGACGGCTACAGCGTGGCCCAGCTGTGCACCCGGCTCTATGACGAGCTGGTGGCCGAGCATGGCGCGGTGGACAACTTCAGCTCCTTCCTGCGCGTGTGCTGCACGCGCTACCTGGCGCTGCAGCTGTCGGGCGAACTCCCCCGCGACGCGCGCATTCCCATCCGCTCGATCATCCTGGATGGCGCACCCGGATCGGTTGCAACCGCGCTGGCGCACTGAAACAGCCGACAAAAGTAAAATCGCGGGTTTCCCCCCAGCGGGCGCGCCATGCGCTCAGACACATGAACCCCATACAGATCGGCGTGGTCATGGGCTCCAGCAGCGACTGGGACACCATGCAGCACGCAGTTGCCATTCTTGAGCAGTTCGGCGTCGCGCACGAGGCGCAGGTGGTCTCGGCCCACCGCATGCCCGACGACATGTTCCGCTACGCCGAGGCCGCCGCGGGCCGCGGCCTGAAGGCCATCATCGCGGGCGCGGGTGGCGCCGCCCACCTGCCCGGCATGATCGCCGCCAAGACCGTGGTGCCGGTGCTGGGCGTGCCCGTGGCCAGCCGCCATCTGCAGGGCGTGGACTCGCTGCACTCCATCGTGCAGATGCCCAAGGGCGTGCCCGTGGCCACTTTTGCCATCGGCGCGGCCGGGGCCGCCAACGCGGCGCTGTTCGCCGTGGCCCTGCTGGCCAACAACGACCCGGCCCTGCGCCAGCGGCTCGAGGCCTTCCGCGCCGAGCAGACCGCCGCCGCGCGCGCCATGCAGCTACCCCCGGCGGCCCCATGAGCGGCGCGGGCGACGTGATCCTGCCCGGCGCCACGCTGGGCGTGCTCGGCGGCGGGCAGCTCGGGCGCATGTGGGTGCAGGAGGCCCAGGCCATGGGCTACTTCACCGTGGTGCTGGACGCCGACCCCACCAGCCCCGCCGGTCTGGTGAGCCACCACCACATACGCACGGGCTACGAGGACCCGCAGGGCCTGGCCGAGATGGTGCGGCTGTGCGCGGCCGTCACCACCGAATTCGAGAACGTGCCCGCCGCATCGCTGGACCGGCTGGCGCAGACCCTGCGCGTATCGCCCGCGGGCAGCGCCGTGGCCATCGCCCAGGACCGCGCGGCCGAGAAGGCGCATTTCGTGCGCTGCGGCGTGCCCGTGGCGCCGCATGCGGTGATAGCGACGCCCGGTCAGCTGGCGGCCGTGACGGGCGATCTGCTGCCCGGCATTCTGAAGACCGCGCGCATGGGCTACGACGGCAAGGGCCAGGTGCGGGTGCAGACCCTTGCCGACCTGGCCGCCGCCTGGGACGACCTGGGCCGCGTGCCCTGCGTGCTCGAGAAGATGCTGCCGCTGGCGCACGAATGCTCGGTCATCGTCGCGCGCGGCCAGGACGGCAGCGTCGTGCACCTGCCCGTGCAGCGCAACCTGCACCGCGACGGCATTCTGGCCGTGACCGAGGTCTTTGAAGGAAATCTGCCTCCAGCACAGATGGACCATGCGCTGGCAGCTGCGAAATCCGTAGCAAACGGCCTGCAATACGTGGGCGTGCTGTGCGTGGAGTTCTTCGTGCTGCAGGACGGTAGTCTGGTCGTCAACGAGATCGCCCCGCGCCCGCACAACAGCGGCCACTACAGCCAGGACGCCTGCGACGTGTCGCAGTTCGAGCTGCAGCTGCGCGCCATGACCGGCCTGCCCCTGGTGCAGCCGCGCCTGCACAGCCCGACCATCATGCTCAACCTGCTGGGCGACCTGTGGTTCGCCCAGGGCGAGCAGCCCGTCACGCCCGACTGGGCGCAGGTGCTGGCCTTGCCCGGCTGCCATCTGCACCTGTATGGCAAGCGCGATGCCAAGCGCGGGCGCAAGATGGGCCACCTGAACGTGACCGGCGCCACGCCCGAGGCCGTGCGCGCCACGGCGCTCAAGGCGGCGGCGATTCTCGGCATCGCGCCGTTCTGACCGGAGCGCGCATGATTCTCGACGGACGCCTGGACGCCTCGGTGCAGGCCGCCGCCCAGCAGCTGGCGCGCGGCGAGCTGCTGGGCCTGCCGACCGAGACCGTCTACGGCCTGGCGGCCGACGCCGACAACGACGCCGCCGTGGCGCAGATCTTTGCCGCCAAGGGCCGGCCCGCCAATCACCCGCTGATCGTGCATGTGGCCGACAGCGGCGCCATCACCCACTACGCCAAGGAGGTGCCGCTGTTCGCCCAGCAGCTCATCGACGCCTTCTGGCCCGGCCCGCTGACCCTCATCCTGCCGCGCCTGCCGCAGGCGGCGCGCGCCGCCACGGGCGGGCAGGACAGCGTGGGCCTGCGCTGCCCGGCCCACCCGGTGGCTCACGCCGTGCTCGCGGCCTGCCAGCGGCTTGACCCGCCCGTCTGGGGCGTGGCCGCGCCCAGCGCCAACCTGTTCGGCAAGGTCAGCCCGACCACGGCCCGGCATGTGGCCGAGGCCTTTGGCGCGGCGCTGCCGGTGCTCGACGGCGGCGCCTGCGCCGTGGGCATCGAGTCCACCATCATCGACTGCACGCGCGGCGTGCCCGTGCTGCTGCGCCCCGGCGCCATCTCGCGCGCCGACGTGCAGCGCGTCTGCGGCATTGCACCACTATCGAAAGAAGAGCTTACAGCGCATACCCCGCGTGCCTCAGGCACGCTTTTGGCACATTACGCACCAACGGCGCGCGTGCGCCTCATGGACGCGCGGCAGCTGCAGGCCGGCCTGGACGTGCTGGGCGCCGACGCCGCCCACCTGGCCGTGTATGCGCGCGCCGCGCTGCGCTCGGCATCCGCCAAGGTCATGCTGCGCCGCATGCCCCAGGATGCCGCCGCCGCGGCGCAGCAGCTGTTTGCCACCCTGCGCGGCTTCGACGACGCGGGCGTGAAACTCATCTGGATAGAAACCCCGCCCGACAGCCCCGACTGGGAGGGCGTGCGCGACCGCCTGCAGCGCGCCGCTGCCGCGGGATAGAGGCCCACCGCTTAAACTCTCGCACTCTTGAATTTGGAGAAATACATGGCAGCAAATTGGATGCGCCGCAGCTTCTTGGCGGCCGCCTGTGCCGCGACGACCCTGCTGGTGGCCTGTGGTTCCAGTACCGTGGAGTCGGCCTTCACGCCCACGCGCTTCGTTGCCTTCGGTGACGGCCTGGCCGACGTCGGCCAGAATGGTTCAGGCTATACGGTGAACGATGGCAGCATCAACAACTGGACGTCGCAGCTGGCTTCAAGCTTCGGAGGCACGATCGCGCCCGTGTCGGCCGGCGGCCTGAGCTATGCCCAGGGCAATGCACGCGTGGCCCTCACACCCGATGCGGCTGGCAACGCCGGCACGCTGACGGTGGCGCAGCAGGTGGACAAGTTCCTGGCCAGCCAGAAAATTGGCGATGGCGATCTGGTGCTGATCAGCGCCGGCGTGAGCGATGTCATTGCCGGCATGGCCGCCGTGCAGGCCGGCACACTCACCGCCGACCAGTATGTAGCGGCCGTGGGCCAGGCAGGCCTGGACCTGGCCACGCAGGCGCGCCGCCTGTCCAATGCCGGCGCAAAACATATCCTGATGACCGGCACCTACGACCTGAGCCGCACACCCTGGGCGCTGGCCATCAACCAGCAAAGCCTGATCAGCCAGGCCAGCCTGAGCTTCAACACCAACCTGCTCAAGAGCATCTCCGACCTGAGCAAGACCGTGCGCTATGTGGATGCGGCCTATTACGTGAACCTGTACCAGGGCAACCCCGGCGGCTTTGGCTTCACCGACGGCGTGACGCCGGTATGTACCTCGGTGGACCCCGGCCCGGGTATCGGCATCGGCACCGGTCAGGTGAACTCGAACCTGTGCACGGTGAACACGCTGTTGTCCGGTGCCAACCAAAACGCCTATCTGTTTGCGGACAAGGTCTACATCACGCCCAGCGCGCAGCGTCAATTCGGCGCCAGCGCCTACAGCTTCCTGCGCCTGCAGTGGTGAGCCTGTATCTCGCCTGAGGCCCCATGAGAAAAAGGCCGGCTCCGCATGGAGCCGGCCTTTTTATTTGACCGGGTGACACGGCGCAGGCACAGCGCCCGCCGTGGCCTGCACTCAGAAACGATAGCCCACGCCCACCGCCACCACGTTGGGATTGAGGCGCATGGAAATGCTCTGCCCGCTGGACAAATGGGCAGTGGTCTTGAGGAAGCTCTTGTAGTAGGCCACGTCGAGGAACCAGCGGTCGCTGAAGTTCCACACGAAGCCCACCTGCGGCGTCAGGCCCCATTTGTTGTCGATATAGGCCGTGGTCGGGTTCGCGGGCGAGCCGCCGGTAACGCCCGACAGCGCCGCCGTGGTGCGGTTCTTGAAGAACTTGCTGTAGGTCACGCCCAGGCCCAGGTAGGGGCGAAAGGCCGCATTGGCCTCGCCGAAGCGGTACTGCGCGAACAGCGTCGCCGGCACCACCTTGGTCTCGCCGAGCTTGCCCACGCCGGCGATGGCTCCGTCGCCATAGAAATTGTGCTTGAACGGCAGGCCCACGGGCAGGTCCAGCGCCCAGTGGTCGGTGAGCATGTAGTTGATGCCGCCCGTGAGCGCCGTGGCCGAACCCACATCCACCGTCGTGTGCGGAAAGCTGGGCGCGGTCAGGTCGCCGCTCTTGGTCTGCGGCATGATGCGTGTGAAGCCGGCACGCACGCTGATCGTGCCTGCCTGCTGTGCCTGGGCCACGCCGCCGGCCAGCACCAACGCCAGCAAGCAGCCGGTGCGCAAGAATTTCTGTGTCATAGATTCAGTCGCCTTTGATGTGAGTTGTGCGCGAAAGCGCTTAGAGCCAGCCTGCCTGAGACAGCGAGCGCGATACCAGCTGCCCCATCAGCTGGTGGCCAAAGGGCGTGGGGTGGAAGCTGTCGGAGAAGCCATAGTGCGTCCACCAGTCGGGGCCGCTTGGGGCGCCGGCCGGCGGTGTCATGGCCGACAGCGCGGCCGCCGTGCAGCTGGCGAAGTCGTAGGTGGGCAGGCCATCGCTGCCAACGCCCGTGGCCGGGCAGGCCGGCGTCGTCACGTTGGTGTAGGTGTACTGCGCAGGGTGTTCCGCCTGGTCTTTGAACGAGGCGTAGAAGTCCACCACGGTGAGGCGGCTGTCGCCGGCCAGCGAGGCCGCCAGCTTGGCGTTGAAGGCCTGGATCCAGCCGTCGAACAGGGTTTGCAGCTGCGTCGCCGCCGCCTGGCCACTGGATGCGGCGATGGAGGCCAGCACCATGCGGAACTTGGGCGTCGAGGTCACGCCCGGCATGTTCAGCACCGCCACACGCGGTGCCCCCTTGGCCAGGGTTTGGGCCTGTATGGTGGCGGCGAACTGTGCCGCCAGGGCCTGCATATAGGCCCCACCGGCCTGCGCCATGCCCGTGGCGCCGCCCGCCAGCAGGCTGTTCACGGTCGCGGCATCGAGCACCGTGCCCAGCAGCGCCGCATAGGACTTGCCGCCGTCCTTGGAGGCCGCCAGGTAGGCGCCTATCAGGTCGGCAGCGTCGTTGCCGCCGCCATCGATGAGCACGAGGTCACCCGCGCCATAGCCCGCGGTCCCGGAGTCCTTGAGCTGCTGCACGATGGACACGGGCGTGGTGGGCCCGGTGAAGTTGTTGATGCGCCCGCCGCCCACCGCGTAGTTGGTGCAGCTTGCCTGCACGCCGAAGCTGTTGCCCGTGGAGACATAGTGCGGGCACAGCGTCTGGCTGTAGCTGGCAGCCACGCGCTCGGGCCAGATGGGGGTGGACCCCGGGCCCGTGCGCGCCGCGCCCTGCACCGTGAACTTCAGGCCGAAGGTGCCGCTGTCGGACAGACTGTCGCCGATAACCTTGACCGAGGTGACGCGCGCCACGGGCGTGGTGTCGCTGCCACCTCCGCCACAGGCCGTGAGTAAGGTGGCGACTGCGGCCGCAGCCGCCCAGTGCAGGCGTAGTTTCATCAAGAGCTCCGGTTATAAATAGAACGATCGTTCGCTTTTGGATCAAGGATGGTAGCGTTTGTGTTTCGATTTCATGGATTGGGGAAACTACCAATTTCGGCCATTCGAAAGGCCGGCGTCGCGCGCCGCCCAGTCGATCAGCGCGTCGAGCGCCGGCCGCGCCGCGGCCGCGTTCGGATGGTTGACCATGGCCACCAGCACGTAGCGGCGGCCGCTGGCGCCCAGCACGTAGCCGGCCATGGCCGCCACGTCGCGCAGGCTGCCGGTCTTGAGGTGGGCGGCTCCCGCGGCCAGGGCCGGTCGGCGGCGCAGCGTACCGTCCACGCCCCAGACCGGTAGCGAGGCGACGAATTCCGGCATCACCGGTGCGGCCCAGGCCTGCTGCAGCATGCGGGTGAGCGCCCGGGCCGTGATGCGGGCCTCGCGGCTAAGGCCGGCGCCGTTGTCCACCGTCGGCAGGTCGGCGGCCCCCATGCGTTCGCGCCACCAACGGGCGATCACGGTGCGCGCGCTCTCGAAGCTGCCCTGGCCGCCGAGTTGCAGGCCCAGCGTCAACAAGAGCTGCTGGGTCATGACGTTGTTGCTATGTTTGTTGATAGCCTGCACCACCTCGGTCAGCGCCGGCGAACGGATTTTGAATGCCGGCTGCAGGCCCGCGGGCACCTGGCCGTCGCGCACGCGGCCCGTGAGCTGGCCGCCGACCTCGCGCCACATGCCGGCCACGGCGCGCGCCGCAAAGCCGCTCGGGTCGGCCGGCACCACGGACCATTCGCGCGCGCCACAGGCCTGCGGGTAGGCGCCCTCGAAGGCGATGCGCGCGGCATCGGCAAAGTCGGCGCGCAGGGCCCCACGCCAGTCGCCGCAGGCCGCATCCGGGCCCGCCAGGGGCACGCTGGCCGGCAGATCGACGCCGGCCAGCGGCGGAAGGTAGCGCAGGTGCGCCACGCCGGCCGCGGCATCGGGCTGAAAGTCCATGAGGACAGCCTTGTAATTGAGCAGCAGCGCGTCGGGCCCGGCGTTGTAAGGGCGCCACGGTTCGCCGTCGAACTCGGCCGGATCGTGCGCAGGCAGCCGGAAGGCCGTGCGGTCGAGCACGATGTCGCCATCAATCTGCGCAATGCCGCTCGCGCGCAGGCGCTGCATGAGCAGCCACAGCCGCTCCACCACCAGCGTCGGGTCGCCCTGCCCCTGGATGTAGACATTGCCACGCAGGCGGCCGCCCTGGGGCTGGGCTTCCAGGTAGACGGGCGTTTCCCAGGTGAAGGCCGGCCCCAGCAGATCCAGCGCCGCAAAGGTGGTCACGAGCTTCATGACCGAGGCCGGGTTGAGGGCTTTGTCGCCCTGGTAGGCCAGGCGCGCCGGCGTGCGCCCGGCAACCTCCACCAACATGGCCGAAAGGGCCGCAGGCGGCAGGCCAGCGCGCTGCAGCGCCGCATCGACGGCCGGAGGCAGGGCGTCGACTTCGGCCGGCGCGGCCGCGAGCGCTGCCGTACAGGCGGCAAGGGATACGGCGGCGATGCCGGCACGGGCCGCGCGGCGCAGGCGGCGGCAGGCAGGCGCAAGGGACGGGAGCAACATGGCGCCAAAGTCTATCCCGCATGCCGTCATGGCCCGGCGCGCAGCAGATAATCGGGCCCGCCATGAACCTGCTCGCCTTCGACACCAGCACCGACACCTTGTCCATCGCCGTGCAGCATGGTGCGCTCGTGTGCGAGCACTGCGGGCCCGGCGGCGCCCAGGCTTCGACCGGCTTGATACCGGCCATCCGCACGCTGCTGGCCGAGGCCGGACTCAGGTTTGAGCAGCTCGATGCCGTGGTCTTCGGCCGCGGGCCGGGCTCGTTCACGGGACTGCGCACGGCCTGCTCCGTGGCCCAGGGCCTGGCCTTTGGCGCGCGCGGCGGCCAGGGTGTGCCCGTGCTGCCCGTGGACACGCTGCTGGCCGTGGCCGAGGAGGCCCGCGCCACGCATGGCTGCACGCGCGTGGTCGCCACGCTCGACGCGCGCATGGGCGAGGTCTATGCGGCGCCCTTTGAATGGTTGCCCGACGCGATGGCGCCCGCGGGCGGTTCCTGGCTTGCGCCGCAGGACCTCGGCCTGTGCGCACCCGAGGCCGTGACCGTGCCCGCGGGCTGGACCGTAGCCGGAAACGCACGCGCCGCCTATGGCGAGCGCCTGGCGCCCGGTGCGCACCATGTGCCCGCGCTACCCACGGCCGCGGCCCTGCTGCGCCTGGCACCCGCGCTGCTGGCCGCCGGCGCCGCCGTTCCGGCCGCCGCCGCCCTGCCGCGTTACATACGCGACAAGGTGGCGCAAACCACGGCCGAGCGCGAGGCCGCGCGCCTGGCTGCGCAGGACGCACGGCCATGAGCGCCATGGCGCTGCCACCGGCCGCCAACGAGGCCCGCTTCGAGGCGTTGACCCCGGCGCACCTGGATGCGCTCATGGCGATCGAGCGTGCCGCCTACAGCCACCCCTGGACGCGTGGCAATTTCATCGATGCGCTGGCCGCCGGCTACCAGGCCCAGCTGCTCATGGCGGGGACGCAGATCCTCGGCTACTTCGTCGCCATGCCCGGTGTGGAAGAGGCGCATCTTCTCAACATCACCGTGGCGCCTGCCTTCCAGCGCCAGGGTTGGGCCCATGTGATGCTCGACGCCCTGGCCCTGTGGGCGCGCGGCCGCGGCGCGCAATGGCTGTGGCTGGAGGTGCGCGCGAGCAACGCGCGCGCCCAGCGTGTCTATGAAACCCATGGCTATCGCCGCGTGGGCCTGCGCAAGCGCTACTACCCGGGCGTGGGCGACCAGCGCGAGGACGCCGTGGTCATGAGTCTGCCGCTATGAGCCTTGAACTGGATGCGCGCCAACGCGCCATGCTGCAGGAGATGGGCGTCACCGTCTGGACCGCGCCGCCGGCGCGCCCCGCCCCTGCGCCGGCCCCCGCAGCCGCCGCCCCGCAGCCCCCCCCCATGCGCACGCAGGCGCCGGCACCCACGGCCCCGCCCGCGCGGCCCCCGGCACCGGCGGTGCCGGTGGCGCCCGTGGTGCAGACGGCCCCGAAGGCGCCCGGCGCCGCGACCGGAGCCCTGCTGCTGCACCCCCCTCAGGCTCTGTACCCGCAGGCCGACCCGGCAGCCACGCCGCCCGAACTGGGCGGGGCCTGGCTCATCGTGCTGGAAAGCCTCACGCCGGAACAGCCCCTGGCGGGCGATTCAGGGCGGCTGCTGGACAACATGCTGCGTGCCATGCGCCTGCACCACCATCCACGCGCCTTCGTGGCCACGCTGTCGCGCCCCACAGCCGGGCCGCCGGCCGCGGGCCTGGAGCCGGCCACCGGCCTGCAGCAGGCGCTGGCGGCGCTGCGCCCGGCCATGGTGCTGCTGCTGGGCCTGGCGCCGGCACGCGCCCTGCTCGACAGCCGCGAGCCGCTGGGTCTCCTTCGCGCCGGCGCGCAGCGGCTGGCCGACGGCACACCGGCCGTGGTCAGCTACGACCCGGCCTACCTGTTGCGGGCCCCCGGGGCCAAGGCCGCCGCCTGGGCCGACCTGTGCCATGCGCTGGCCCTGGTGCGCCAGGCGGCGCCGGGCTGAAGCTTCGCTGCGGTGGCGGTCAAATGCGATAATTGCCGGTTTACACACACCGGACGTCAATCCATGGAAAGCTACCCCAGTCGGTAGCTTTCAGCCTCCCGGACTGCCGAGGGACTGAAAGCACCCCACACCCTCGCCGACAGTAGAAAAACCACCGGGAATTTGAGCCATGCTCAACATCTTTTCGCTCGCCAATGGGCGGCTGGTCCAGGAAGAAGTCGAGTCCCTGGAAGATTTGCCGCGCTTTCAGCCGATATGGGTAGACTTGGAGTCGCCCACGGTGCTGGAGAAACGCTGGGTCAAGCAGCATTACGGCCTGTCCATCCCCGAAGACGTGATGGACGACGACATCGAGGAGTCGGCGCGCTTCTACGAGGAAGACAACGGCGAGCTGCATATCCGCAGCGACTTCCTGGTGGACGACGAGGAGGAGCCGCGCTCGGTGCGCGTGGCCTTCATCCTGAACCAGCACAACACCGAGCTCAAGAGCTGCGGCGTGCTGTTTTCCATTCACGACGAGGACATTCCCGTGTTCCGCCTGCTGCGAATGCGCGCGCGGCGCGCGCCGGGACTCATCGAGGATGCCAAGGAGGTGCTGCTGTCACTGTTCGACACCGACGTGGAGTATTCGGCCGACACGCTCGAAGGCATCTACGACGACCTGAAGAAGGTCAGTACCCAGGTACTCGAAGGCCACATGACCGATGACCACGCCCAGCGCGTGCTGGCGGGCATCGCCTGGCAGGAGGACCTGAATGGCCGCATTCGGCGCAACATGCTGGACACACGCCGAGCCGTCAGCTTCATGATGCGCAGCAGGATGCTGAACTCGGGGCAGTTCGAGGACGCGCGCCAGATCCTGCGCGACATCGAGTCGCTGGACAGCCACACGCAGTTTCTGTTCGACAAGATCAACTTCCTGATGGACGCCACGGTCGGCTTCCTGAACATCAACCAGAACAAGATCATCAAGATCTTCTCGGTGGCCAGCGTGGCGCTGCTGCCGCCCACGCTGATCGCCAGCGTCTACGGCATGAACTTCAAGGCCATGCCCGAGCTGGAGTGGGAGCATGGCTACATCTACGCCATCGTGCTTATGATCGCCAGCGCCGTGGTGCCGATGCTGTATTTCCGCAAGCGCGGCTGGTTGAAGTAGCGCGCCCCTTGAGGCGCTGTGCGGCGCCAGCTCACGGCGCCGCTCCGATTTCCAGCCGGTTTTGGCTCTGATGCTTTATGGATAAGCGCAAGCACCTATTGTTTTTATAGCAACCTGAGCAGCTCATGCACGATCCCGTCGGAATAGCGGCTGGCGACATGGGTGACGAAATGGGGAAAGTCCACATGCGCGCTGTCGTCGGCGCGGTCCGAGATCGTGCGCACGGCGGCAAACGGCAGGCCGTAGTCGTGGCAGACCTGCGCCACGGACGCGCCCTCCATCTCCACGGCCAGCACCGCGTGGCCGGCCGCGGCGAGCGCCTGGCGCAGCGCGGCAGATTCGGCCGAGGTGCAGACGAAGCGGTCGCCGCTGACGATCAAGCCCCGGTGCGCGCGCGCCGCATGGCCGCGGGTGACGGCCGCATTCTTTGGCTCAAAACCGGCACCACCCATTGCCAGATAAGCGCTTGCAGCTGCAAATAATGCAGTGGTCAAGGCCGTATCGCAGGGCATGCGCGCCAGGCCATAGCCGGGAAGTTCCCAGCGGGCGAAGAGGGGCGAGGCGTCCATGTCGTGCTGCAGATAGTCCTGTGCCACCACCACGTCGCCCACCTGCACGCTATCGCCCAGGCCGCCTGCCACGCCGGTGAACACCATGCGCGTGACGGCAAAACGTTCGGCCAGCAAGGTCGCCGTAGTGGCCGCCGCCACCTTGCCTATGCCCGACAGAGCCAGCACCACGGGCTGGCCGTACAGCTCGCCGCGCCAGAACCTGCGGCCCGCGCGCTCGATACGTTCGGGGTGGTGCAGCGCGTGCATGAGGCTGCCCTGCTCTTCCGGCAGGGCGCTGAGGATGGCGGTGGTCACGGGCGATTAGAGGCGACCGGCATAAAACTGGCGCGCCCCATCTCAGCAGACGCCGCGCAAGGGCCGCCCCGCCGCGCTGGCGTCGTCCCCCTTCCCGGCGATAGCCGAGAGAAGGGGGAAGCTGCGAAGCAGCTCAGGGGGTTGTTCACTTCTTGTCGCGCAGCTCGCGGCGCAGAATCTTGCCCACGGGGGTCTTGGGCAGCTCGGTGCGGAACTCGATCACCTTGGGCTGCTTGTAGCCCGTGAGGTTGGTGCGGCAGTAGTCGCGCACCTGGGCCTCGGTCAAGGTCGGGTCTTTCTTGACGATGACGAGTTTGACGGCCTCGCCCGTCTTCTCGTCGGGCACGCCGACCACGGCGCATTCGAGCACGCCGGGTATCAGGGCCACCACGTCCTCGACCTCGTTGGGGTAGACGTTGAAGCCGCTGACCAGCACCATGTCCTTCTTGCGGTCAACGATCTTGAAGTAGCCGCGCTCGTCCATCACGCCGATGTCACCGGTCTTGAAGTAGCCGTCCTCGGTCATGACCTTGGCGGTTTCGTCGGGACGCTGCCAGTAGCCGGCCATGAGCTGCGGGCCCTTGATGGCGATCTCGCCGGGCTGGCCGCTGGCCGAGATGTCGTGCCCGTCGTCGTCGAGGACGCGCATGGAGGTGCTAGGAATCGGCACGCCAATGGTTCCCGAGAATTCCTTCGCAGTCACCGGGTTGCAGCTGGCCGAGGGGCTTGTCTCCGACAGGCCGTAGCCCTCGCAGATGGGGCAGCCGGTCTTGTCCAGCCACAGCTTGGCCACGGCCGCCTGCACGGCCATGCCGCCACCCACCGAGACCTTCAGATGACTCCAATCGACGGTCTTGAAATCCGGGTGGTTGGCCAGGCCGTTGAACAGGGTGTTGACGGCCGGGAAGCTGTGAAAGCGGTGCTTGGACAGTTCCTTGAGCACGGCGGACAGGTCGCGCGGGTTTGGGATCAGGATGGTCTTGCCGCCCGTGCGCATGGACAGCATCATGTTCACCGTGAAGGCGAAGATGTGATAGAGAGGCAGCGCGCACACGGCGGTGGGCTGCTCGCCGGCCGGCACCTTGCTCATCACCGGCGCGTTCCAGGCCTCGGACTGCAGCACGTTGGCGATCACGTTGCGGTGCAGCAACACGGCGCCCTTGGAGACGCCCGTGGTGCCGCCCGTGTACTGCAGCAGGGCGATGTCGTCAGGCCCGAGGTCGGGCTGCTTGAGCGTGGCCGCAGCGCCCTTGGCCAGCGCATCGTTGAAGCGCACAGCGCCCGACAGCTGGTACGGCGGCACCAGCTTCTTGACGCTGCGCACCACGAAATTGACGAGCGCGCCCTTCAGCGGTCCGAGCCGGTCGCCCATGGCACACAGCACCACATGCTTGACGGCCGTGTTGGCAATGCAGGCCTGCAGCGTGGTGGCGAAGTTTTCGATGATGACGATGGCCTTGGCGCCCGCGTCCTTGAGCTGGTGTTCGAGCTCGCGCGGCGTGTACAGCGGGTTCACGTTCACCACCACGAAGCCGGCGCGAAGCACCGCCGCCACGGCGATGGGGTATTGCGGCACATTGGGCATCATCAGCGCCACTCGGTCGCCGCGCGCCAGGCCCAGGCCTTGCAGATAGGCGGCAAACTGGCGGCTTTGCGCATCGGTTTCGCCAAAGCTGATGTCCTTGCCCATGAAGCTGTAGGCGGTGCGGCCCGCATAGTCGCGGAAGGCCTGCTCCATCAGCTGCACCAGCGAGGTGTATTGGGCCGGGTCGATCTCGGCGGGCACGCCTTGCGGATAGGCGGCCAGCCACGGTCGGTCGGTCATGTTCGGGTCTCCTGAGCTGTTGAGGTAAAACCGTGCCGAAATAAATCAGCACGATCGTTCTTTTTTGTGATTATGCCTCGTCAGCTCCGCAGTACCGCCAACACCTCATCCAGCATCTTCTTCGCATCGCCAAACAGCATGCGGTTGTTTTCCTTGTAGAAGAGCGGGTTGTCCACGCCCGCATAGCCGGAGGCCATGGAGCGCTTCATGACGATGGAGTGGTGCGCCTTCCACACTTCGAGCACCGGCATACCGGCAATGGGGCTTGCCGGGTCTTCCAGCGCGCTGGGGTTCACGATGTCGTTGGCGCCGATGACGATGGCCACGTCGGTGTCGGGGAAGTCCTCGTTGATCTCGTCCATCTCCATCACGATGTCGTAGGGCACCTTGGCCTCGGCAAGCAGCACGTTCATGTGACCGGGCATGCGGCCCGCCACCGGGTGGATGGCAAAGCGCACGTTGACGCCCTTCTCGCGCAGCGTTTGCGTGATTTCGAACACCGTGTGCTGGGCCTGGGCCACGGCCATGCCGTAGCCGGGCACGATGATGACGCTCTTGGCCTCGCGCAGCATCTCGGCCGTCTCCTGGCTGCTGACCGGCACGACCTCGCCCTGGGGTTCTGCCGCGTCGCCCTTCTTGGCCGGCGCGCCGCCGCCCGAGCCGAAGCCGCCGGCGATCACGCTGATGAAGTTGCGATTCATCGCGTTGCACATGATGTAGGACAGGATGGCGCCCGAGGAGCCCACGAGCGCGCCAGTGACGATCAGGAGGTCGTTGTTGAGCATGAAGCCCGTGGCCGCCGCCGCCCAGCCCGAGTAGCTGTTGAGCATGGACACCACCACCGGCATGTCGGCCCCGCCAATGGCCATGACCATGTGCACGCCGAACAGCAGGGCGATCACCGTCATGACGATGAGGGGCAGCATGCCGGCCTGAACGTCATGCGCATTGAGAAACTGGTGGCCAAACCAGATCACCACCAGTAGCGCAATCAGGTTGAGCCAGTGGCGCGCGGGCAGCAGCAGCGGCTTGCCGCCGATGCGGCCGGCGAGCTTGCCGAAGGCGATCAGCGAGCCCGAGAAGGTGATGGCGCCGATCAGGATGCCGACGTAGATCTCCACCTCGTGGATGGCCTTCTCCGCTCCCTCGAACTGCATGGAGGTATCGACATAACTCGCAAAGCCCACCAGGCAGGCGGCCAGGCCCACCAGGCTGTGCATGAGCGCGACCAGCTCGGGCATCTGGGTCATCTTCACTACTTTGGCGGCATACAGGCCTATGCCGCCGCCGATGGCCAGGGCGACGATGATCCAGGCCAGCCCCGAGGTGGTGACGCGCGGGCCGGATACGGTGGCCAGCACGGCCAGGGCCATGCCGATCATGCCGAAGAGGTTGCCGCGGCGCGAGGTCTCCGGGTTGGACAGGCCGCCCAGGCTCAGGATGAACAAAATGGTGGCGCCGATGTAGGCCACGGTGGCGAAGCTGTGGGACATGTTCTTGTTTCCTTGTGCTTGTCGTTCTTATTTGCGGAACATGGCCAGCATGCGGCGCGTGACGGCAAAGCCGCCGAACATGTTGACGGCCGTGAGCACCAGTGCGGCAAAGGCCAGCCACAGGATGAGCCCGTCCGGGCGTCCGTTGGCGCCGGCCTCCGGTGGCGCGATCTGCACCAGCGCGCCGATGGCGATGATGCTGGAGATGGCATTTGTGACGCTCATGAGCGGCGTGTGCAGCGCGGGCGTGACGTTCCACACCACCATGTAGCCGATGAAGCAGGCCAGCACGAACACCGTGAAATGACCGAGGAAGGCTGCGGGCGCATAGGCGCCTATGAGCCAGAAGAGCACGGCGGCCACGGCGAAGACGATGGTGAGCGCCTTGGCCGACATGGGCGCACCGGCGCCATGTCCGTGCCCGCTCTTCTTCTCGGCCACGGGCGCGGCGGCCGCCTTGGGGGCCGGTGCCGGTGGGGCCTTGAGTGGCGGCGCGGGCCAGGTGATGGCGCCGTCCTTGATGACGGTGAGGCCGCGGATGGCGTCGTCCTCCATGTTGACCACGGCCTGCCCGTCCTTGGCCTTGCACAGTTCCTCCATCAACCGCTGCAGGTTGGTGGCGTACAGGGTGGAGGACTGCTTGGCCAGGCGCGAGGCCAGGTCCGTGTAGCCGATGATGGTCACGCCATGGCGCACCACGGCCTCGCCGGGCACGGTCAGCTCGCAGTTGCCGCCCTGCTCGGCGGCCATGTCCACGATCACGCTGCCGGGCTTCATGCTCTGCACCATCTCGGCGGTGATGAGCTTCGGAGCCGGCTTGCCGGGGATCAGGGCAGTGGTGATGATGATGTCCACATCCTTGGCCTGATCGGCGTACATCTTGCGCTGCGCCGCCTGGAATCCCTCGCTCATGACCTTGGCGTAACCGCCGCCGCCCGAGCCTTCTTCCTCGTAGTCCACCTTGACGAATTCACCGCCCAGGGACTTGACCTGGTCGGCGACCTCGGCGCGCGTGTCGTTGGCGCGCACGATGGCGCCCAGGTTGGCCGCCGTGCCGATGGCCGCCAGGCCCGCGACGCCGGCGCCGGCGATGAAGACCTTGGCCGGCGGCACCTTGCCCGCGGCCGTGATCTGGCCGTTGAAGTAGCGGCCAAAGGCGTTGGCCGCCTCGATGACGGCGCGATAGCCCGAGACGCCCGCGGTGGAGGTCAGCGCGTCCATCTTCTGCGCGCGCGAGAGCGTGCGCGGCAGGCAGTCGATGGCCAGCACGGTGGCGTTGCGGGCAACCAGCCGCTGCATCAGGTCGGGGTTCTGCGCGGGCCAGACGAAGCCGATGAGCGTGCCGCCTTCGCGCATCAGCGCCACTTCAGCCTCGCTGGGCGGGCGCACCTTGAGCACGATGTCCGACGACGCCCACAGCGCCGCAGCCCCGTTGACGATCTCGGCGCCGGCGGCGCGATAGGCGTCGTCGCTGCAGTTGGCGGCCTCGCCGGCGCCCGATTCCACGGCCACCGTGAACCCGAGCTTGATGAGTTTCTGCACCACGTCGGGCACGCTGGCCACGCGCTTCTCGCCAGGGAAGATTTCCCTGGGAACGCCTATGCGTTGCGCCTGGGGGCTGGGGTTGGTCTGCATGAGGGTCTCCTCGAGTTTAGTGATCGTTATGCCATGCCACCATTGCGATCCGCTATGGGACCGGTGGAGCCATCGGGAAGGGCGGAATGGCCAGGTAACCGTCCATCATGCCGGTGCTCACGCGCACGGCCTGTCTCAGGTCGTGGCCCCATTGCAGCGCGGGCCGGCCTGCCAGCAAAAATTCCTCGTTGTTGCGCACGCGTGGGGTCAGCAGCCGCTGGTCCACCAGGGCATCGACCTGCACCAGGGCTCCGCCCGTGCTGGCGTAGCGGTAGCTCAGGTAGGAATAGGGTTTGTCCAGCGCCAGCTTGTGCTGCTCCAGCCATTGCGCGAAATCGGGTTCGCTTTTCTCCAGCCATTGCGCACTGCCTGCCCAGCGCTTGAGGCGCAGGCAGTCCACGCGCACCGGGCTGCCGCGAGTGGCGTCCTCCACCAGCACGCCCGTCTGGCGCGGGCAATCACCGGGCCAGTACACGGACTCGCGGGGGTAGTTGTCGCGATTGGTCTGCACGCGCAGCACGGCCAGCAATTGCTGCTGCGCGCCGCGCAGGGCCACGGCGCGGGTCTGAAGCGCAATGCGGCCCACGGGCGCGGGCAAGGTGGCAACGGCCTCGTCGGCGACGCCTAGGTCTTGCCAGGCGCCAGGGGGCAGGGCAAGGCGCGCGCGGCCCACGGGATAGTGCGGCTCGGGGCTGAGCGGTGCACAGGCCGCCAGCACCACCAGGGCGCAGGGCAGCAGGCGCCGAATTGTCGTAATCATCAAACTCATGAAGGCAAAAGGGTTCCTGCATGCAGCGTGCGTGGCTCATGCTGACCATGAGCTTACATGATGCAGCGCCGTAACCAAAGAAAACGGCAGCACGATGGCTGCCGAAGATCGTCTTCCCGCGCAAATTACGGGCAGCTTCCGGGGGAATTGGCGTCAGTTCACGACTTGGCGCAGCGCACCGGCGGCATAGCGTGCCGCCATGTCGGCCAGGGGCAGGCCCTTGATCTTGGCGGCCTGGCCTTCGCAACCGAATTCAAGGTAGCGCTGCTTGCAGATTGCCTTGGCGGCCTCGCGTGCGGGTTTCATCCATTCGCGCATGTCGAACTTGTCGGGGTTCTCGGCCTGGAATTTGCGTACCGCACCGGTCATCGCCATGCGGATGTCGGTGTCGATGTTGATTTTGCGCACGCCATGCTTGATGGCTTCCTGGATCTCCTTGACCGGCACGCCGTAGGTCTGCTTCATCTTGCCGCCGAACTGGTTGATGATGTCCAGCAGGTCCTGCGGCACGGAAGACGAGCCATGCATCACCAGATGGGTGTTGGGAATGCGGGCGTGGATTTCCTTGACGCGCGAGATGGCCAGCACGTCGCCCGTGGGCGGACGCGTGAACTTGTAGGCACCATGGCTCGTGCCGATGGCAATCGCCAGCGCGTCGAGCTGCGTGGCCTTCACGAACTGCGCGGCCTCCTCGGGGTCGGTCAGCATCTGGGCGTGGCTGAGCTTGCCGGCCGCGCCAATGCCATCTTCTTCCCCGGCCTCACCGGTCTCCAGGCTGCCCAGGCAGCCGAGCTCGCCCTCGACCGTGGCACCAACCCTGTGCGCCATCTCGACCACCTGGCGCGTCACGCCCACGTTGTAGTCGAAGTCGGCCGGCGTCTTGCCGTCTTCCTTGAGGCTGCCATCCATCATCACCGAGCCAAAGCCCAGGTGCAGGGCACCCTGGCAGACGGCGGGCGAAGTGCCGTGGTCCTGGTGCATGACCAGCGGGATATGCGGGTAAGCCTCGGCGGCGGCGGCAATCAGGTACTTGATGAAGCTCTCGCCCGCGTATTTGCGTGCGCCGGCGCTGGCTTGCAGGATGACGGGCGCCCCCACCTCATCGGCGGCGGCCATCACGGCCTGCACCTGCTCCAGATTGTTCACGTTGAAGGCGGGAATGCCATAGCCGTTGTCGGCGGCATGGTCGAGCAGTTCGCGCATCGAGACGAGAGGCATGGTGGTGGGTCCGTTCGAAGGTTGGGAAAAACGCGGCGGTAACCGCTTGGTAACCGCCGATTCTACCCACCCGCCAGCATCGCCCCCGCGATCGCCCACCGCCCTGCCGGGCCATCCGGGCAGGACCGCGCCATGACCGCCAGACCCTACTGCACCCGGCAGATCTTGAGCATGTTCGTGCCACCCGGCGCGCCCATGGGCTCGCCGCAGGTGATCACGTACAGGTCGCCCTGCTGCACGATGTTGCGCGCCTTCAAGTGGTTCTCGGCCTGGGCCAGCGCCGTGACGCGGTCCGCGCTGGTGTCCATGAGCAGGGGGCGCACGTTGCGGAACATGGCCATGCGCCGCTGCGTAGTCACCTTGGGCGTGAGCGCGTAGATCGGAATGTGGATGCGGTGGCGGCTCATCCACAGGGCCGTGGAGCCGCTGTCGGTCATGGCCACGATGGCCTTGGCGCCCAGGTGGTGAGCCGTGAACAGCGCGCCCATGGCCACGGACTGGTCGATGCGGCCCGCGGTCTCGCCGTCGAAGTCGGCGTCGCGGTCCGGGTCCTCGGCGGCCTCCGCGGCGGCGCAGATCTTGGCCATCTCCTGCACCGTCTCCAGCGGGTACTTGCCGGCTGCGGTCTCGGCGCTGAGCATCACGGCATCGGTGCCGTCGAGCACGGCATTGGCCACGTCGCTGACCTCGGCGCGCGTGGGCACGGGGTTGGTGATCATGCTCTCCATCATCTGCGTGGCGGTGATGACAACCTTGTCCATCTCGCGCGCCATGCGGATCATCTTCTTTTGCAGCGCGGGCACGGCGGCATTTCCCACCTCCACGGCCAGGTCGCCGCGCGCGACCATGATGCCGTCGGAGACGCGCAGGATTTCCTCCAGCCGCGGGATGGCCTCGGCGCGCTCGATTTTTGCAATCAGCCCCGGTTTGTGGCGGAAATCGGCCGCCGCCACGTTGCACAGCTGGCGCGCCATCTCCATGTCGGTGGCGTTCTTCGGGAAGCTCACGGCCACGTAGTCGGCCTGAAAGCTCATCGCGGTCTTGATGTCTTCCATGTCCTTGGCCGTGAGCGCAGGCGCCGTGAGGCCCCCGCCCTGCTTGTTGATGCCCTTGTTGTTGGACAGCTCGCCGCCGAGCTTGACCGTGGTGTGCACGGCCTCGCCGCGTACGGCGTTCACGGTCAGCACGATCAGGCCATCGTTGAGCAACAGAATGTCGCCGGCCTTCACGTCGCGCGGCAGCTCCTTGTAGTCGAGGCCTACGCCCTGCAGGTCGCCGGGCTCCGTGCGCGAGGCATCGAGGACGAAGGGCTGCCCCACCTCCAGGATCACGCGACCCTCGGCAAACTTGCCCACACGGATCTTGGGGCCCTGCAGGTCGGCCATGATGGCCACCTCGCGCCCGGCGCGCTGCGCCGCCTCGCGCACCCGGGCGGCACGCTCCACATGGTCGCGTGCCTTGCCGTGGCTGAAGTTCAGGCGCACCACATTCACTCCCGCGGCGATCATCTGCTCCAGCAGCAGCGGGTCGCTGGAGGCGGGGCCCAGGGTGGCGACGATTTTGGTGGCGCGGCGGCTTCGCATGGTCATGTCTCTTTCGTGAGTCCGTTGTATGTAATCGGGTTTCTATTTTTGCACAAAATGGGTTACATGCACAGCCTGAACGCCCGGCCGCCGGCGGGCATCCGGCGCGCTGCAAGCAGCCACTGCCGGGGCGATAGCGGGCGTGGTGCCGCAGAAATCGACGGGCCGACAGGCGCCTGCGCCCGAATTGCATCGGGGCCGGCCAGCCGCCTCAATCGAGCGTGACATCGGCAGTCTTGATGATAGTGCCCATGCGCTTGCGGGCAGCGCCCATGTCCGCCGGCCGCAGCGGCTGGCGCAGGCGGTGCCCATCACCGACCCCGGGGCCACCGACAGGGTTGCCATCTACACCCGGTTCCTCCTGCCCGCGGGCGTCGCGCCGCTGCAGCACAAGACCATTGAGACGACGGACATCATGCTGCAGATGGTCGCGAGCAGCCGCGGCCTGGCGGCGCTGCCGCGCTGGCTGGCGCAGGAAGATGCGGCCAAGATGGACGTGGTGGCCGTGCCCCTGGGGCCGCAGGGCATCCCGAGGCCAATCCACCTGGGCTCGGGCGAGGCGGACCTGCAGACAGACTATTTGCAGGATTTAGTTGAGCCAACCCGCTACAGCTCTGCGCAGGCAGCTATCACTACAGAAGCAAATCAGGTGTAGCGCTTCTCCAGCGCATCCCATTCATGCTTGCTGACGAGGCGCTGGCGCTCGGCAAATGGCGTCACCAGGCCGCTCGATTCCTGCACTTCCTTCGCGTCGCGCAGCGTGGTCAGCGCCTTTTGCATGCCCATCACCGCACCCTGCAGCGCGGCGTTGGCGTAGAGCACGATGCCAAAGCCCAGCTCACCCAGCTGCTCGGCGTTGAAGATCGGCGTCTTGCCGCCGATCACCATGTTCATGAGCTGGGGTTTGGCCAGGCGCTGCGGCAGCGCGCGCACTTCCTCAGGCTTGGTCACGGCTTCGACGAAGAGGATGTCCGCACCCGCCTCGGCGAAGCGCTGCGCGCGCTCCACGGCGGCCTCGAAGCCGTGCGTGGCGGCGGCGTCGGTGCGCGCCATGATGAGGAAATCGCTGTCGCGCCGCGCATCGACGGCGGCGCGGATCTTGCTCACCGCCTCCTCGGTGGAAATCACCTCCTTGCCGCTGAAGTGGCCGCAGCGCTTGGGCGCCACCTGGTCTTCGAGCTGGATGCAGTCGGCCCCGGCGCGCTCGAGCGTGCGCACCGTGTGATAGACGTTGAGCGCGTTGCCAAAGCCCGTGTCGGCATCGACGATGAGCGGCACGTCCACCGCGTCGCGGATGCGCGCCGTGTGGTCGGCGATCTCGGCCAGGCCCATGAAGCCCTGGTCGGGCATGCCGAACCACATATTGGTCACGCCCGCGCCGGTGACGTAGATGGCCTTGAAGCCCAGGTCGGCGATGACCTTGGCCGACAGTGCGTTGAATGCGCCCGGAACGAGCAGGCCGTTGCGGGCCTCGACGAGTTGCTTGAGTTGCTGCTTGGTGTTCATCACATGCTTCCTTATTGATTGATGCGCGCATTGGTTGAAACCGGCGCGGCCCAGGCGAGGGCCGCCCCGCTGCGCTGAGCTAGCGTCCCCCTTCCCACGCGCAGCGTGAGAGAAGGGGGAAGCGACGAAGTCGCTCAGGGGGATGGCACCCGAATCCAGCCTTCCATGAGGATACGCGCGCTGCGGCTCATCACGGCCTTGGTGACGGTCCACTGGCCGTTTTCCTGTTTCGCCTCGGCACCCACGCGTAGCAGGCCCGAGGGGTGGCCAAAGCGCACCGCCGCGCGTTCGCCACCACCGGCCGCCAGGTTCACCAGCGTGCCGGGAATGGCCGCCGCCGTGCCAATGGCCACGGCGGCCGTGCCCATCATGGCGTGGTGCAGCTTGCCCATGGACAGGGCGCGCACCAGCAGATCCACATCCGCCGCCGCAATGGTCTTGCCGCTGGCGGCGGTGTAGTCCCGGGGCGGGCTGACGAAGGCGATTTTTGGCGTGTGCTGGCGCGTAGCAGCCTCCTCGGGGGTCTGGATCAGGCCCATGCGCAGCGCGCCCGCCACGCGGATTTGCTCAAAGCGCGCCAGCTGCGCCGGGTCGCCGTTGATGTCCTCGCGCAGCTCCGTGCCCTGGTAGCCGATATCAAGAGCGTTGACGAACACGGTGGGAATGCCCGCGCTGATCATCGTGGCCTTGAAAGTACCAACGCCCGGCACCTCCAGGTCATCGACCAGATTTCCTGTAGGGAATAGCGCACCGCCATCTTCGCCTTCCTCCGACGGATCAAGAAACTCCAGCACGATCTCTGCGGCCGGAAAGGTCACGCCGTCGAGCTCGAAGTCGCCGGTTTCCTGCACCTGGCCGCCCGACACGGGCACGTGGGCGATGATGGTCTTGCCGATGTTGGCCTGCCAGATGCGCACCACGCACACGCCGTCGCTCGGGATGCGGCTGGCATCGACCAGGCCGGCGTGGAGGGCAAACGCCCCGGCGGCGGTGGAGAGGTTGCCGCAGTTGCCGCTCCAGTCCACGAGGTCCTTGTCGATGGACACCTGGCCGTAGAGGTAGTCCACGTCATGCCCGGCGCGCGTGCTCTTGGAGAGGATCACGCATTTGCTGGTGCTCGACGTGGCCCCGCCCATGCCGTCGATCTGTGCGCCATAGGGGTCGGGGCTGCCGATGACGCGCTGCAGCAGCTTGTCGCGCGCCGGGCCGGGCTGTTGCGCGGCAGCGGGCAGGTCGGCCAGGCGGAAGAACACGCCCTTGCTGGTGCCGCCGCGCATATAGGTGGCGGGGATGCGGATCTGGGGAGGATGTAGTGTCATATCAGCGAGCTTTCTATCTGTTCTTGCACCTTCCCCTTCCGGGGGAAGGCTGGGATGGGGGCGGCAGGCCACAGAGCCTGGCTGAAACGCGCAGCGCGGTTGGCCCCCACCCCAACCCTCCCCCAGAGGGGGAGGGGGTGAATGCACAAGAGTTCAAGCCCGATTGGATGCCAAAAAATCCTGCGCAAAGCGCTGCAGCACGCCGCCGGCCTCGTACACCGAGACTTCCTCGGCCGTGTCCAGGCGGCAGGTCACGGGCACGCGCTCGGTCTGGCCGCTTTTGCGGTGGATGACCAGCGTGAGGTCGGCACGCGGCTCCAGCGCCCCTTGCACATCGTAGGTTTCGGTGCCGTCGAGCTTGAGCGTCAGGCGCGTGGTGCCGGGTTTGAACTCCAGCGGCAGCACGCCCATGCCGATCAGGTTGGTGCGGTGGATGCGCTCGAAGCCCTCGGCCACCACGGTCTCCACGCCCGCCAGGCGCACGCCCTTGGCGGCCCAGTCGCGGCTCGAGCCCTGGCCGTAGTCGGCACCGGCGATGATGATGAGCGGCTGGCGGCGCGCAAGATAGGTCTCGATGGCCTCCCACATGCGCACCACCCGGCCCTCGGGCTCGATGCGCGCGAGCGAACCCTTCTTCACCTGGCCATCGACCACGGCCATCTCGTTGACCAGCTGCGGGTTGGCAAAGGTGGCGCGCATGGCGGTGAGGTGGTCGCCGCGGTGCGTGGCGTAGGAGTTGAAGTCCTCCTCGCTCAAGCCCATCTTCGCCAGGTATTCGCCCGCCGCGCTGCTCGCCAGGATGGCGTTGGAGGGCGAGAGGTGGTCGGTGGTGATGTTGTCGCCCAACAGGGCCAGCGCGCGCATACCTTGATTCGTGCGCGGGAAGGCGGCGAGCGCGCCCACGCCTTCCGTGTCCCAGTACGGCGGGCGGCGGATGTAGGTGGACATGGGGCGCCAGTCGTACTGCGGCGCCGCCTTGTCACCGTCGTCCCTGCGGATGGCGAACATGGGCTCGTACACGGCGCGGAACTGCTCGGGCTTGACGGCTTTTGCGACGATGGCGTCGATCTCCTCATCGCTGGGCCAGAGGTCCTTGAGGCGGATTTCCTGGCCATCCACGACGGCCAGCACGTCGTTTTCGATGTCAAAGCGCACCGTGCCCGCGATCGCATAGGCCACCACCAGCGGCGGCGAGGCGAGGAAGGCCTGGCTTGCATAGGGGTGGATACGCCCGTCGAAGTTGCGGTTGCCCGAGAGCACGGCCGTGGCGTAGAGGTCGCGCTCGATGATCTCCTGCTGGATCTTGGGGTCGAGCGCGCCGCTCATGCCGTTGCAGGTGGTGCAGGCAAAGCCGACGATGCCGAAACCCAGCGCCTCCAGGTCGCCCAGCAGGTTCGCTTCCTTCAGGTACAGCTCCACGGCCTTGGAGCCGGGCGCGAGCGAGGTCTTGACCCAGGGCTTGCGCGCAAGGCCCAGGCGTCGGGCGTTGCGCGCCAGCAGCGCGGCGGCAATCACATTGCGCGGGTTGCTGGTG
>JAFECU010000026.1 GCA_018242005.1 Pseudomonadota bacterium | reverse complement strand
TGCTCAACGATGGCCTCATCGTGCTCACCGTGGATTCGGTGCGCGGCGAGGCCGTGCATACCACGGTGACGATAGGCGGCGAGCTGTCCAACAACAAGGGCATCAACAAGCAGGGCGGCGGCCTGACGGCGCCGGCGCTGACGGCCAAGGACATGGAGGACATCAAGACCGCCATGGCGCTGCGCGCCGACTACGTGGCGGTGAGCTTTCCCAAGAGCGCCACCGACATGGAAATGGCGCGCCAGCTGTGCCACGTGGCGGGCGCCGAGTGGGGCCACAAGCCGCAGCTGATCGCCAAGATCGAGCGCGCCGAGGCCATCCCGCGCCTGGCCGAAATCCTGGCCGCCAGCGACGGCATCATGGTGGCGCGCGGCGACCTGGCGGTGGAGGTGGGCAACGCCGCCGTGCCGGCGCTGCAAAAACGCATGATCACCCTGGCGCGGCGCGCCGACAAGCTGGTCATCACCGCCACGCAGATGATGGAGAGCATGATCACCAACCCGGTGCCCACGCGCGCCGAGGTGAGCGACGTGGCCAACGCCGTGCTGGACGGCACCGACGCCGTGATGCTGAGCGCCGAGACGGCGGCCGGCAAGTTTCCGCTGGAGACGGTGCAGCAGATGGCTGCCATCTGCCTGGCCGCCGAGGAGCACGACGCCGCCGAGCTGGACGCCGACTTCAGCGGCGCGGACTTTCAGCGCATCGACCAGACCATCGCCATGGGCGCGCTGTTCACCGCCTACCACCTGCGCGTCAAGGCCATCGTGGCGCTGACCGAATCGGGCTCGACCGCACTGTGGATGAGCCGCCACCGCGTGCGCATCCCCATCTACGCGCTCACGCCCAAGGTGGGCACCCAGCGCAAGATGACGCTGTACCGCAGCGTGCGCCCGCTGCTGATGGACACCAGCGCCCACCGCGACGAGGCGCTGGCGCAGGCCGAGGCGCACCTGAAAAAGCAGGGCATCGTCGAGTCGGGCGACATTTACGCCATCACCTGCGGCGAGCCCATGGGCGCGCCCGGCGGCACCAACATGCTCAAGATCTGCCGCGTCGGCTGACCGCGATCGGGTCGGCCCGCCGCAGCAAAAAAGCGGCCGCTACCGCCAGCGCGCCAGCCATTGCCGCAGGCGCGCGTCATCGGGCACGGGCAGGCGCCACGCCGCCCAGGCGCACAGTGCGCCCAGGCACCAGCCGGCCAGCACGTCGGTCGGAAAGTGCACCCCCACCGCGATGCGGCTCCAGCCCTCGGCCAGCGCCAGGCCCATCAGCAGCGCCCGCGTCCCACCCGGCAGCGGCGCCATCGCCGCCGCCAGCGCGCAGGCCATGGCCAGCGTGGCGTGGGCGCTGGGAAAGCTGTGGCCGGCCTCGTGCGCCAGCCACTGCTGGCCCAGGCCCAGCGCCATGGGCCGCGGGCGGTTGAAGCCGCGCTTGAGCAACTCCACCGCCACCCCCCCCACCACCATGGCCAGCAGCACACGCTGCGCTGCCCCGCGCTACGGCGGGGTTCCCGCCAGCGCCACCACCAGCGCGGCCGCACCCGCCACGTA
>JAFECU010000269.1 GCA_018242005.1 Pseudomonadota bacterium | reverse complement strand
TGGGCGGCTGTTACCAATGGGGACGTGACATGGCCGATATGCTGATGCTGGCTGTGCTGGCCTATATGGTGGCTGGTGCTGCAGTCAGCCTAGGCTATTTCGAGGTGATCTATATGGTCGTCATGCTCATGGAGTTGCTTCGCATGCATGTAGTCCGTGCATGCGCCGAGTCCACAGGCCAGATGGCCTCCTCCATGGCCCGGGCGGCACCATGATCTCACGTTTGGTTCTGCAATCCCTGTCCAAGGACAAGCTGTCGGTATTCCTGTTTCACAAGGTGCCGCTGCAGTGTGACCCGCTGGTGCCGTTCGATGTGGACATGGCGCGGTTCGAGCATTTGCTGGACCACATGTCTTCCCGTCTGCAGGTACTTCCACTGGAAGAAGCGGTTGCTCGCCTGCACGCAGGGCGCCTGCCCAGGCGTGCCGCCTGCATCACCTTCGATGATGGTTACCCCGACTGGCTGTCAGGGGTGGCGCCGGCCCTGCTGCGGCGCAACCTGCATGCCACCTTTTTCATCACTTCTGGGCAGTTTGACGGCGTGCCGCTGTGGCATGAACGCATTCTGGCGGCGGTGCGGCGCCTGCCGGGGCCGTTGCTGGACCTCGGCATCCCCTCTTTGCCGGCGCAATCCATCGCCTCTCTTGACGACCGTCGCCGCCAGGTACAGCGCCTGGAGCAGGAGCTGAAGTACCTCACGCTGACACGGCGTGAGCAGATTCTGCAGCAGTTGGAGGCCTTGGCGGGCGTGAAGTCCACGGACGTGCCGGTGATGAGCGAGCCCCAGTTGCGTGACCTGCACAGCCAGGGCTTCGGCATTGGCGCGCACACCGCCCTGCACCCCATCCTGGATTACTGCAGCGCCGAGGAAGCAGAGCGTGAGATAGGCGGCGCCCGTGAACGGCTGCAAGCGATCGTGGGCGCGTCGGTGACTGGTTTTGCTTACCCCAATGGCCGTCCCTATGCCGACTTTTCCCGGCTGCATGTGGATGCAGTGAAGCGCGCGGGCTACCGCTACGCCGTCACTACCCATTGGGGCGTGGCCGACGCGGGGACATCGCCGTTTCAGATCCCGCGCTTCACCCCTTGGGCAGAGCGCGATTGGCACGTGACCTACCAGCTCTTGCGAAATCTGATGACGGAGCCCTTGCAGGTGCCCGAGGTCGCAGAATGAGCATTAAGGCTGCCCTGAAGGACGGTGCGCGAACCATGCTCTATCGCTGTGGCGCTTTGGGGGCGTTGCACCGCTGGCGCAATCGCCGCGCCTTGACCGTGCTCATGTTCCACCGGGTACTTCCCGCCGACGATCCGAACCTCGCTCGCGCCGAGAGGGAATTCACCATCACCCTGGATGGCTTCCGTCGTACGCTGGATTTCGTGCAACGTCACTACCAAGTGCTGAGCCTGAGCGACCTGCAGGCCGCGTGGCGGGGGGGCGCCACCTTGCCTCCCAACCCTGTGCTTATCACCTTCGACGACGGATGGCGCGACACCTTGAACCATGCGCTCCCGGAGTTGACACGACGTGGGCTGCCCTCGGTGCTGTTTCTGGCCAGTGAGGTAGTGGCGCTCGACGGCCCGCGCTGGTGGCAGGACGCCCTGGTGGCGGCACTTGCGGAGCCAGGGGCCGATGTCCGGTTGTGCGCGGCGGCGGGCTGGCGAGAGGTTCCCGAAGCCGGCGCCATCAAGGCCCTTTCAGCCCATCTGGGCGCCATGACCGATGTTGCGCGCCGGGCCTGGCTGCAGCGGCATGCGCCGGGTGTGCTGGACCAGATTGCCGACCGGCAAATGGTCACCATGGCTGAATTACAAGCATTGAAGGCTGGCGACCTCGCAATAGGCGGCCATGGTCACACGCACAGTCCCTTGACCCTCTCTCCAGACCCCGAGACCGAGTTGCATGCCAGCGGGCGCATGCTGTGTGAACTGAACCAACCGGTGCGCAGCATGTCGTTCCCGCACGGAGCCTGGTCCAGAGCGTTGGAGGAGATGGCACGCAAGATCGGGTTTGATTGGATATTTACGAGCGAACCCGTGCTTGTGGCCATATCCCACTGGCCTGCCACCTTGCCCGCTCTCGGGCGCATTCACGTTCCAGAGAATGTCTGGACATGCAGAAATGGCACTATTGATCCAGCCCGGCTGGCCATGTTTCTGTTTTTTCGCCCGTTGCAAATTTTGGGCGCCGAATCTCCGCCGGGTCGAACAATATAGTAATTGGGCGAATCCGCACCTTTGTTTGATTGCCAGCGTATTCGCGCGCACCGCGAGAGTGGCAGCGCAGATTATTCTTCCGGCTTTTGATTTTGAACACTGATCTCGTGCGCATTCAACGCAAGCCTTTCGACAGATTGACCCCGGCCGAACGCAGCGCCTGGGCACAACTGCTCCATGACGGCGCCACATCGCGGTGGGCCTTTCTGTCGCCAACCTACGCCGGCGCCGTAAACGCGACCATCGGCCCGGTAGACGTATTGCTGTGCTGGGAGGGGGATGCGCTGGCGGCCGTCATGCCGCTGCAGCGTGCGGCAGGCTGGATGGGGCGCTTCGGGCTGCGTGAGCCCGTGGGGCGTGAGATGAGTGACTATTTCGGCCTTCTGGCGCGTGCCGGGGTCAGCTTGGACTGGGCGGCGCTGCTGAAGGCGGCGGACGTGCCATGCCTGTATTTCACCCATCTGGATGAGAGTCAGGCGGCACACGGGCTGGTGGGGAATGAACCCAGAAAAGGCCTGCGCACCCGCATCCACCCCGATGGCGGCGATGCCCATTGGGCCTGGTTGCGCACCCAGGACAAGAAGCTCGTCAGCGACACCGAGCGCCGCGAGCGCAAGCTGGTTTCCGAGCATGGCACATTGGATTTCAAGATGCAGTCAGTAGCGCCGGCGCAGGATCTGCAAACGCTGGTGGCCTTGAAGAATGCGCAATACAAGCGTACGGGCCATGACGGTGGCGCATTGCTGAACCCCGCGAACGCACGGCTGCTTGAGCAGTTGCTGGCGTCGGGTGATCCGGATTGCCTGCCGCGGCTGAGTGTGCTGCGCTGTGGTGGGCGGTTCGTGGCCGGCCATTTTGGCCTGCAGTGCGGGCCGTTGCTGCACTACTGGTTTCCCGTCTATGACACCCGGTTCTCGGCCTATTCCCCTGGGCGCATTCTGTACCGGCATATCCTGTCGCATGCGGGCCCTGAAGGCATTTCATGCATCGATCGCGGGGAAGGCGACAGCATGGCCAAACGGGATTTTGCGAACGAAGAACACCATTTCTTCAAAGACCTGGTGCATACCGGCCCATGGGGCGGGGCGTTGGGACTTGCCCTGCGCGTGCGCGTGCGATGGCGCGTTGTGTTTAAGCGTTGACTATGGTGCCGTAGACCGCCGTGTATGCCCCGGCAGGTAGGACAGCACGATATAGGCCAGGCATCGAAGGGGGCGATGGCGCCGACGCAACGCTTGCCAGAACGCGCCGCGGGCGATGGTCCGGTTGCCTTGCCAATAGTGAGCGTAGGCGTGATCAAAGTACACGGCCGCGAGGCGCTTTTCGAACGACCTGGGTGCAAGCTGTTGACCGCCGTGCGTGCTCAAGCCCCACCGCAAGCTGGCGCCGTGAAGCAGGTTTGCCAAATGGCTGCCTTCGGATAGCCGGTACATGGCACTGGCTGTATGGATGCGGTACAGGGCCACAGGGCCATTGAGTGAATGCATTTGCGCCACCCTGGAGGTCTTGAGCCAGAAGTCATAGTCCTCGCCCTGTCGCATGGCTTCGTTGAAGCCGCCGACGGCTTCATACACCGAGCGACGCACCACGGCGGTGTTCATGCCGACCAGCAATCCATCGAGCAGGCGGGTGTAGAGCCAGCCTGACCGCTCGGGATCGGCGTTGGTGAACTGTGCGGCATCCTCCATCAGCGCGATGGCGGGAGGAAACTGGCCGTCCGGTTGTGCATTCCACCGAATGAATTTGCCGAAGACGACGCCCACTTCCGGGTGCTCGTCAAAATACGTAACCTGCGCCTGCAACTTGCCTGGAAACCAGACGTCATCGGCATCCAGAAACGCCAGCAACTCGCCAAGCGCCTGTGCCATGCCAACGTTGCGCGCGTGCGAAACCCCCGTGCCGGTCAGGTGAATCACGCGAATGCGCGTGTCCTGCACGGCGTATCGATCGTAGTCGTCATCAGTCGAGCCGTCGTCAATCAACAGCAGTTCAAGGTCGGTAAATGACTGCTGCAGCACGCTGTCCAGGGCTTCCTGCAGGTAGTCCTTGCCATTGCGAACGGGAATGATGACGGAGACGCGCGGTGGGCTCATGGGTGCTTCGAGGGGGCTTGGGGTCAACAATGTTCAAATCACTTGTGTCCATCATCCCGGCGTAGGCGGGAATCCAGAGTCCGCTGCTACAGCATGGTCACCGGCTCTGGCGACGTTGCATGAAAGCGAGCCGCAACCGCTTCAACTCGTCAGCCATGGGTAAAGTCAACAAGAAGCAGCCTGCCAGGAAGGCCAGCCCCCCGGAAATGCCTGTGACCAAAATGGCTGCCCAGGGGGCGATGGCTTGCGGTAGCGATTGTCTTACGCCCAGGCAGACGGCGCCCACCAGCAAGCCCTGTGCGGCCAATGGCAGGGTGCTCCTGATCCAGGCTGTCCAGCGTAGATTCAGAAACCGATGGTGAATCCATAGGTAGTAGGGCACGCTGAACAATTGCCCCAATGCCATGGCCAGGGCAAAGGTGTGCAGGGTGCCGTCCATGAGCCACAAGGCACATGCGATCTTGGCTGCCACCAGCAGCGCATAGGGCCCTATGGCCGCATAGGGCTTGCCAACGCCCGTCAGTGAAGGCGCGCTCAGCGTGAACAGGCTGCTGATCGCGTAAGACAGGCACAGCCAGGGAATGGCCGGCACCGCCTCGAGCCAGGCCTTTCCATAGAGGAGGCTCACCACGTCATGCGCCAGCACAGCGATGGCGGCAAACGCAGGCACCATGAGTGCGTTGATGAGCGAACTGGCGCGCAGGTATTCCGCACCCACCGCTCCTTGGGCGTGGTGCACCTTCGCCATATGCGGCAGCGCAAAGAAGTTGACCGTGGGCAATAGGGCCGTGCTCACCATGTTCACGGTGGAATTGGCGCGGCTGAACAGGCCCACCGCGGCCGCCGTCATCCAACGCCCCAGCAGGATGTCCGGCAGCGCGTTGTCTGCTGCCTTGAGCAGGGCCGTCAACAGGTTGCCCATGCCGAAGTGGACGATGACGCGAATCTGGCGAAACCCCGGTAGCCAGGGTAGGGGGCGGCTCACCATCCACCGGCTCATGGCGCCTGCGACGATGATGTTGACCAGGTTGGCCCATGCCATGGTCATGGCGCCAAACCCGTTGAGCGCCAGAGCGACTGAAGTGATGAAGTACACGCCGGTGCTCACGGCGGTCACATAGGCGGACTTCTCCACGGCCATTTCGCGCGACAGGATGGCAGTGGGAATGGCTCCGAAAGGGATGAACACAAAACCCAGCGCCAGCACCTGTACCACGGGCACGACCCGGCCTTCATTGAAAAAATGAGCCCAGTACCCGGCACTCAGAAACATGGCGGCGGCCACACTCCAGGAACTGATCAGCAGTACGCCCAGGGCATTGCGCAGAATGTCGACGGTCAGTTCTTTCTCGCGCTTGATGAAGGCCGTGACGCCAAAGTCGCGAAACACGTGCGCCACGGCGATGAGCACGGCGCTCATCGAAAAAATGCCGATCTCCTGCGGCGTGAGCAGGCGGGACAGCACGATCGACAGCGCAAAGTTGGCAACCAGGGCCAGATTGCTGAAGATGAACTGCAGTGCGACTTTTTTGCGAATGGAGAGCACGAAAGGGGATTTCTCTGGCTCCATCTGCATTGCCGAGCCGGGGGCATCGGCGATGGCCAGCTGGTGCGCCTCGGGTGAAACCAGCGGTGTCACGGGATTCAATGCTACTGGTTCTATGATGCGATGGCAGAGTCTTTCTTCAATTTCTTGCCTATGAATCTCTCAAACGCAACCATTGCCATCGTTGGGTTGGGCTACGTCGGCCTGCCGCTCGCTGTCGAATTCGGCAAGCATCGCCCGGTATTGGGTTTCGACATCAACCCCGCCCGGGTGACCGAGTTGCAGGCGGGGCGCGACCATACCTTGGAATGCAGCGGCGAGCAGCTTCGCGCCGCGTGTCACCTGCGCTACAGCCATCGGCCTGAGGATCTGAAGGCGTGCCAGGTGTTCATCGTCACCGTCCCCACCCCCGTTGACCGGGCCAATCGGCCGGACCTGACGCCCCTCGTAAGGGCCAGCCAGACCGTGGGCGCGGCGCTGAAGCCGGGTGACGTGGTGATTTATGAATCCACGGTATTTCCCGGGGCGACCGAGGAGGTCTGCGTGCCCGAGCTGGAGCATATGAGCGGGCTCAAATTCAATCAGGACTTCTTTTGCGGCTACAGCCCCGAGCGCATCAATCCAGGTGACAAGGATCACCGCCTGCCCAGCATCAAGAAGGTGACCAGCGGCAGCACGCCCGAGGTCGCCAGCGCCGTCGATGCGTTGTACGCCCAGATCATCACGGCGGGCACACACAAGGCCAGCAGCATCAGGGTTGCGGAAGCTGCCAAGGTCATCGAAAACACCCAGCGTGACATCAACATTGCGCTAATGAACGAACTCAGCCTGATCTTTGCACGGCTGGGCATAGACACCATGGAGGTGCTGCAAGCCGCGGGTACCAAGTGGAACTTCCTACCGTTTCGCCCGGGCCTGGTCGGCGGGCACTGCATCGGCGTCGACCCCTACTACCTTACCCACAAGGCCCAGGAAGTGGGCTACCACCCCGATGTCATCCTCGCCGGGCGTCGCGTCAACGACAACATGGCCCGTCACGTTGCCGACACCGCCGTCAAGCTCATGCTGCGCAAGGGAATTCCGGTATTGGGTAGCAAGGTGTTGGTGCTGGGGCTGACCTTCAAGGAAAATTGCCCAGACCTGCGCAATACGAAGGTTGTAGACATGGTGCACACCTTGCAGGGCTATAACACCCAAGTGGATGTCTATGACCCCTGGATTGACACCACGGAAGCGCTGCACGAATACGGTTTGAAATGCCTGCCGGCGATGCCTGAACCTGGGCAATATGCCGCCGTCATCCTGGCTGTGGGCCATCGCCAGTTTGTGGAGTTGGGGGCGTCGGGGATCAAAGCCCTCGGACAGGCAAATGCAGTGCTGTTCGACGTGAAAAGCATCTTGCCTCTGGGTGCTGCGGACGGGAGGTTGTAAGCATGCCGACGCGCTATCAAGCTGTACGCGATCAACTTCAAGCCACGCCAAGAACATGGCTCATTACCGGCGTGGCGGGCTTCATAGGCAGCAACCTGCTGGAAGCCTTGCTCAATCTGGGCCAACGCGTGGTGGGCCTGGACAACTTCTCCACCGGACACCAGCGCAACCTGGATGAAGTGCAAACCTCGGTTTCTGATGCGCAGTGGGCTAACTTTCATTTCATCGAAGGCGACATTCGTCATCTGGACGACTGCCGCCTTGCCATGGCGTTTTGTCCTGCACCGTCGGAGGCGGGGCGCGCTGGAACCCAGCCGGGGGCCATCCCCGTCGATTTTGTCCTGCACCAGGCTGCTCTGGGCAGCGTGCCGCGTAGTATCGAAGACCCCGTCACCACCAACAGCGTCAATATCTCCGGATTTTTGAACATGCTGGTGGCAGCGCGTGACGCCAGGGTTCAAAGCTTCACCTACGCCGCCAGCAGCAGTACCTACGGTGACCACCCTGGCCTGCCCAAGGTCGAAGAGCTGATTGGCAAACCCCTGTCTCCCTACGCCGTCACCAAGTATGTCAATGAGCTCTATGCCGAAGTCTTTGCCCGGGTTTACGGCTTTAACGCCATTGGACTACGCTACTTCAATGTGTTTGGCCCGCGCCAGGATCCCAATGGTGCCTACGCCGCCGTGATCCCCAAATGGACGGCCGCCATGATCCAAGACCAGGAGGTTTTTATCAACGGCGACGGGGAGACCAGCCGCGATTTTTGTTTTGTCGCAAATGCCGTCCAGGCCAATCTGCTGGCGGCCACCGCGGCCGATTCTGCCGCGCTCAACGAAGTGTATAACGTCGCGGTTTCTGGCCGCACCACCCTCAATACCTTGTTCCAAGAATTGAGGTCAGCCCTGGCGGGCAACGGCGTTTCCTATGCCAAGGCCCCCGTTCATCGGGATTTTCGCGCCGGCGACGTGCGCCATAGTCAGGCCGACATCGGCAAGGCTCAAAGACTCTTGGGCTACATGCCGAGCCACGAGATCAAAGAGGGTATCACCCAGGCGATGCCTTGGTATGTTCGTTTCATGAGGTGAACGTGGCTTCATTCCTGCGCCTAGGGGAAGCGAAATCCTTCACGCTCCGGTACCGTGTCTGGCGCAAGGTTCGCCGCCCTGGCGCGGGGGGGGGGTGAAGAAAAATCAAAATCACATTCCCGCGGCGTGCCGCCATTCAATGGTCAGTCGGGTCGCCTCTTGATACTCCCGGGTATTGGCGTGCAGCTCCGATACCTTGATAGGTGATTTCAGCCACGACGCGGCCACCTCCCCGGCGTCGACATTGATGGTCAGTCTTTCGCCGTGGGGATAGACATAACCCAGGGACGACGGGGATTTTATGTCCCCAATTATCTGGATAACGGGTTTGTCTTGCAGGGCAGGTACAGGCTCGACCTGGGCGCCTATGCCTTGCAGCAACGTCATGGCAAGATCCGTCTGCCCTAGAAGCGCATCGAGTGCCGGCAAATGGCGGTTGGTGACAAGCAAGGTATGGAGCTGGGCCTCGGTGATCGATATTCCGTGACCGAGAATTCCGTCGTCGAATAGGGATTCTCCATGGTCGCCAGATACGGCGAGCAATGTCCGGCCGTACACGCCAAATCGCTTCAATCTATCGATCAACTGCCCCGTGGCCCAGTCGGAATAGGCAACGGCATTCAGATAGGTGAGCTTCAGTTGTTCGCGGGTATCCTCTGATATCTGGCTTCGCTCAAGCGGATGGGCGGTCACCGCCAGAGGCATGTTAGGGTGGTAATACGGAAAATGGGCGGCCTGAAGGTTGATGTACATGAATACGGGGCGCTGCCAATTTATCCGGGAAGAAATTGCGTCGAATTGCTGTAATACTCTCGAGTTGGACAATGCCAGGCTACCCTGTGCCGCCGAAGAAAATACACGATCATTTTTTGCGGAGCGAGCGTCAAAAAATATGTCTGCCGTCCTGCCAGCGTCGCTATCCTTTTCGATGTCTCCAAATGATTCATCCTGCCCGGACAGAACCACTATTTGGTAGCCCTGCGCCTTCAGGATCTCGAATAAGGTCCCGCCCAGCGGAAGGCCTGGCCCCAGTGATGCACGAAAAATGGCCTTCAACGAAGAGGTCGTAAAGCCAGTGTGGCTGTAATAGGCCCATCCGGCGCTTCCATCGGCAGCGACCGATCGCCATACGGGGGTGACCGGCCTGTCATTCACGGAGGCGTTCAGCACATCTGCGCGCGTGCTCTCAGATACCACAAGGACTAGATTGTCCTTTTTGCTTTTGAATCCGACCTTGTAAAACTGTTCGGCCTGATCAGGAACCCCTTGGGTCATTGCCAGCAATACATTCAGTGCCGATGGCTCTGGCGCAATGAGGCTGTTTATGGTGCTGTTGGCCAGACTATATGGCGTGATCTTCGAAAGATGGAATCGCATTTTGCCACCCGATCGTGCAGCCAGCGATATTCCGACAAGGCAAGCCAGACACAGCAGCATCCCCGCCGTCGCGGTCCACTTGGACACCGGGGTGGATTCGCGCGCCCAGATGATCTGCTGGCGCCGTCTCAGGCGGCGATAGCCATACCAGCAGATGGCAATGGCAACCAGGGAGCCTATACCAATCAACTTGCCATCTTCCAATCCATACAGCAGCGCCTCGCGGACACTGCCTCCGCCTAGATTTCTAAGTACCGCAAGACTGATGAAGTCGCCGAAGTAAGAAAGAACCTTGTACTTTGCGGCGTCGAGAAGCACGCTTCCCAGGCCATAAACGAAAAGGAATAGATATTTGCTTGATTGCAGGGTGGCGCCTCTCCATGCGCCAAAAAGTATGAAAAGGTACCAGATGCAGCCGGCCAGGGCGGTCTCCATGGCCAGCACGGTGGCGATAAATATCGACCGTCCTTCAAGGCCGGAAATCCGATTGGCCTGAAGAAAACCGCCGCTGAAGATGGCGTATTTTTTCTCCAGCAGGATAATGTCAAGAGACGTCAGCAATAAGATGACTGCAATTAGCATCCAATTGCGCTGCAATGTGCGCATTGCCGTTTGGAGCGGTGTATGTGGCGTTTCCATGAATGCGTCACATGATAGGTCTTCGCAAAGTCCCCGTCATCCCCTGAAACGAGAGGATCTACCTGCGCTCCAAGTCATTGGGCCGGCCCGCGTTTGGATTCACGCCAGTGGGCGGTGGCGTAGTTGGAGCAGACGGACACGGCCATTGTCTCGCGGCCATGAAAAAGCCCCTGTAAGTCCTTGACTTACAGGGGCCTGGTGCCGGCTGAGGCACGGCCTGGCAGCATTCACGGGGCGCTGTTGTGTGCCGCCCTGATGACTTGCGTCGTGCGAGGTCTATCGGGGAACGATGGCCCAAGTGGGATCGTTGGGGGCGGCATTGTCAATCAGAGGCGTCTTTGCTCGCCACATGGTATAGGCACTGGCCGCACCCGGAACATCGACGCTTGCTGCTGTGGCGAGCATTGCGCGAGCCATCGCTGCCGCTCCACTAGACGAAGCAGGATAGCTGTCTGGCTCAATCGGCAGGGTGCTGCTGCAAGTTACCCCCGGGAAGTTAACCTGCGCAAATTCGCTCCAGGTCGTGATCCACTTGCCGCTGGCATTCTTGAGTTGGAGGTAGTAGCCGGGTGCCTTCGCCACGCAGAACCCCTGCGCCTCGTTCTGGAAGCGTCCTACTCCCAACTTGCTGACCCAGTTGAGGAGCTCCTTCGCCCTGGGCTCGCTGGCCTCCACATGTTGAGCCATGACGATGGCCCAGAAGTCGTTTTGCCAGGGGCCAGTGTAGCTTGGCGAATATGGGTTCACCGGAGATCCCATGGGCGACACGTCGGCCAGAGGCGATGCCACCCAATTCTGATAGAACCACTCGAGGCTATTGGAAAGGCGGCCCTGATAGTACGACTTCATTGCGTGCGAGTCGGGGAGGATGCGCGAAACCTCGCCCAGCGCACGCAGAGACCATGCCTGCCCGCGCACCTGGTCCTCCCACAGCAGACCTTGGCCGGCGGAACGGTAGGCCGGATTCATGGCTGTCAGGTCCCAGGCGGCCCAGTAGGCCATTTCATCCTGGTAGAACGCGTCGCCGGTGATCATGTAAGGCACGTAGGCAAACGAGGCCTGGTGCGAGGTGTCCGGATCCCAGATGGTGTTGCCATTGACCACGGTGGGCAGTGCCGGCTGTGACGTGCCGCGCCAGGTTGACACATTCGGATAGTGGTCCAAGTCCAGGGGCTGGTTGGACGCCTCGTCGCGATAGTGAACGGGGACGGAGCCTGCCGCATCGGCATGGGCCAGCATGATCTCTTTCATGCGCTCGTCTTGAGAGATGAGGTACATCGCCGTCCATTGGGGCACGGGGCCAATCTCGGGGCGGCCACCGGTGGTACCAAACGCGGGCGTCAGCAGCAGGTTGGCCATGGGGCCCAGGTTGGACTGCGAGGCCTTGCTTTGCGTGTACTGGCCGTAGAAGCTCGCCAGCGTAGATTCGGGGATGGTCAGGCTCAGGTCATAGTTCCAGATCGCCTTGCTCGCCAGGAAGTACGGCATGTTGTGGCGTACACGTGCCTGCGGCTCGGCCGACGCTCCGGTCCACAGCACCTTGTGCCAGCGGGCGTGGTGGTAGTGCGTGAATTTGGGCTGAGTGTAGATAGTGCTGCCATTGCGCTTGACGGCGAGCGAATAGGTGACGTTGCCCGGGCTGGCCGTCCAGGTGCGGGTGTTTTCCACTACCACGTCGGTGCGGATGCGCTGGCCACCGTCCACCAGTCGGGTGTGCAGGCGTGCCGTCAGGTGCGGATGTGTGGCACCGGTGGCCTTGTTCTTGAACGGCACGGCCACGGTGTACTCGTTGGCCACGGCGCCGGACAGGCGGTGTGCCGTGTTGTTGGCGATCTGCTTGACCAGATCGGCCTGGGGCTGGGCGATCAGCGTGGTCGTGGCGCCGTTGGCGTCAACCACCTGGGCTTCGAGTTCAAGGTTCCAGTCGGGATTGCTGGGCACGCTGGGCGTGCTGGCCGACTTGCTGCCCGCGTAGAGGTTGATGATCTTGCTCTGGCCGGGTTGCAGGTTGCTCAGCTGGGCGCTGAGCACGGCAAAGCGTGCCGAGCCATCGCGGTGGGAGGCGATCTCGTCGGTTTGCAGTGGAATGTTGACGCCATCCACCTTGGCGATCAGGCCCTGGGTGCTGAACTTCCAGTCGCCGGCCTTGAACGGTTGACCAAAGGTGACGGGCACGCTGGCCTGAGCCTGGGCGCTGCCGGATGCGACTTCGACGCAGGTGATTGCATCGGCGGCGCACTTGAAGGGCGACTGCGGAATCGGCGTAGGAGCCGCGGGCAACGAGGGTTGGGTGGGTAGCGTGGAAAGTGGCGGCTGAGTCGGCGTCGAAGAGGAGGGGGGCGAGGTGACCGGCCTGAAGGTAATGGACGTGGATGCTGCCGGTGTGATCGGAGACATGCCGCCCGCGGCCAGTTCGCTGCCGCTGCTGCCGCCTCCGCAAGCCGACAGGCTTGCTAGAACCAACAGGCCTGACAATGTCCGGTATTGGCCGTCTTTGAGAAACTGGTTTTGAATCTGCGAAACTTTCATATGTGGCTTTTTTGCACTCGGTGTTTATGCACTTACGTGTTTATCGGCATGAAGTTCAACCGCTTTAGCGGTGATGCCAGGTACTAAGAAATGGGTATCGATGTGGTGTGCTTAGGGTAGAACCGCCGGGTGGCGATTGCTGGGGGCTTGTGGTCAAGAGCGATCTCGAGCACACCCTAGGGCGCGCCGCATTGTCTAAGCGAGTGTCCGACAGGACGTAACTGGTTGTCGCAGCAACGATCTACCGGTGTCACTCGGGGCGTAGCTTCGGTGAAATCGAATAACGCAGGAACATAATTTTTACTATTACAACGTCTACATACATTTAAGATGACCGGCGTTGCATTTGTTGCGAGGGCGTCGGCTGGCGGCTATTTGGCCGGCGTATGGAGCAAGCAAGGGTTTGCGCCAGCGGTCCTTCGATGCAGGTGTTGCGACCTCTGCGCGGGCGATCAGGGTGCCACCGCAATGGCCTCCTCGGCTCCGCGAAGGTGTACCCTGGATTCTCTGCAGGTCGTTGATTTATAAAGAATTATTTCGCTCTCAGGCGCAGCGGCGGCGCCTCGGTGGCGAGTTTGGTAGGCCGTCCCTCGTGGGCGGTCTGCGCAGGGAGGTCGTGTGCCTGGCGAGGTCTTTCAGTCGGAGGTCTGGTTTGCCAATCTGCTGGCCCATGGCTTTGTTTGCCCCCCACACAAGCATTGGGTTTTGCCGTGGCCGTCGCAATCGGGCGAGGCTGGGCGGCTGCATTTGATGCAGGAGTCTTCGGGCGGTGCTTTGTGTGCTTTAAGCAACTATTACAGCGGCCTATATGGCCCTACGGGCACGGTGCGAACCGACCAGGATATTGCAGCCGATCAGTGGCCGGCGGCTGTGCGGAAATTGCAACAATTACCGGGCAGCAGCGTATTGCGCCTGCAGCCGCTGGATGCGGATGTTGCATGGCTGGCCTCGTTTGAACAGGGGCTGCGCGCGGCTGGGTACCGGACCGACCGATTCTTTTGCTTTGCAAATTGGTACCAACCGGTGCCCGCCGGTGGTTTTGCCGCCTATTGGCAGCAACGCCCCTCGGCGCTGCGCCACAGCGTGGAGCGCGGCCGGCGCCGGCTCGACCGGGCGGGCGATTGGCGGATCGACATCATCGACCATGTGTCGCCCGCGCTGGATGAAGGCTTGGCCGCTTACCTGGCGGTGTACGCCAGCAGCTGGAAGGCGCCCGAGCCTTGTCCCGACTTCATGCCCGCCCTGGTGCGCATGGCGGCGCGCGAGGGTTGGCTGCGCCTGGGGGTATTGTGGCTGGGCGGGCAAGCCCTGGCCGCGCAAGTTTGGCTGGTGTGTGATGGCAAGGCCAATATCTACAAGCTGGCCTATGTGCAGGGGCAGGAACGGTTTTCTGCCGGCTCGGTGCTGACCGCGGCACTGATGCAGCGCGCCATGGATGTGGACAGGGTGCAGGAGGTGGACTACCTGAGCGGCGACGACGCCTACAAGCGCGACTGGATGGCGCTGCGGCGCGAGCGGGTGGGTTTGGTGGCGTTTGACCCCCGCCGCGCCGCCGGCCTGTTGGCCGCAGGGCGGCATTTTGCGGGCAGGCTGCTGCGCCGCCGTTGAGCCGCAGGCAAACAAGGGCTCAGGCAGTGGTGTCTATTGGATTGGCTCAAGTAGCGATATCCATTGATTCGTCCTCTCATGGCACGCTATGTGCGCGCAGCCCGTCATCATCCCCGCGAAGGCGGGGCTCCAGGCGCTACAGACGCCGTTGATTCGTTGTTGCCGTGGATCCCCGCCTTCGCGGGGATGACGGCGGTTTGTTCATCATCGGACATCGCGACTTGAACCATAAAAAAAGGGTGGCCTCGGCCACCCTTTGAGTGCGAACACGGGGTTCGAATTACTTGGTGTTCTTTTGCTTGCGGCGCGAGGCGAAGGCCAGACCGGACAGACCCAGACCCAGCAGGGCCAGAGAACCGGGCTCCGGCACCTTGGTCACGGACTCGACGTAGACGACCAAGTCCTGATAGTCCTTGTCGGAACCGTTGTTCAGAGCCTTGTCTTCCCACGCCAAGATATAGCTCGACGGCCCCCAGACGCCAGCTGCGTGATCGGGCAACATGATCGTGTCTCCGTCCCCGCGGTAATCCACCAATTGCTGATTGCCGCCATTCAGGCTGGCCTGCGAATAGAAGTAGGTACCCGCCACGTCGATGTAGTAGCCGAAGGTGGCAGACGAGAACTGCGTCGCATTGCCGTAGTTCAACGTGAACACATTGCTGGCGTTCGATGAGAGAGTTGCCTGCCCGCCCTGTGCGACACCGCCGGCAAAAATCTGAAGTTTCGTTGCCGTGTTGTTCGGGTCGTAAATACCAAAAGAGGTGGAGCTAGCCAATCCGGCGAGCTGGATGATCATGGTGGCAATCGAGCCGCCCGAGGCCTCGATCTGGAACAACTCGGCGCCTGCCTGGTCGGTAGTGACGTTGGGCGCATTGCCAACCGGCGAGCAGGTGGGGCAGGTAGGCGAATGGTACAGGCCATTGATGACGTCTTGCAGCGATGAATTGGGGCCGTCGCCGCCTACGGGGTTTACATAGACAGCGAACGCGCTGCCGGCAGACAGGGCAAGAACCGCCGAGGCCACCAGTGTCTTGAGTGCTTTCATGTTGAGCTCCTGGAGAAAAGGCTTACATAGGATGAGTTCGCACTGTCAGTAAGCAGGTTGCGTGCCAGCTATGTAAATCAATGACTTAGCGAAAGTCGGCGGGTGCGATGTAAAAAAAATCGACGTTTTCGCCCCTGGAGCCGACGACGGCGCGGGTGCGCCTAGTCCATGGCGGCCAGCCAGGCCAGCGTCAGATCTTCCACCTGTGCCTGGCTGGCTGGGGGCGAGCAGGTGTGGTCGGCGCCGGCCAGCCGGTGCAGGCTCGCACCGGGGCGCTGAAGCGCGTCGCGCCAGGCGGGCTGCGTGGCGGCATGGTCCATGAATTCCTGCGCCGTCAGGTCGCGCTCGCTCAAAATCAGCAAGATTTTGCCTTCAAACGCATGCCAACCCTGTGCCATTAGCTCCTGAAATGTGAGTGACGGGGCGGCCGCTTGCCGCATGGCGCGCAGGTTCTTCAATAGGCCGCGCAGCGCCGTCCAGCCCACGCCGCCGGCGGCCAGCTTGCGCCAGAAGGCCGGCTCCAGCAGCCGCTGGCGGTAATAGTGTTTGACCTGCGCGCGGGCCAGGCCGACCTCGGACCGTACCCAGGGGTTGAGCAGGGCCAGGCCCGTCACGCGCGCGTCCTGCGTGGCCTGCAGGTAGAGCAGGCTGGCCGAGGCGCCGTCGCACAGGCCCCAGAGCACGGCGTGCCGGACGGGGGCGGCGTGCAGCAGCGCGGCCAGGGCGGCGGCGATATGGGGACTGCAGCTGTCGAACGGCACGGGTGCGCCGGGGCTGTCGCCCATGCCGGGCAGGTCAAAGCGCAGCACGGGGTAGCCGGCGGCAGCCAGGCGGCGCGCCAGCCGCACGAACTGCCGGTGGCTGCCCACGCGGTACTGGGCGCCGCCCACCACCACCAGCACGCCGGTGTGCCGCAGGGGCGCACCCGGTGCGGGCAGGGCCAGCATGCCCAGCATGTCGAAGCCGTCGCCGGCGATGTGGATGGGTCGTTCCTGGAGGTTCATGGCCGGGCAAGCGCCGCCAGGGTGGACTCGATGAGGGCAGGCGCCTCGTCGGTGCCCACGGATTGCCAGAAGGCGGGGCCTGCCACGGCCTGCGCCTCTACGCGCCAGCCGGCGGTGCGCCAGGCGTTTAGCTGCTTGTCGGCGGCGGGGCTGAGTGTGGGGGTGGGCGCGGACGACAGCTCCAGCCACAGTAGCCGCGGCGCTGGCAGGGGCGGCAGCACGGCCGTGGGGACGGGCAGCTGGGCCTCGGCCAGCCCCTGGGCCAGGGCGGGGCTGAGGCAATAGCCGGCGATGTGGACGGCCCGGCCCTGTGCCAGTGCCTGGGCGGGCGGCAGCTCGTCCTTGCCGCCACCGAGCCACTGGCTGGCGGCGTGCAGGCGCATAAACTGCTGCAGCATCTGCCGGCCGCTGGCCACGGGCTGCCACAGCAGCAGGTTGGCGGCTTCTTCGCCCTGCGCCTGCAACAGGCTGGCCAGTTGCGCCGCCAGAACGGCGCCCGCGCGCAGGCCCCACAGCCACAACGGGCCGCCGGCGTGGTCGGCAAGCCAGTGCCGCGCCGCCAGCGCGTCCTGAAGCCAGGCGGCCCAGGTGGCGTCGGCAAATTCGCCCGCGCTGTCGCCGCAGCCAGCCAGGTCGATCTGCAGCACGCCGAAGCCGGCCCGGGCCAGTGCGCGCGCCTGCCGGGCCACGACGCGGCGCGTGCTGTTGAGCTCTTCGGCAAAGGGGTGCAGGTAGAGCACGCGGCCGCGCGGTGCGCCACCCTGCGGGGCGTGATAGAGGCAAAACCGTTGCCCGCCTTCGGACTCCAGGAAGAAGGCCTGGGGCAGCTGGGGCCAGTTGGGGCGCGCGGCGGCGCTCATGTCATGAGTCTTGCTGGGCCAGGGCCTGCTCGACCAGGTCGCAGAGGCTGCCGACGCTGGCGAACACCGCGCCGTGGAGTTCATCGTCGCTGAAGGTGATGGCGAATTGGTTCTCCAGCCCGGTGATGACGGCCAGCACCGCCATGGAGTCGAGCTCAGGCAGGGCGCCAAGCAGCGGAGTGTCGCGCTGGAAGGCCTTGGTGCGGCCTTGCAGGCTGAGCGCGTGATCGAGCACTTGCAGGACTTGTTCGGTCAGGTTCATGGCGGGCAGGTATGGGCGGCAAAAGTACATTTGATTCTAGACATTTGATGAGCAGCCTTTTGGTGCCTGGCAATGCCTTAACATGCGCCGCATGCCCCAAGAACTGGACTTCCAAAGGGGAATCCCCCCCGTCTTGCTGCACGAGCTTCCCGCCCGGGCGGCGGCCTGCTGGCCCGATCAGGTGGCGTTGACGATCGATGGCAAGCACCTCAGCTACAACGGGCTGCAGGCCGATATTGAGCGCTGCGCTGCGGGCCTGCTGGGCCTGGGGCTGGCGCGCGGGGCACGCGTTGCGGTGTATCTGGAAAAGCGTCTGGAGGCCGTGGTGGCCAGCTTTGCCGCGCCCGCGGCGGGCGCGGTGCTGGTGCCCGTGAACCCGCTGCTCAAGGCCGCTCAGGTGGCTCATATCGTGAGGGACGCCGAGGCCCAGGTGCTGGTGACGTCGGCCGCGCGGCTCGCGGTGCTGGCGCCAGCGCTGGCCGATTGCCCCGGGCTGCGTCATGTGGTGCTGGTCGATGAGGGCCTGCCTGCTCCCTCGCCGGGCGGCGCCGCCTTGCATGGCTGGCGTGAGCTGCTGGCCCACCAGCCGGCCGGCCTGCCCAGGGTGCTGGACATGGATGTGGCGGTCATTTTCTACACCTCCGGCAGCACGGGCAGGCCCAAGGGGGTGGTGTTATCGCACCGCAACGTGGTCAGTGGCGCAGTCAGCGTGGCGGGCTACCTGCACAACCACGCGGGCGACACCTTGCTGGCGGTGCTGCCGCTGTCGTTCGACGCCGGGTTCAGCCAGCTCACGACGGGCTTCCTGGTGGGTGCGCGCGTGGTGCTGCTTAACTACCTGCTGCCGCGAGACGTGCTGCAGGCCATGGCGCGAGAGCGCGTCACGGGTCTGACGGCCGTCCCGCCGCTCTATATGCAGCTGGCTGCGCTGGACTGGCCGACCGCGGCGACCCAGCATCTGCGCTACTTTGCCAATACCGGCGGGCGCATGCCCCGGGCCACGCTGCAGCGGCTGCGCGGCCTGGCGCCTGCCGCCGCGCCCTATCTGATGTATGGGCTGACCGAGGCCTTTCGCTCCACCTACCTGCCGCCCGAGGAGGTGGACCGCCGGCCGGACTCGATTGGCCGGGCCATACCCAATGCCCAGGTGTGCGTGCTGCGCGAGGATGGCACGGAGTGCGCCGTTGACGAGCCCGGCGAGCTGGTCCACCGCGGCGCCCTCGTGGCCCTGGGCTACTGGCGCCGGCCCGAGGAGACGGCCCGCCGCTTCAAGCCCTGGCCGGCGGCCCTGCAGGCCACGACTGGCCACCAGGGCGCGCCCGAAATGGCGGTGTATTCGGGTGATACCGTGCGTCGCGATGCCGAGGGCTTTCTGTACTTCGTGGGGCGGCGCGACGAGATGATCAAGACCTCGGGCTACCGCGTCAGTCCGACCGAGGTCGAAGAGGTGCTGTACGCCAGCGGCCTGGTGGTCGAGGCGCTGGTCTACGCCCGGCCCGACGACGCTCTGGGCAGCGCCATTTGCGCGGCCCTGCTGGCGTCGCCACGGGCCAGCGGTCAGGCGGCGGATGACAGCGCCGCGCTGCTGGCCTTCTGCGGCCAACACCTGCCCGCCTACATGCTGCCGAAGCAGCTGCAATGGGTGGCGCAGCCGCTGCCGCGCAGCCCCAATGGCAAGCTGGACCGTCAACGCTGGATGCAGGAACATGGATCTGTTTGACCTGGGCCGCGATGAACTGCACGTGGGCGGCCTGCCGCTGTCCCTGCTGGCCGAGCGTGTGGGCCAGACGCCCTTTTACGCCTACGACCGCGCCCTGATCGCCGCGCGCATCGCCGCCGTGCGTGAGCGGTTGCCGCGGGGCGTGCAGCTGCACTACGCCGTCAAGGCCAACCCCATGGCGGCGCTGGTGGGCTTCATAGGTCCGCTGGTCGATGGCATGGACGTGGCCTCGGCCGGTGAGCTCAAGCTGGCACTGGATGCCGGTGCGGACCCCCGGTCCATAGGATTTGCCGGCCCGGGCAAGCGCGACGCCGAGCTGCGCCAGGCCGTGGCCGCCGGCGTGCTGCTGCATGTCGAATCGGCGCGTGAATTCGCGCTGCTGGCGGCGGCCGCCCAGGCGCTGGGGCGGCCGGCGCGCGTGGCGCTGCGCATCAACCCCGACTTTGAGCTGCGCGGCGCCGGCATGCACATGGGCGGCGGCGCCAAGCCCTTCGGTATCGATGCCGAGCAGGTGCCGGCCATGCTGCGCGCCATGGCCCGCGAAGGCCTGGCGTTCGAGGGCTTTCATGTCTATCCGGGCTCGCAGAACCTGCGCGGCCAGGTGCTCGCCGAGAGCCTGCAGCGGTCCATGGACCTGGTGTTGCGTCTGGCTCAGGACGCGCCTGCCCCGCTGCGCTATGTGAATCTGGGCGGGGGCTGGGGCATTCCCTATGTGGTGGGGGAAAAGCGCCTGGACCTGTCGCCCGTGGCTGACGCCCTGGCACGGGCGCACGCGGCTGTCGCACGGGACTGGCCCGCGGCGCGGCTGGCGCTGGAGCTGGGGCGCTACCTGGTGGGCGAGGCGGGCATCTATGTGGCCCGCGTGCTCGACCGCAAGGTCTCGCGCGGGCAGGTCTTTCTGGTGACGGATGGCGGCATGCACCAGCATCTGGCGGCCTCGGGGAATTTTGGCCAGGTGATCAGGCGCAACTACCCCGTGGTGATTGGCAACCGGCTGCAGTCGGCTGAACGCGAGTCGGTCACCGTGGTGGGGCCGCTGTGCACGCCCCTGGACGTGCTGGCCGAACGCATGGACCTGGCCGTGGCCCGTCCCGGCGACCTGGTGGTGGTGCTGCAGTCCGGCGCCTATGGGGCCAGCGCCAGCCCGCAGGCATTTCTGGGCCACCCGCCTTGCGCCGAGGTGTTGGTCTGATGGGCAAGGGCGGCGCCAGCGCGGCGATCTACTCGGGATGGGCCTGGGCCGCGGCCGCCTATGCGTTGTTGGCGCTGCGCCTGCTGCAGCAGGAGTACCAAAGGCGGTCCGTCAACTTCATTGCGATGGACATGCTGGCCGCGACCGTGCTTTCCGTGGCCTGGTGCGGCTTCAGCTATTGGGCTCTGGCGGTGAACCCCGCCTGGTGGCTGGGGGCGCAGTCGGCCGACATATTGCGCTACCTCGGCTGGCTGGTGTTCGTGTATCTGCTTTTCAATCGCCGTGCGGGGGCTGCCCCGAGTGCCTGGCAGCGCTGGCGGCCACTGCTTGCCGTTCTTGCAGTGCCGGCGGCGCCGCTGCTCGTCGTGGCCATGGCGGCCATGGTGGGGCCCGCCGGATATGTGTTTGTCATGGTGCTGCTGGCGGTGGCCGGACTGGTGCTGGTGGAGCAGTTGTTTCGCAACCTGCCCGAGGATGCGCTGTGGAGCGCCAAGCCCGTATGCCTGGGCCTGGCCGGTATTTTCCTGTTCGACCTGTATCTGTTTTCCCAAGGCGTGCTGCTGCAGGGGCTGGACCCGGATGCCCTGAACGTGCGCCCCTTCGTGCATGCGCTGATGGTGCCGCTGCTGCTGCTGGCCACCACGCGGCATCGCAACTGGATTGCCAAGATCAACGTATCGCGTAAGGTGGTGTTTCACTCGGCAACGCTGGTGCTGGTGGGTTTGTACCTGCTGTTCATGGCCGGGGTGGGCTACTACGTGCGCTACTTTGGCGGCGAGTGGGGTGGGGCTCTGCAGCTGGGCCTGTTCTTCGTGGCCCTGGTGCTGGCGGCGGCGTTTGTGCTGTCGGGCTCGCTGCGCGCCAAGCTGCGGGTGTTTCTGGGCAAGAACTTCTTCCGCTATCGCTTCGATTACCGCGAGGAATGGCTGAAATTCACGGCCACGCTGTCGAGCCAGGACCAGCCTCAGGAGGCCGGCCGCAGCGTGATTCGTGGCCTGGCCGACATGCTGGAAAGCCCGGCTGGCGCGCTGTGGCTGCGCCGTCCCGATGACCAGCAGTACCGGCAGGTGGCGCGCTGGAACCTGGCCCAATCCACTCAGGCGGTGGACCCGCAGGCCCAGCTGCTGGCCTTCATGCGCGCCACGGGCTGGGTCATCAACTTCGAGGAGCTGCGCGCCTTCCCCGCGCGCTACAACGACTTGAGCGCCCCCGACTGGCTGGCCGAATACCCGCAGGCCTGGCTGCTGGTGCCGCTGTGGCAGGGCCAGGACCTGCTGGGCTTCGTGTTGCTGGCCCGCCCACGCACGCGCGTGGAGGTGAACTGGGAGGTGATAGACCTGCTGAAGACCGCCGGCCGTCAGGCGGCGAGCATTCTGGCGCAGATGCAGGCCACCGAGGCGCTGCTGGAGTCGCGCAAGTTCGAGGCGTTCAACCGCATGTCGGCCTTTGTGGTGCACGACCTGAAAAACATCGTCGCCCAGTTGTCGCTCATGGTGAAGAATGCCAAGCGGCTGCAGAACAACCCTGAGTTCCAGGCCGACATGCTGATGACCGTCGAAAACTCGCTCGAGCGCATGCGCCAGCTCATGCTGCAGTTGCGCCAGGGCTCGGCCACGGGGGCCGCGGCCGTGGGGGTGGATCTGGTCAGGATTGCCGAGGCCTTGGTCGCCAATGCACTGCGCCGCGGGCGCACCGTGCAACTGGACGCGCCGTCACAGGTTTTTACCCGTGGACAGGCCGATCGACTGGAGCGCATCATCGGCCATCTGTTGCACAACGCCTTCGATGCCACCGAAGTGGACGGCCGGATCTGGATCAAGGTCGATCGCCTCGGCAGCCATGCCCGCGTCGAAGTGGGGGACGAGGGCCAGGGAATGACCGAGGAATTCGTCCAAACGCGCTTGTTCAAACCGTTTCAGACCACCAAGGAGGCAGGCATGGGCATTGGCACGTATGAGAGCTTTCAATATGTGCAGGAGCTCGGAGGCAAGGTGTCGGTGGACAGCCAGGTGGGCCGCGGCACGGTGGTGAGCCTGCTGCTACCCTTGATTGAAATCAGTCGTGATTCCGATTTGCAGCTATAGGACGATGCATGAGTACGGATAAGTTGCAGCCCCTCTTGGTGGTTGAAGATGATCTGGCGCTGCAAAAGCAGATCAAATGGTCGCTCGATCGATTTGAATCCGTCACCGCCGATGACCGCGAAAGCGCCATGGCTCAGGTGCGGCGCTTCTCGCCCGCCGTCGTGACCATGGACCTGGGCCTGCCTCCGGATGCGGACTCGGTGTCCGAGGGGTTCAAGTTGCTGGAGCAGATCCTGGCGACCGACCCCGACACCAAGGTCATCGTGCTGACGGGGCAGAACGACCAGTCCAACGCCGTCAAGGCCGTGGGGATGGGGGCCTATGATTTTCTCGCCAAGCCTTTCGAGCCCGAGGTGCTCACCCTGTGCGTAGAGCGGGCCTTCAGGCTGCACCACCTGCAGGCCGAAAACAGGCGCCTGCGCGCCATGCAGATGCCCGATGCGCTCTCGGGCTTGATCACGCGCGACCCGCAGATGATGCGCATCTGCCGCACCATAGAAAAGGTGGCCAACACCAATGCCTCGGTCATGCTGCTGGGCGAAAGCGGCACTGGCAAGGAGGTGCTGGCGCGCGGGCTGCACCAGCAGTCCAATCGCAGGAATGGCGGTTTCGTGGCCATCAACTGTGCCGCCATCCCGGAGAACCTGCTGGAGAGCGAACTGTTCGGCTACGAGAAGGGGGCGTTCACGGGCGCCGCCAAGACCACGCCCGGCAAGATTGAGACGGCGCACGGCGGCACCCTCATGCTGGACGAAATTGGCGACATGCCAATGCCCCTGCAGGCCAAGCTGCTACGGTTTTTGCAGGAGCGCGTGGTGGAGCGCGTGGGCGGGCGCCAGGGCATTCCCGTGGATGTGCGCGTCGTGTGCGCCACGCACCAGGACCTGGCGCAATGCATCAAGGACGGACGCTTTCGCGAGGACCTTTATTACCGGCTCGCCGAGATCGTCGTCGAGATACCGCCCCTGCGGTCCCGGGTGGGCGACGCGGCGCTGCTGGCGCATGCGTTTGTGCGCCGGTTCGGCGACGAACATGGGCGCAGCCTGCTGCTGGCCGACGATGCGCTGCGCGCCATCGAGGCCTACCCCTGGCCGGGCAATATCCGCGAGCTTGAAAACCGCATCAAACGCGCCGCCATCATGGCCGACGGCAGCCAGATCACCGCGGACGATGTCGGCCTGGCCGCGAGCGACGGCTCACAGGATGACCGCTCGCTGGACCTGCGCCTGACGCGCGAGGCGGCCGAGCAGCGTGCCGTGCTTGCCGCGTTGGCGCGCGCCGACGGCACGATTGCCAAGGCCGCCGACCTGCTCGGCGTCAGCCGCCCCACGTTGTATGACTTGATGCACCGCCTGGGTCTCAAGACCTAAGACCTGAGATTTTTGTAAAGGACGACCATGACGGCTTTCACCCCCCGCACTCTCGTTCCCGCAGCAGCGTTGACGGCGGCAATCCTGCTGTCGGCCTGCGGCCGCGACAACCCCGATGCCATGGTGGCGTCGGCGCAGGACTACCTGAAGCGCAACGACACATCGGCGGCCATCATCCAGCTCAAGAACGCCCTGCAAAGCCGCCCCGACAACGCCAAGGCGCGCCTGCTGCTGGGTGAGGCCTTGCAGAAGTCGGGTGATGCCCAGGGCGCCGAGACTGAGTTCAGAAAGGCGCAGGAACTGGGTGTGCCTCCCGTCGAGGTGCTGCCCAAGCTGGCCATGGCCCTGCTCAGGAGCCGGCAATACGACAAGATCACCACCGACTATGCGAACCAGCAGCTTGCCGATCCGCTGGCCCAGGCGAGCCTGAAGACCACGCTGGCCATTGCCTGGCAGCGCCAGGGCAACGAGGGCAAGGCGCGCGAGAGCCTGGCCGACGCGCTCAAGGCCCAGGCCGGCTACCCGCCGGCGGTGATCGAGCAGGCCAGGAGCAGCGCCCGCTCGGGCGACATCGATGGCGCCCTTGCCGGCCTTGCCACCATCCCCAAGGAGTCGCCGGCGACAGCGGAGGCCCTCAAGCTGCGCGGTGACCTGTTGCTCCATGGCAAGCGCGACCCCGACGCAGCCATGGCGGCGTACCGCGATTCCATTGCCGCCAACCCTGCCAATGCCGAAGCGCAGGCCGCCATCGTCGAGCTGCTGATCCTTCAGGGCAAGACCGATGCCGCGGGTGAGGCCTTGCAGACCCTGGTCAAGGCCGAGCCCGGCAAGCCGCAGACCCTCTACCTGCAGGCAATGCTGGCTTACTTCAAGAACGATTTCAAGGCGGCGCAGGAAAGCGTGCAGAAGCTCGTGCGCATGACGCCCGAGAACCCCCGGGCACTTGAGCTTGCCGGCATGACGGACTTGCAGCTAGGGGCCAACGTCCAGGCCGAAGCCTCTCTGACCAAGGCCCTGCAGCTGAGCCCCGGCCTGGTCATGGCGCGCCGCGGTCTGGTGAGCACCTATATGCGCCTGGGGCGCCTCGACAAGGCGGTTGCCACCCTGCCGTCCGACATCGATGCCAACGACCGCGATCCAGGCATGCTGTCTCTGGCCGGGCAGGCCTATATGCTGCAGGGCGACGTGACCAAGGCGCAGCGCTATTTCGCCAAGGCGTCCAGCATCGTCCCGAAGGACGCCACCTTGCGAACCTCCGTGGCCATGACCCACCTTGCCGCGGGCAAGGGCGACGTGGCCCTGAGCGAGCTGCAGAGCATTGCCGCTTCCGACGAGGGCGTGGTGGCCGACATGGCCCTGATCAATGCGCTGCTGCAGGAGAACAAGGTGGACCAGGCGCTCAAGGCCATCGACCAGCTGGAGAAAAAGCGCCCCGCCGACGTCATGCCCGCCTTCCTGCGCGGCCGGGCCCTGCTGCTCAAAAAGGACAGCGCCGGAGCGCGCAAGGCATTGGAGCGGGCGCTGCAGATCGACCCCAACTACTTTCCCGCCGTCGGCGTTCTGGCGGTGCTCGACGCCTCCGAGAAGCGCCCGGACGATGCGCGCGCGCGCATCGAGGCCGCCATCAAGCGTGATCCGTCCAATGTCCAGGCCTATGTGGTGCTGATGGAGCTTCGCGCGGCCAATGGCGCGGACAAGAGCGAGCTGGCCGGCATCTTGCGCAGGGCCGTCGATGGTGCGCCGAACAACCCGGTGCCGCGCCAGCTGCTGGTCGATCACTACCTGCGCAACGGCGACCCCAAGGAGGCGCTGTCGGTGGCGCAAAAGGCCGTGGCTGCGCTGCCCGACGACATGTCACTGCTTGACGCCCTGGGGCGTGCCCAATCGGCCAATGGCGAGCACAACCAGGCGCAGGCCAGCTTCAACCGCATGGCGGCGTTGCAGCCGCAGTCGCCCCTGCCCTATCTGCGCATGGCCAGTGCCAGCCTGATCGCCGGCGACCGCAACGCCGCCGGCCAGCACTGGCGCAAGGCCCTGGAGATCGACCCCACCGCGTTGGAGGCCCAGCAGGGTCTGATCCGCCTGGCCATGACCGAGGGCAAGGGTGACGACGCCCTGGCCATCAGCCGCACCGTGCAGAAGCAAAGGCCCAAGGAAGCGGTGGGCTTCAAGCTGGAAGGCGAGATCGAGATGGCCCTCAAGGCCCCGGACAAGGCCGCGGACGCCTTCCGCGCCGGCCTCAAGCAGGCGCCCGCCAATTCCGAGCTGGCCCTGCGGCTGCACGAGGCGCTGCTGGCCGCCGGCAAAAAGGCCGAGGCTGACCGCTGGGCCGCGGATTGGCAGCGCAACCATGCCAAGGACGTCTCCTTCCCCCTGTATCTGGGCACCCGTGCGCTGGCCGCGAAGGATCTGACCGAGAGCCTGCACCAATACGAGCGCGCCCTGAACCTGCAGCCCAACAATGCCTTTGCCTTGAACAACATCGCCTGGATCAAGGGGCAGCTGGGCCGCGACGGCGCCCTGGCCGATGCCGAGCGCGCCAACACGCTGGCGCCCAACCAGCCCGCATTCATGGACACCTGGGCCATGCTGCTGTCCGCCGCCAACCAGCACGACCGCGCCGTGGAACTGCAAAAACGGGTGGTGCAGCTGAAACCTCAGGAGCTGGCGTACAAGCTGAATCTGGCCAAGATCTATATCAAGGCCGGGCAAAAGGATGCCGCCAAGGCCGTGCTTGATGAGCTCTCGGCGGCCGGCTCGCGCTTTCCGGCGCAGGCTGAGGTCGAGCAGCTGAGGAAGTCGCTGTGACCGGCCATTGCCCATTGCAAAGGGCCTTGGCATGAACGCGCGCATGCCAGGCGGCGCCGGCAGGCTGGCGTTATGGGCGCTGATGTGGCTGCTGCAGTGGCTTTGGCCGCTTGGCGCGGTGGCGCAGCAGCTGCCCGACACCATAGAGCGGGTCAAACCGTCGGTGGTGCTGGTCGGGACCTATGTCTCCACGGACAACCCGCGTTTTCGATACGTGGGGGCGGGCTTCGTGGTGGGCGACGGCCTGCGCGTGGTGACCAGCGCGCATGTGGTCACCCGCATGAACATGATCAGCCCCGACGGCCAGGCCCTGGCCGTGCAGGTGCGTTCGGGCGAGGTCGCCTGGGTCATGCGCAAGGCCAAGGTGATGGAGTTGAACCTGGAGCAAGACCTGGCGCTGCTGCAGATCGACGGCCCGCCGGTCGCGCCGCTCAAGGTCGCCTCGTCAGACCGGCTGCGCGAGGGGGACGAACTCGCGTTCATGGGCTTCCCGATTGGCGGGGTGCTGGGCTACTCCTCCGTCACGCACCGGGCCGGGGTCTCCTCGATCACCACCATGGCACTGCCCAGCCCGACGAGCCAGCAGCTCAGTGAGCGTGCCGTCCTCAGTCTGCGCGCCGGGCCCGTGCAGGTGCTGCAGCTCGATGCCTCGGCCTACCCGGGCAACAGCGGCGGCCCCTTGTTCGACCAGCGCAGCGGCGCCGTGCTCGGCGTCATGAGCATGGTGCAGGTCAAGAGCACGCGCGAATCGGCGCTGACCCAGCCCACGGGCATTTCCTATGCGATACCAAGTCGCTATGTGCTGGAGATGCTGGCGCGGCATTCGGCGGCGCCATGATGGCCGCCGGAACTGCCATCGTGGGCATGTAGTTCCCGATGCGTGCAAGCGCAGCCACTGCGCTGCGCTGAGGCATCAAGGCCCGCCGAATTGCGCTCGTAGCGATGCTATGAAGCAGTCCGCCCGCTGCGACGGAGCATATTGCGGCGCCAGGGCCAGCACCACCTCCACGGCGCAGGGCGGCAGCAGGGGCAGTATGCGCAGCTCGCGTGCAAACACCGCTGCCACATAGGGGTTGACCACGCCCAGGCCCAGGCCCTGGGCGGCCAGGGCGCAAATGGTGGCTGAGTAGGTGGTTTCCATGGTCGAGCCGGCCTCTATGCCGTGGGCCCGCATGGTCTGCTGCAGCTGCAGGAAGATGTTGTCATCGGCATTGAGGGTCAGCAGCAGCTGGCCCTGCAGGTCGCGCACGTGAAGCGCACTGCGCTCGGCCAAGGGGTGCTGCGGGTGCATGACGCAGACGGCATGGCTGCGGTGCAGCACGCTGGCGTCGAGCTCGGGCGTGGCGATGGCCATGGTGCTGACCACCAGGTCGAACTGGCCATGCAAAAGCCCCTCGCGCAGGGCCGTGGTGCTCAGGGTCTGCAGGTTGACGTGAGTGCCGGGGTGGCTCTGGGCGAAGCGCCGGATCGCCGCCGGGATGACGCTCAAGCCCAGCGCCGGTGTGCAACCTATGCGCAGGGCGCCCGTGCCGGATTGGCGCAGCACCGCCAGCTCACGCTCGATGCGTTCGCGCCCCACGAAATGCTGTTGCACCGTGGCGTACAGGTCCATGGCCTGCGCCGTGGGGCGCAGGCGGCCCTTGTGCATGTCGAACAGCTTGAGCCCGGCGGCGGTCTGCATCTGCGACAGCAGGCGGCTGACCGACGGCTGGGTCGTGTGCAGCAGCTGTGCGGCGGCCGTGGTGGTTCCGGTCTGTATGACGGCACGAAAGGCCTCGATTTCACGGGGGTTCAGGGGACGGGTCATGAGGTGATCGGCGACTGCAGGGGCTTGTATGCAGGTATATCCGTTTTGAATAGATACCCCTAAAAAAAGCATTTTCCTGCAGGACATGGCTTTTCTACACTGCCCCCATCGCATGAATCGGCCGCACATCGCGGCGTCAAGAAAATCTAGGAGACTGGGCAATGGACAAGCATTGGAAGACGTGGAGCCAGCGCAGAGCGGGCATGGCATTGGTGACTGCCGCAGCGGCTGTGCTGGGCGGTACGGCGATGGCGCAGGAGGGTTTTCCCAACCCGTCACGGCAGATGCGCATCATCGTGCCGTTCACGGCGGGTGGCAGTTCCGACGTGCAGGGCCGCATGCTGGCCGACAGGCTCAGCCGCATGTGGGGCCAGCCGGTGGTGGTGGAGAACAAGCCCGGCGCCGGAGGTCATCTGGGTGGCAAATATGTGGTGGACCAGCCTGGCGACGGCTACACGCTGATGATTGGCTCCATCGGCCTGCATGCGGCCTATGGCGTGTACAGCAAGCTGACCTACAACCCCGGCAAGGATCTGCGCGTGGTCACCGTGCTGGCCGAAATGCCCCATGTGGTGGTGGCCACGCCGTCCCTGCCGGTCAAGAACCTGTCCGAGCTCACGGCACTGGCCAAGAGCCAGCCGAATACGGTGCACTTCGGCTCCGCCGGCGTGGGCTCGTCGGTGCACATGATGGGCGAGATGTACAAGCTGCAGTCGGGCGCGCCCATCGTCCATGTGCCCTATCGCGGCAGCTCGGCGGCGCTCAATGACCTGCTGGGTGGGCAGATCCAGCTGATGTTCGAGAACCCGCCCACGGTGCTGTCCCATATCAAGGGTGGCAAGCTCAAGGCGCTGGCGGTAACCGGCAGGGAGCGCCTTGCAGCGCTGCCCGACGTTCCCACGGCCGCCGAGTCGGGTATGAAGGACTATGTGGCGACTTCCTGGACCACGGTGGCGGTCTCGTCCAAGGTGCCCGAGGCCATCGTCAAGAAGCTGAACGAGGACATACGCAAGATCGTCAACACACCCGAATTCCGCAAGGGGCTGGAAGAGCAGGGCATGAGCGCCGTGGCCAACACCCTGCCCGAGGCCGACGCCTTCGTGGCACGGGAGAAGAAGCGCTGGGACCATGTGATCGCCGAAGGCAAGATTTCTGCCAGCTCCAACTGAGTGACCCACTGCACCACGCCAGAACCATGAAGCTGACAAACCCTGACCAGTTCGTGCCCTGCCGCCTTGTGGGCGATGGCAGCCAGCACCATTTTTTTGGTTACTACAACAAGTCCAACTGGGACAAGACCAATCGCCTGCTGCTGGCCCAGCGCACGCCTTGGATGGACCAGTACCTGACCCCCGAGGCCAGGGCCACGATTGGCTACTTCGACACGCAGGATGGCGACCGCTTTCACGCCGTCGGCGAGACCGGTGCCTGGAACTGGCAGATGGGCAGCCAGCTGCAGTGGCTGGACGGCGCGCCCGGCCGCCAGTTGATCTACAACGACCGCACGGGCGACATGAGCGCGCGCTACCCGGGCTTTGGCGCGGTGATCGTGGATGTGGACAGCGGCGCGCGCCGGCTGCTGCCCATGCCGGTGTACGTGGTGGCACCGAGCAGCGCATGGGCTTTGTCGGTCAACTACCGGCGCCTGTACATCACGCACGAGACCATTGGCTACAGCGAGCCGGGCGGGCCATTCGAGCTGGCGCTGGCGCCCGAGGACGATGGCATCTGGCGCATGGACATCGCCAGCGGCGCCGCACAGCTGCTGGTCAGCTACGCCCGGCTCAAGGCCTTTCACCATGTGCCGTCGATGGACAAGGCCATCCACTGGGTGAGCCATATCGAGGTGAACCCGGCGTCATCGCGCATTCTGTTCCTGCACCGCTGGACCGAGCGCGTGAAGGACGAGACCTGCTTCCTGCACCGCCTGATCACCATGAACCCCGATGGCTCGCAGATGCGCCTGCTCGAATGCTCGGACCACCCGCTGCCGCAGCTGGCCGAGGACTTCGACCCGAGCGCCGTGGGCACCTTCGACTACGAGAAGTCCGAGTACCAGATCTCGCACCCGCTGTGGCAGGACGACGCGCACATCATCGTCTGGGGCCCGCATGCGGGCGAAATCCACTACCACCTCTACCACGACGCCGAGGGCGGCGCGGTGCAGGTCGTGGGCCGCGACGTGCTGGTGGAGAACGGCCACATGACCTTCTCGCCGGTCAACAAGCGCTGGATGCTCAGCGACACCTATCCCGACGACAGGACGCATGAGCGCTTCCTGTTCCTGTTCGACATGCAGACCGGCGTGCGCCGCAACCTCGGCAGCTTCTATGCCACGCCCGATCTTTCGAAGGAAAACCGCTGCGACCTGCACCCGCGCTGGAGCCGCGACGGCCGCCTGGTGTGCATAGACTCGGTGCACGAGCACCAGCGCCAGATGTATGTGCTGGACGTGTCTTCCATCGTGGCGGCCTGAGCGTTGAATCGTCGCTGCGCTGGATCCCCGCAGTCGCGGGGATGACGCCGGTTTCCCGTTCAACAGGATTCGCTGCCCGAGCCCATCGGGGGTGCTGTGACGCCCCTTCCGGAGCACGAGGGAAAACTCTTGCCTGCAGGTTTTTCAGCGGCGCGGGCGCGCCGGCGCGCGCGGCGCACCGCCCGCGCGCGGAGGCAGGTGGCGGAAGGTGATGCGACCCTTGGTCAGGTCGTAGGGCGACATCTCCACAGACACTGCGTCGCCCGCCAGCACCCGGATGCGGTGCTTGCGCATCTTGCCGCCCGAGTAGGCGATGAGTGCGTGGCCGTTGTCGAGGGTGACGCGAAAGCGCGAGTCGGGCAGCACCTCGTCGACCTTGCCTTGCATCTCGATCAGTTCTTCCTTGTTGGACATGGATTTCTTTCTATTCGTCAAGGGCGAGTGGCGGCAGCGGCGGCCAAGGGCCGGCAGCAGACCGCTCTCGCTCGGGATCTGTGTGCAATGCACAGACAATGGATGCGCCGGCAACCCCGGCGCGGGATGGGCGATGAGCTATCGCCCGTGGAAGACGCCGGTATGCAACGCTGGCATCTGCTGGCAAAGGCCGCTGCAGCCGGGCCAGGCGCCCTGGTCTGCAAAGGGGCTGCTGCCCCCTGCGGTGGTGAAGTGGTGGGTAGAACCGGCCGGAACCTGGTAGTGCCACCGAGGCACTGGCTCGGGACAGGGTGAGTAGTCTAGTGGAAACCCCGATTGTCTGCCGGGCGCTGCGCCATTGGCCCTGCCGTGAGGTGCGGCATGCCTTGCCGCACCGCGTCGGTATCACCGCGCGCGGCGCAGCGTCAGGTTGATGCGCGAGTCGCCCGTGGCCGGGTGCTGGCCCGGCGCCACCGGCAGCACGCCGTGGTAGCGCAGCCGGTCCACCCCGCCCCAGACCACGACGTCGCCATGCCCGAGCGGCACGCGCTGCGCGCGCTCGGAGCGCGTGGCGCCGCCCCACAGAAAGACGGCCGGCAGGCCCAGCGAGACCGAGACGATGGGGGCGGCGAGGTCGCGCTCGTCGCGGTCCTGGTGCAGTGACATGCGCGCGCCGGGCGCGTAGCGGTTGATCAGGCAGGCGTCGGGCGTGAAGTCGGCAAACCCGGCCCGCTGCGCCGCGTCCCGGGCCAGCCGCGCGAAGACCTCCGGCATGGCGGGCCAGGGCCGGCCGGTGAGCGGGTCGCGCTCGGCGTAGCGGTAGCCCTGCCTGTCGCTGACCCAGCACAGCGGCCCGCAGCCCGTCATGGCCACCGACATGGACTGGCCGCCGGGCGTGGCCATGTGGCGCCAAGGTGCGTCATGCACGACCCGCGCCACGCAGCGCAGCAGTTCCTGAGCCTGCGCCAGCGCAAGGCCGCGCAGCAGCAGCGCCTGCGCACCCAGCGCGAATGCGTCCGGCGCGCCGGGGTCGTCGGCAAACAAATCGTCCACGGGCTGCTTGGTCATGTGCGGAGTTTGAGCCAAAATGGCCGCCAGCGCTTATCCATCAAGCGCAAACAGCTATTTTTATTAGAGCAATAGCTACGGAGACAGCCATGAACATCAGCCAACTGCTGCAGCGCAGCGCCCAGGTCTTTGGCGACCGCCCGGCCGTGCTGACCGGCGCGCGCCTGCTGCATGACTACCGCACGCTGGCCGCGCGCGTGGCGGCGCTGGCCGGGCATTTGCGCGCGCAGTGCGGCGTGCGGCCGGGCGAGCGCGTGGCCATCTTCTCCGCCAACTGTCCCGAGTATCTGGAGGCGCTGCACGCCATTCACTGGTGCGGCGCCGTGTCCGTGCCCGTCAACTACAAGCTGCATGCGCGCGAGCTCGCCCATGTGCTCGCCGACAGCAGCGCGCGCGTGGTCTGTGTGTCTGCCGCGCTGCGCACCGACGCCCTGGCCGCGGGCGCCGGTGCGGGGCGCTTGCTGGTGTTGGGCGATGCCGCCTGGCAGAGCGCGGCCCAGGGCCGGCCGCTGGCGATCGAGGAGCGCACGCCCGATGATGTGGTCTCGCTGTTCTACACCTCGGGCACCACGGGCCGGCCCAAGGGCGTGATGCAGACGCAGCGCAACCTGCTGGCCATGACCATGGCCTACTTCACCGACGTGGACGATGTGCACCCCGACGACGCCATGGCCTACGCCGCTCCCATGTCACACGGCGCGGGCCTGTACAACTATGCCCACATGCTGCGCGGTGCGCGCCATGTGGTGCCCGAGTCGGGCGGGTTCGATGCGGCCGAGCTGGTGCGGCTGGCGCGCGATGTGGGGCGCCTCTCGCTGTTTGCCGCGCCGACGATGGTGCACCGCCTGGTCGAGCACGTGCGTGCCACGGGCGGCGACGGCAGCGGCTTCAAGACCATCGTCTACGGCGGCGGGCCGATGTACGTGGACGATCTGCGCCGCGCCATCGCCACCATGGGCCAGAAGTTCGTGCAGATCTACGGCCAGGGCGAATGCCCCATGACCATCACGGCGCTGGCGCGCGAGCACCTCATGGACACCGCTCACCCGCGCTGGGCGCAGCGCATCGCCTCGGTCGGCGTGGCCCATGCCTGCGTGCAGGTGCGCGTGGCCGACGCGCAGGACCGGCCCGTGCCCACGGGCGAACTGGGCGAGGTGCTGGTGCGCGGCGACACCGTCATGTCTGGCTACTGGAACAACCCCGAGGCCACGGCCCAGACGCTGCGCGGCGGCTGGCTGCACACCGGCGACGTGGGCAGCCTGGACGAGCATGGCTTTCTCACGCTGCGTGACCGCAGCAAGGACGTGATCATTTCCGGCGGCTCCAACATCTACCCGCGCGAGGTTGAAGAGGTGCTGCTCCTGCACCCGCGCGTGCGCGAGGTGGCCGTGGTCGGCCAGCGCGATGCCGATTGGGGCGAGGTGGTCGTGGCCTTTCTGGTGGCCGAGGGCAGCGAGGTGGCCGATGCCGAGCTCGACGCCCTGTGCCTCGACCACATCGCGCGCTTCAAGCGCCCGAAGGCCTACCGCTGGGTGCCGGCGCTGCCCAAGAATGCCTATGGCAAGGTGCTCAAGACCGAGTTGCGCGGCTGGCTGTAACCACGGTGCAGTCAGGTGCATGGAGGCTGGGATGGCGTTTGCGTGCGCAATGCGGGAATATGACGGCCTCGCGCTGCATCCAATGCGGCATGAGCATCAACGAGAGGACGCATCATGGCCACCTACACCGTCAAGCTGCTTGCCAAACAACCCGTGGCCCAGGGCACCATGGCCTTCCACCTGGAAAAGCCCGCGGGCTTCGAGTTCCGCGCCGGCCAGGCCTTCGAGGTCATCCTGCCCGGCGGCGCCGAGGGCGAGGACGGCAGCCACGCCTTCTCCATCGTCAGCGCGCCGCACGAGGCCGAGCTGGTGTTTGCCACCCGCATGCGCGACAGCAAGTTCAAGCGTGCGCTGGGCGCGCTGGAGCCGGGCAGCAGCCTGCAGATCGACGGACCGTTCGGCTCGCTCACCCTGCACAAGAAGGCCGAGCGCGCGGGCGTGTTGATCGCGGGCGGCATAGGCATCACGCCCTTCATGAGCATGCTGCGCAGCGCGGCGGAGCAGCGCTCCGACCGGAGCCTGGCGTTGCTGTACTCCAACCGCCGTCCCGAGGATGCGGCCTTCCTCGTGGAGCTGCAGGCTCTGGCACAGCGCAATCCCCACATACGGCTGGTTGCCACCATGACCGACATGGCGCATTCCAGTCAGGCCTGGGATGGCGCCACGGGCTATATCGACAGAGACTTCGTGCAGCGCGCCATCGCGGGACTGACCGCGCCCATCTTCTATGTGGCGGGCCCGCCGACACTGGTCGAGGCCATGCGCAGCACGCTGGTGGATGCGGGCGTGGACGAGGACGACGTGCGCAGCGAGGAGTTCTTCGGGTATTGAAACCCAAGCCTCCCGGCAAGTCCTCCGTCATCCCCGCGAAAGCGAATACGAGGGGATCCACGAGCCACCCACGTTGTTGATTCGTCGATGCCGTGGATTCCCGCCTGCGCGGGAATGACAGCTTCAGCGATAGGACGGTGGCTTCCTACGCGTTCCAGGCCGAGACCACGAAGCGCAGCTGCCCCATGATGCCCGGCGCGTTGTTGTTGCCAAAGGCCACCGTCATCACCTGCTTGCCGGTCTTGAGCGTCTTGTAGGCCAGTGAGTGGGTGGCGCGGCCCACGTTGTCGCTCTGCCAGCCGAAGCTCGCCGTCCAGGCGTCTCCCGGCACCTGGGGCGGCACCATTTCGACCACCACGGTGTCGTGGAACAGGTAGCCGCCCTCGTAGTGGGCGTCGGGCCAGAACTTGCGGTCCACCTCGTAGTCGGGCACGCGCACGCCCAGCGTCATGCCGTAGGCCAGCGAGGGCCGGTCCGGGTTCACGCGGGCCCGGTTGGCCAGGAAGACGGTGGACAGGTAGATGCTGCGCGCGTCCTTGTTCGCCGGGTCCACCAGGTCCTGGTGGCTGCGGCAGGCGACCGAGTCCTCCTCGGCGACGCGGCGCGTCAGGTACCAGCGCTTGCCGCGCGGCGAGGCCAGCAGCTCGAACTGGTAGAGCGCGTTGACGGCCTTGCCCTGTATCTCGGGCGGCAGCTGCACCGAGTCGATGTCGATCCAGATGTCCACGCGCACATCGCCGAACAGGAAGCGCGTGAGGTTCTGGTAGGCCTCCTCGCTGTTGACGATGCCGAAATAGCCCGAGTGCGAGCGGTAGGCGTAGGCCGTGGCGCTGGGGCTGGAGAACTGGCCCTTGGCATTCACGCCCCAGACCGAGGCGTTCTCTATGCGCACCAAACCGTCGCTGCCATGGCCGGCAAAGGTGCGCGACAGGCCCAGCGCCACGTCGTAGTCGGCGCGGTTGGTACCAATCATGCAGAAGAAGCGCTCGGACGGAAAGGCTTCTTCCGGCAGCCAGTCCACGCGCTGGGTCTTTTGGTACATGGCATCGAGCTTGAGGTACCTGGCCATGTTGTCGCGGTTGAAGTTGTTGATGTCCGCGGCGCCCAGCCACTGCGGCACGTTGATGCCGGCAACGTCGATGCCGTTGTGCGGCGTGGCATAGGTGAAGACCTTGTCCACGCAGGCGCGCGCCTGCTCGTCGCCCAGGTCGGGGTTCTGCAGGAAGGCGCGGCAGACCAGGCCACCCATGGAGTGCGCGACCAGCAGGCAGCGAAAGTCATCCACGGCCATCTGGTTGTCGGCGTTGGCGCAGACCAGATCGCGCACGCGCAGGATCAGGTCGCTCAGGCCGCGGGCGAAATGTGAGATGTCCGGCGTCTGGCCCGTGCCCAGCAGCGCCGACGCCTGCTCGTAGTAGCGGTAGATGACGACGGAGCGGCAGGCGATGCGGCCCTCCCAGTCGTTGTCCATGATGTCCAGGCCGTTCTTGTAGACATCGCCATAGCCGAAGTCGGCCATCAGGCGCAGCACGGGCGACTCGAAGACGAATTTCTTGGCCGGCTTGTCCTTGTCCGGCGTGGCGCGGTACACCGTGGATCCGAGGTTGAAGCCACAGAACGGATCGGCGGTGGTCTCATCCTGCTCGCGCGTGGTCATGGCGTAGCCGCGCACGTAGATGATGGGGTAGAGGGGGGCATTCGCGTTGGCCATGGCGGACAGCTCCTGTGGATGCGGCGAGGTGGCATCACAGTACCGAACTGCCGCCATGTCAAGAATGTATTTGTTACGCGGCGCCGCGGCGACAATGGTCGGCCATGGCCATCGGAGAATGCATGCAGTCCGCAAGCCCCACCACCCTGAAGATCGACTTCGTCTCCGACGTGGTCTGCCCCTGGTGCGCCATAGGCCTCGCGGCACTCACGCAGGCGGCCGAGCGTCTGGCCGGCGAGGTGGCTCTGGACTGGCATTTCCAGCCCTTCGAGCTCAACCCCGGCATGGGGCCCGGGGGCGAAGATCTGTTCGATCACCTGGCGGCCAAATACGGGGCCAGCCGCGCGCAGCTGGAGCAGACGCATGCGCAGATCGCGGCACGCGGCGCGGCCCTGGGCTTTTCGTTCAGCCCGCGGCGCACGCGCATCTACAACACCTTTGACGCGCACCGCCTGCTGCACTGGCTCGGGGAGGAGGGTGCGCGCGGCCAGCAGCTCGCGTTCCAGCAGGCGCTGTTCAAGAGCTATTTCACCGATGGCGAAAACCCGTCCGACCGCGACGTGCTGCTGCGCCTGGTGCGTGACTTGCGGCTCGATGAGGACTGCGCGCGCACCGTACTCGATGCCGGCGCGTTTGCCGACGCCGTGCGCGAACGCCAGGCCTTCTACCGGGAGCAGGGCATCCATTCGGTGCCGGCCGTGATCGTCAATGAGCGCCACCTGATCCAGGGCGGCCAGCCGGTCGAGGTGTTCGAGCAGGCGCTCAGGCAGATTGCCGCTCGGTAACGGAGCAATGTAGTTGCTATTTGTTTGATAGCTTTTTGCGCTTGTCTGTCAATGTGTGGCGGGCTTTTTTGCGACCATGGCCGCGGCAATACCTCCGTCATCCCCGCGCTGGCGGGGAGCCAGGCTCCACCACGACGTTCATGCCGCGCGACCGTGGATCCCCGCCTGCGCGGGGATGACGGCTCCGGGCGGGATGCCGGCACCACGGCCGGTGTGATCCGTCTTACTTGAGCGGAATCGGCGTCGCCCGGTCCACGGGTACGGCCGTGACGCTGTTCTGCGGCGAGCCATCGATGAGCTTGTCGGAATAGGTCAGGTAGACCAGCGTGTTGCGTTTGGCGTCCACCATGCGCACCACGCGCAGGCGCTTGAACAGGAGGGACATGCGCTCGCTGAACACCTCCTGCTGGGCCTTGAGCGGCTGGCTGAAGGTGATGGGCGCGACCTGGCGGCAGGCGATGGAGGCCTCGGCGCGGTCTTCGGCCAGGCCCAGCGTGCCCTTGATGCCGCCCTTGCGCGCGCGCGAGACATAGCAGGTGATGCCGCTGACCTGCGGGTCGTCATAGGCCTCGACGATGATGTCGTGGTCGCGGCCTATCCACTGGAAGGCCGTGTCCACGGTGCCGATCTTCTCGGACTGGGCCGGGCACAGGCCGGCCGTGAGCAGGCCTGCAGCAGCCAGGGCGGCGGTGCGCAGTGCCTTCATACCGCACCTGCCGCGGTGTTCGAAGCCTCGGCGCAGCGGCGCCGCAGATGCTCCAAGGCCTCCTCGACCTGATCGACCAGCACCAGGCACAGGTCGCCGGGCGAGAGGCGCTCAAGCGCGTGGTCTATGGCGATGAATTCGCCGTGGATCTCGGTCACGTAGCGGGTGCGCGACGCGCCCTTTAGGCCGCGCTGCAGCAGGGCCAGCACCTCGCCGTCCTCGCGGCCGCGCTGGCAGGCGTCCTGGTACAGCACCACGTCGTCGAAGGCGGCGCCCAGGATCTGCGTCTGCTCGATGATGTCCTGGTCGCGCCGGTCGCCCGCGCCGCTGATGACGACGCTGCGTCGCTGGGCCGGCATGGCCTGCACGGCCTGCACCAGGGCGCGCATGGCGTCTGGGTTGTGGCCGTAGTCGGCAATCAGCGTGGCGCCGCGGTAGTCCATGATGTTGAAGCGCCCCGGGGCGTTCTCGCCATCGGTGGTAAAGCCCGCCAGGCCGCGGCGGATGGTCTGCCAGGGCAGGCCCACGGCCCAGGCGGCGGCCACGGCGGCCATGACGTTCTCGACCTGAAAGCCGATGCTGCCGCCATGTGTGATCGGGATGTCGCGCAGTGCGATGCTCTCGCGCCATGAGCCCTCGGCGGCGACGATGCTGCCCTCGTCCACGTAGACCACGCGGCTGCCTTGGGCGCGGTGTGTGGCCATGACGGGGTGGTGCCGGTCGGCGGCGAAGAAGATCACATGACCGGTGCAGGCGCCGGCCATGGCCGCCACATGGGGGTCGGCGGCGTTGAGAACGGCATACCCGTCCTGCGCCACGTTCTGAACGATGACGCGCTTCAGAACCGCCACATCCTCCACCGTGGTGATGTAGTTCAGCCCCAGGTGGTCGCCCGCTCCCACGTTGGTGACCACGGCCACCTGGCAGCGGTCGAAACCCAGGCCCTCGCGCAGGATGCCGCCGCGTGCGCATTCGAGCACGGCGGCGTCGGTCTCGGGGTGGAACAGGGCGTTGCGCGCGCTCCTGGGGCCCGAGCAATCGCCGCTGTCGATCTGGCGGCCGCCCACGTAGACGCCATCGGTGTTGGTCATGGCCGTGCGCCAGCCATGCGAGGCAAACAGATGCGCGACCAGGCGCGTGGTGGTGGTCTTGCCGTTGGTGCCGGTGACGGCCACGAGCGGGATGCGGCCGTCCTGGCCCGGCGCGAACAGCGCGTCCACCATGGGCGCGCCGACGTTGCGCGGTTTGCCGAACGAGGGCGCCAGGTGCATGCGCAGGCCGGGCGCGGCGTTGACCTCGACGATGCCGCCGCTTTGCTCCTCCAGCGGCTTGAGCATGGTCTCGCAGACCACGTCCACGCCGCAGATATGCAGACCTATGGTCTGTGCGGCCTCGATGGCGCGCGCGGCGATCTCGGGGTGCACGTCGTCGGTCACGTCGGTGGCGCTGCCGCCGGTGGACAGGTTGGCGTTGTTGCGCAGCACCACGCGCTGGCCCTGGGCCGGCACGCTGTCGGGTGTCAGGCCCTCGGCTGCGATGCGCGCGATGGCAATGTCATCCAGGCGAATCTTGGTCAGCGCCGTGCCGTGGCCCGAGCCGCGGCGTGGGTCCTGGTTGACGATGTGCACCAGCTCGCGAATGGTGTGGGAACCGTCGCCCAGCACCTGGGGTGGTTCGCGCCGCGCGGCGGCAACGAGCTGGTGGCCCACGACGAGCAGGCGGAAGTCGTGGCCCGGCAGGAAGCGCTCGACCATCACGTCGCCGTATTCGGCGGCCGTGGCGTAGGCGGCCTCGAGCTGCGCGCGCGTGGTGATGTTCACGGTCACGCCCTTGCCCTGGTTGCCGTCCTGGGGCTTGACGACCACCGCCAGCCCTTCCTGCAGGCCCACCTCCTGGGCCACGGCCCAGGCGTCCTCCACGTCGGCCACGGGCCGGCCCAGCGGCACGGGCACGCCGGCGGCGTGCAGCAGGCGCTTGGTCAGGTCCTTGTCCTGGGCAATGGATTCGGCCACGGCGCTGGTCACGTCGAGTTCGGCCGCCTGGATGCGGCGCGCCTGGCTGCCCCAGCCCAGTTGCACGAGCGAGCCGCTGGTCAGGCGCCGAAACGGTATGCCGCGCGCCACGGCGGCATCCACGATGGAGCCCGTCGAGGGGCCGATGCGCTCATCCTCATCGAGCTCGCGCAGCGTGGCGATGAGCTTGTCGGTGTCGAACGGCGTGTCGTCCAGGGCCGATTGCAGCAGCGTCCCGGCCTGCTCCATGGCCAGGCGGCCCACGGCCTCCTCGGTGTATTCGACCACCGCCTGGTAGGTGCCCGGCTCCACGGTGGCGTGCGTGCGGTTGAAGGTCACCGGGCAGCCGGCCTGGGCCTGCAGAGACAGGGCCGCCAGCGCCAGCACATGGGCCAGCGACAGGCGCTGGTCGGCACCATGCGGCTGCAGCGCGCCTATGGCGGGGAAGCGCGCGCGCAGGCGGTCCTCGAAGCCCGGCAGGGCGAGATAGTCGCATTCGCTGCTGTCGCAATGCACGATGGCCTCGATGGCCGTGCTGCGGGTCCAGAGATTGGGGCCGCGCAGGGCGCGGATGCGGGTGATTTTCATGGTCGTTCGGCGGTCAGCGTTGTGCGTTGTGCGTTGGGGCGGGTGGGGGGCAAACGCTCAACGCCCACCCCCAATCTGTTCGAATCAGCGAGGCTCCGGTTCAAACGTCTTGATGCCGGCGACGATCAGGTCCGGCCCGATGTTCATGGACCAGGCCGCGGCAATGGCCGCCAGCAGCGCCGGGGTGTCGGGTTGCGGGCTGCCGGCCGGGCTCAGGGCGGCCAGCGTGCCCAGCGCGCGCTCGCTGGCGCCCGTGGCCAGGATCACCTGGTCGTTGCGCACGAACACGGCGCGGCCTTCGGCTTCCGTACGGTGGGAGGCGATGGCCGCGTTGTCGGCGTTCGTGGAGTACAGCAGCACCTCGCCGTCGCACAGGGCGCTTAGCTCGGCCACCTGGGCGATGTCGGCGTTGAGCACGCCCGCGCCGTCGTCGAGCACCACGTCGATCTGGGTGCGCAGCACGCGCGTCATCTTGGCCTGCTCCAGCACGTCGTGGTCGGCCAGGCTCTCGTAGCCGTCCATGTCGGTCACCACGCCGACCAGGCAGCGGTCGTAGGCCAGGCCTTCCTCGAGGATTGAGCGCGCCGTGGTCTGGATCACCGCTGCCTGCGCCAGGCGGTTGGTCAGCAGGCGGTGGGCGCCGGCCCAGTTGGCGGTGTTGGTCTTCTGTGTCTGGCGGTTGGCCAGGAACATGCCCTCGCTGCTGGCCACGCCGGTCAACTTGCCCGACAGCTGCAGCAGCCAGCCCACCAGGCGTGCAATGAAGGCGTTGTGGCGTGTGCCCACAATGCCCACCAGGGGAATGCGGCCGGCGCCGGGGCCGTCCTCGCGTGGGAACAGGTGGTCGGCAATGGCCATGCCCACGGGGCGGGGCGCGCCGCTGGTGGGCTTGAGGTGCATCAAGAGGCCCGGGCCGGCGTTGACCTCCAGAATCGCGCCCTGGCCCTGCAGGGGCTGGGAGACGTCCTTCACGATCATGTCCATGCCCGCAATGTCCAGGCCCACGATCTTGGCCGCAAGCTGGGCGTAGTAGGCCACGTCGGGGTGCACGTCGTCGGTGCAGTCGATCGCCATGTTGCCGTTTCTCTGCAGCAGCACGCTCTGGCCCTTGGCGATCACGCTGTCGGGCGTGATGCCCTGGCGCCTGAGCTCAAGCTGCACGGCGCCCTTCTCCACGTCGATCCAGTCGAGCGGGTATTCCTGCTCGGGGCCGCGGCGCGGGTCCTGGTTGAGCACGGCGACCAGCTCGCGCAGCGTGGCCTGGCCGTTGCCGTGCACGCTCACGGTCTCGCCCTTGGTGGCGGCCACCACCTTGCCGCCCACGACCAGCAGGCGGTGCTCCACGCCGTCGATGAACTTCTCGACGATGACATCCGAGCCCTCGGGCTCGGCGAGCGCAAACGCAGCCTTGATGTCGGCCTCTTTCGAAAGCTCCAGCGTCACGCCGCGTGCGTGGTTGCCGTCCGAGGGCTTGACGGTGACGGGAAAGCCGATCTCCTGCGCCACCTCCCAGGCTTCGTCGGCGCTCTTGACGATCTGGCCCTCGGGCACGGGCACGCCGCAGGAGGCCAGCAGGCGCTTGGTGAAGTCCTTGTCCTGGGCGATGCCCTCGGCGATGGCGCTGGTCTGGTCGCTCTCGGCCGTCCAGATGCGGCGCTGCGCCGCGCCGTAGCCCAGCTGCACCAGGTTGCCGTCGTTCAGGCGGATATGGGGGATGCGGCGCTCGCTCGCGGCGTCCACGATGCAGCCGGTGGAGGGGCCCAGGTAGCGGTCGTTGATGGCCGTCTTGATGGCGTGGATGGCGGCCTTCAGGTCAAACGGCTGGTCGTTGATGGCCGCCATCAGCAGGCGGTGGCCATGTTCCAGGGCCACGCGCGCCACGGCCTCCTCGGGGCAGCGGAACACCATGCGGTACACGCCGCGCCTGGAGATCTCGCGCGTCTGGCCGAACTCGGCCGGCATGCCCGAGAGGTTCAAGAGCTCGATGACGACATGCTCGAGCACATGGCCCATCCAGGTGCCGCCCGTGAGGCGCTGGATGAAACCGCCGCGCTCGCCCACGCCGCAGGTGTGCTCCACCAGGTCGGGCAGCCAGGCCGTCAGGCGCTCGTTGAAGCCGGGCAGCTTGTTGGAGGGGTAGTCCTCCAGCTCGCCCAGGTCCAGCCAGACCTCGAGGATGGGGCGGTAGGTCCAGACACTGGGGCCGCGCAGGTAGGTGGTGCGCAGCAGTTGGATATCTTTGAAGGTGGCCATGAAATGCAGCGTGGAGAATTCGGATGTCCGCCCGGTCGGCGGGTGAAATTTTTTCTGAATTGTGCGCTCAGAACGCTGGGCGTCAGCAGCAGCCAGTGTCAGCCGCCAGCGCCCGCCATGCGTTACGGGTAAATACCGCGGCCGCGCCCCGGCGCTGGCTGCGCTGGCCCACAATGCCGTCCGTGGGCCAGGGCCCAGGCGCGAAATCCCCGCCCCTGCGGGGATCGATACACAGAACAAAATGCAACATCACCATTTAGTGGACGCCTCGGGTGTCTTGCCCGGCCCCTTCGGGGCCGAACTGCGGGCCATGCTCGCTTCCGACGAAAACGTACAGGCCGCCTTCGAGGTTGACCTGACGCCCGCGCTGCAGTTCGCGCCCGGCCTGCTGGTGCTGACCGACAGGCGCCTGCTGGCCTGCGCCGCGGACACCCCGGCCCAGGAATGGCCTTTGGTGCCGGGCCTGGCACTGCGCATGCAAGACCACGGCGGCGTGGGCCAGCTGGAGCTGCACGACGCGCGTCAGCGCCTGGCCCTGTGGCGCTTCACGCTGGGGCGCCACCCGCAGGCCCTGCACCTGCAGCAGCGCCTGGAGCAACAGATCGAGCGCCTGGAGAACCCCCAGGCGCCCACGTTCCAGGAGGAGGACGTGCCGCGCTGCGCCGTCTGCGGCACGCCGCTGCCCACGGGCAGTGACGAATGCCCGGCCTGCGCACGCCAGCAGGCCCCGCAGACATCGACCTGGGTGCTGCTGCGCCTGTGGCGTTTTGCCCGGCCGTACAAAAAGCCGCTGGCGGCGGGATTCGCGCTCACGCTGGCCTCCACCGCCGCCTCGCTGGTGCCGCCGTACATGACGATCCCGCTCATGGACGACATCCTCATTCCCTATCAGAGCGGCAAGCAGATTCCCGTGGGACTGGTGCTGATGTATCTGGGCGGACTGCTGGGCGCGGCGCTGCTGGCCTGGGGCCTGGGCTGGGCGCGCACCTACATCCTGGCCCTGGTGTCCGAGCGCATAGGCGCAGACCTGCGCACCAGCACCTATGAGCACCTGCTGCGCCTGTCGCTGGACTACTTCGGCAGCAAGCGCACGGGCGACCTGATGGCGCGCATAGGCTCGGAGACCGACCGCATCAACGTCTTCCTCTCGCTCAACGCGCTCGACTTCGCCACCGACGTGCTCATGATCGTCATGACCTCGGTGATCCTGTTCTCCATCAACCCCTGGCTGGCCCTGGTCACGCTCGTGCCGCTGCCCTTCATCGCCTGGCTGATCCACACCGTGCGCGACAAGCTGCGCACCGGCTTCGAGAAGATCGACCGCGTCTGGAGCGAGGTCACCAACGTGCTGGCCGACACCATCCCCGGCATCCGCGTGGTCAAGGCCTTTGCCCAGGAGGGGCGCGAGGCCCAGCGCTTTCGCGCCGCCAACCAGCACAATCTGGAGGTCAACGACAGGCTCAACAAGACCTGGAGCCTGTTTGCCCCCACCGTGTCGCTGATGACCGAGGTGGGCCTGCTCGTCGTCTGGGGCTTCGGCATCTGGCTCGTGGCGCATGAGCAGATCACCGTCGGCGTGCTCGCTGCCTTCATCGCCTACATCGGGCGCTTCTACACGCGGCTCGACTCCATGAGCCGCATCGTCAGCGTCACGCAAAAGGCCGCGGCCGGCGCCAAGCGCATCTTCGACATCCTCGACCATGTGAGCAACGTGCCCGACCCGGTGAACCCGGTCAGGGTGGACAAGGTCGCCGGTGCCATTGAGATGCAGGGCGTGGGCTTTCGCTACGGCAGCCGCACCGTGATCAAGAACCTGTCGCTCGCCATCCGCCCCGGCGAGATGATCGGCCTGGTGGGCCACAGCGGCTCGGGCAAGAGCACGCTGGTGAACCTGATCAGCCGCTTCTACGACGTGAGCGACGGCGCCATCCTGGTCGACGGCGTGGACATACGCCGCATGGCCGTCGCCGACTTCCGCCGCCACATCGGCCTGGTGCTGCAGGAGCCCTTCCTGTTCTTTGGCACCATCGCCGAGAACATCGCCTACGGCAGGCCCGACGCGACGCATGAGGAGATCGTGGCCGCCGCGCGCGCCGCGCACGCGCACGAGTTCATCCTGCGCCTGCCGCACGGCTACGACTCGCTGGTGGGCGAGCGCGGCCAGGGCCTGTCGGGCGGCGAGAGGCAGCGCATCAGCATCGCGCGCGCGCTGCTGATCGACCCGCGCATCCTGATCCTGGACGAGGCCACCTCGGCCGTCGATACCGAGACCGAGAAGGAAATCCAGAAGGCGCTCGATAACCTGGTGCAGGGCCGCACCACGATCGCCATCGCCCACCGCCTGTCCACGCTGCGCAAGGCCGACCGCCTGGTGGTCATGGACCGCGGCGAGATTGTGGAGGTGGGCCCGCACGACGATCTGATGGCCCAGCAGGGCGCCTACTGGCGCCTGTACGAGGCCCAGGCGCGCCGCGCCGAGGAAGACGCCCAGGCCGCCGGCGTGCGCGTCGAAGGGCGCCAGCATTCGGCCCACCCGGCCGGCAAGTGACAAGGAAGCCGCCATGACCACCACCGCATCGACCTTCGACCTGCGCCGCAACCCCCATGGCCGCCTGGTGCTGCGCCTGGCGGACGGCACCGAGCACGAGGCCGTCACGCCCGTGCGCGCCTTCCCCATCGCCGCGCCGCTCGAGGGCCTGTCCCTCGTCGGCAGCGACGGCCATGAGCTGGCCTGGGTGCCGCGCCTGGCCGACCTGCCCGCACAGCAGCGCGCGCTGATCGAGGAGGAACTGGCCGCGCGCGAGTTCGTGCCCACCATCACGCGCATCCGCAGCGTGTCGAGCTTCTCCACGCCCAGCACCTGGGAGGTGGACACCGACCGCGGCGCCGCGCAGCTGGTGCTCAAGGGCGAGGAGGACATTCGCCGCCTGTCCGGGCGCACCAAGCTGCTCATTGCCGCCAGCGACGGCCTGCACTTCCACGTGCCCGACAGCACGGCGCTGGATCGCGCATCGCGCAAATTGCTTGAACGATTTTTATAGCACCTTGCGCTTTACTGGCGGGCGTTACGGGGCAATCGGCAAAAAAGGCCTCAATTTCCTCTTTTGTTTGCCGAAATGAATGTACGACGAGGTGGTAGCCACGCCTGCCGCCCTTTGACCATTCATGAGGGACCCTTGCCATGCAACTGCCACCTGTAGACCGTTCACTTTCCCAGTGGCGTCCCCAGGGCTCCGACTTGTATTCCACGGGTGCCTCGGGCGCCGTACCTGTGCGCCCCGTGAACCCGGCCAATGCCGTCGAATCTGTGGATCGGCTGGGCGAGGGCGCGCATGTGCGCGAACCCGCCAAGCCCAGCGCGCCTGACGAAGAAAATCGCGACTGGACGCTGCCGCTGGAAAAAAAGGACAAACCCAGGGAAGCCGAGGCGCCGCCCAAGGATCCGCCGCTCTACAAGGTCATGCTGGACTTCATACAGTCCATGTGGCGCGCCAGCGGCAGCGCAGTGGAGTTGGCCCAGGACATCAACAAGACCGCACTGCAGGAGCGGCTGGCCCAGCAGCCCCGCGGTGACGTGCAGTCGCCCACCTATGCCGAACCCAAGGTCAAGCGCACGGGCGGCTTGTAATCCAATAGCGACCACCTGAAAGAGTCTTGTCATCCCCGCGAACGCCGGGATCCACGCCAGCACCGCGGCGCCGCCATCCGGCGCACACACTTTTCAAGCGCATGCCCCCGCGGCATGATGGGCGCACGACAACGCCCATCACCGGAGGCCTGCTGCATGACGACTGCGAACCCCAACCCCGTGGAGCAGATCCGCACCCTGGCCCTGGTAGGCGCCAGCGCCGCCGGCAAGACCACGCTGGCCGAGGCCCTGCTGCAGGCCAGCGGCGCCATAGGCGCGGCCGGCAGCGTCGAGCGCGGCAGCACGGTCAGCGACCACGACCCGCAGGAAATCAAGACCCAGCATTCGCTGCAGTCGTCCTGCATGCAAATGGCGCATGACGGCTGCCGCATCCACCTGCTGGACGCGCCGGGCCTTCCCGACTTCATGGGCCACAGCCTGCCGGCGCTGGAGGCGGTGGAAACCTGCGCGGTCGTCATCAACGCGGCCATCGGCATAGAACCCATGGCACGTCGCATGTTGGACTACGCGTCCGAGCGCGGGCAGGACCGCATCATCATCGTCAACAAGATCGACGCCGAAGGGGTGGACCTGCCCGCGCTGCTGGCCGACATACAGGCGCAGTTCGGCGCCGAATGCCTGCCGCTCAACCTGCCCGACGCCGGCGCCACCCGGGTGGTGGACTGCTTCTTCAACCGTGAGGGCCATAGCGACTTTGGCCTGGTCGCCGACGCCCACCGCGCCCTGGTCGAGCAGGTGGTGGATGTCGATGGTGACTTTGTCGAGCGCTACCTGAACGACGGCGACATCGACGCGAGCGAACTGCACGCCCCGCTGGAGCAGGCGCTGCGCGAGGGCCACCTGATCCCCGTCTGCTTCGTCTCGGCGCGCAGCGGCGCCGGCGTGGCCGAGCTGCTGGACATCATCACCCGCCTGCTGCCCAACCCGGCCGAGGGCAATCCACCCGATTTTTACAGGGGCGAGGGCGACACGGCCCAGCTGATGCATGCCCAGCCCGACCCCGCCGCCCATGTGCTGGCCCAGGTGTTCAAGATCAGCATCGACCCCTACGTGGGCAAGCTGGCCTTCGTGCGCGTGCATCAGGGCACCATCACGCCCAATTCGCAGCTGTTCATAGGCGATGCGCGCAAGCCCTTCAAGGTGGGCCACCTGTACCTGCAGCAGGGCAAGGAACATGTGGAGGTGCCCAGCGCCGGCCCGGGTGACATCTGCACCATAGGCAAGATCGACGAGCTGCAGTACGACGACGTACTGCACGACGCGGCCGAGGACGACCATATCCACCTGCGGCCCCTGCCCCTGCCGGTGCCGGTGCACGGCGTCGCCATACGCCCCAAGCGCCGCGGCGACGAGCAGCGCCTGTGGGAAATCCTGGGCAGGCTCGTGGCCGAAGATCCGTGCCTGAGGATCGACCGCCCGGCCAGCACCCATGAAACCGTGGTCTACGGCCTGGGCGAGCTGCACCTGCGCATGCTGCTCGATCGCCTGCAGACGGGCTACAAGTTCGAGGTCGAGACCCAGCCCCCGCGCATCGCCTACCGCGAAACCATAGGCCACGTCGCCGTCGCGCAATACCGCCACAAGAAGCAAAGCGGCGGCGCCGGCCAGTTCGGCGAGGTGCACCTGCGCGTCGAACCCCTGCCGCGCGGCGCGGGTTTCGAGTTTGTGGACCAGGTCAAGGGCGGCGCCATCCCGGGCCAGTTCATGGCCGCGGTCGAAAAGGGCGTGCGCGAGGCGCTGGCCGAGGGCGTCATCGCCGGCTATCCCGTACAGGACATCCGAGTCATCGTGCACGACGGCAAGCACCATGCGGTCGACAGCAAGGAGGTGGCCTTCGTCACGGCGGGCAAGAAGGCTGCCCAGCTTGCCATCCGCGAGGCCGCCCCCGCCGTGCTGGAGCCCATCGCGCTCCTGACCATTTCCGCCCCCGACAGCGCCACCGGCGCCATCACCGGCGACCTGTCGTCGCGCCGCGGCCTGGTGAGCGGCACCGACAGCCCGCGGCCCGGCCAGGTGGCCATCACCGCCCAGGTGCCGCTGGCCGAGCTCATGGAGTACCAGAACCGCCTGAACGCCCTCACCGCGGGCCAGGGCAGCTACACCCTGGCGCTGTCGCACTACGAGGTGGTGCCTCCGCAGCTGCAGCAGCAGCTTGCCGGGCAGTACCGGGTAAAGGAGGAGGAGTGATGCCATCAGACTGCCTTGCACCCATGCCTCTGCACCCCTGTGGACGTCATGCGGACCGCCGGCCCCGCGCTCGCCAGCGACTGCCGGCCCCTGAACCATGCATGTGGAGATAAGGCCATGAAAGCCCTGCTGCCCGCAATCCTGTCCTGCACGATGGTGTGGTGCTCGCCACCCGCACTCGCGTCCGACGCCGATATGGCGCTCAACCAGCATTACCGCGCGCTCATGGAGCAACTCGACGAGGGCAATCAGGCTCGCCTGCGCGACGCGCAGCGCGCGTGGCTTGCCTTTCGCGACAAGGAGTGCGCATTCAAGGCCCAAGGCCAGCGTGATGGGGCCCGGGCTCGCAGCGTACAGGCCTCCTGCATCGAGGAGCTGACGGCGCTGCGCGCCGAGCAGTTGCAACGCGAGCTCGACTGCGACGTGCGGCGCAGCGCCTGCGTGGCACGCAAGAGCGTCAGTGCCGCCGCATCGCCCGCCCCCGCCAGTGCGCAGCGCAGTTGCGCCGAAGAGGCGGGCGCCGTCAAGGCCGAACGATACGTGGCGCAGTGCCTGCAGGTATCGCCCGCTACGCACCCTCCCTGCAATGCGGCCAATGCCTGTGCCTTGATCGCCGACGAGATCAAGCGCGGCTGCGGCCTGCTCGGCAAGGATGCGCCAAAGTTCTGCACCGACTACCGCTGATCGGGCCCCGGCTGGCAAGCGCCCCGTTGTCCCGGCGGGCAAGGCGGCCGGGTGTCTGCCTCACGCCGCTGTCGCGGGCGCCTGGGCCGCCGGCTCGAGTGCCGCCGCAATCGCCTCGTCCACGCGCTCGAGCCAAATGAACTCGAGCCGCCCGCGCACTTCCTCAGGAATCTCCTCAAGGTCGCGCCGGTTGCGCGCCGGCAGCATGACGCGGGTGATGCCGGCGGCGTCGGCGGCGATCACCTTTTCCTTCACGCCGCCGATGGGCAGCACCAGGCCGCGCAGGCTGATCTCGCCCGTCATCGAGGTGTCGCTGCGCACGGTGCGGCCCGTGAGCAGCGACACCAGCGCCGTGAACATCGCGACGCCCGCGCTCGGTCCGTCCTTGGGCGTGGCGCCCTCGGGCACGTGGACGTGGATGTCGATCTTCGCCAGCCGGACCTCTTCGATGCCCAGCTCATGCGCGCGGTGCTTGATGAGCGAGAACGCGGCCTGGGCGCTTTCCTTCATCACGTCGCCGAGCTGGCCGGTCAGGATCAGGCCGCCCTTGCCGGGGTAGCTGGTGGCCTCGATGAACAGAATGTCGCCGCCCACCGGTGTCCAGGCCATGCCGGTGGCCACGCCGGGCGTGCTGGTGCGCATGGCGACTTCGTTCTCGAAGCGCCTGGGGCCGAGGATCTTCGCGAGGTCGTCCACGCCGATCGCCACCTGTGTGGCCGAGCCGTCGGCGATCTGCACCGCGGCGTGGCGCAGCACGCGGCCGATCTCGCGCTGCAGGTTGCGCACGCCGGCCTCGCGCGTGTAGTCGCGGATGATGGCGCGGATCACGTCGTCCGCCAGCGTCACCTGCTCGGCCGTGACGCCGTTGGCCTCCAGTTCGCGCTGCACCAGGTAGCGGCGCGCGATCTGGAACTTCTCGTTCTCGGTGTAGCTCGACAGCTGCACGATCTCCATGCGGTCGCGCAAGGGGCCCGGGATGGTCTCGAGCGTGTTCGCGGTGGTGATGAACACCATGCGGCTCAGGTCGAACGGCACGCCCAGATAGTTGTCGCGAAAGGCGTTGTTCTGCGCCGGGTCCAGCACCTCGAGCATGGCGGCCGATGGGTCGCCCTGGATGCCGCGGCCCATTTTGTCGATCTCGTCGAGCATCATCACGCAGTCGCGCGCGCCGGCCTTGCGGATGGCCTGGATGATGTTGCCCGGCATGGAGCCGATGTAGGTGCGCCGGTGGCCGCGGATCTCGGCCTCGTCGTGCACGCCGCCCAGGCTGACATGGGCGAACGGCCGCCCCATGGCGCGCGCGATCGACTGGCCGAGCGAGGTCTTGCCGACGCCGGGCGGGCCGACGAAGCACAGGATGGGCGCCTTGCCGTGCGGCGCGAGCTTGCGCACCGCCAGGAATTCGATGATGCGCTGCTTGATCTTGTCCAGGCCGAAGTGGTCCTCGTCCAGCACCCGGCGCGCGGCCGCGATGTCGATGTCGCGCGGCTCGGGCTCGGCCCAGGGCAGGTCGATCAGCCAGTCGAGGTAGCTGCGCACCATGCCGGCCTCGGTCGCGCCATCGGGCATGCGCTGGTAGCGGCGCAGTTCCTTTTGCGCGGCCTCCTGCACGTCGGCGGGCATCCTGGCCTCGGCAATTTTGCGGCTCAGCTCGGCCACTTCCTGCGAGTTGCCGTCGTCCTCGCCCAGCTCCTTCTGGATCGACGCCATCTGCTCGCGCAGGATGGCGCGCCGCTGGTGCTCGTCGAGCGAGGCCTTGGTGCGCTGGCCGATTTCCTGCGTGAGCTTGAGCACCTCGATGCGCTTGGCCAGCAGCGCCGACACCTTGTCCGCGCGGGCGATGATGTCGACGGTCTCGATCACCTCCTGCTTCTGGCTGGGGTCGAGGTCGGAGTACACCGCGATCAGGTCGGCCAGCGCGCCGGCCGCGGTGGCCGACTGCACGGCAGCGACGAGCTGCTGCGGCGTCTGCGGCAGCAGTTGCAGCGCCTCCGTGGCCTGTTGCTGCAGGTGCAAGAGGCGCGCGGCCATCTCGGGTCCCTGCTCTTCGGGCTCGCTGATGGGTTCGGCGCGTGCGGTGAGGAAGGGCTTCTCCTGCACGAACTCCTTGACGCGAAAGCGCTGCAGGCCCTGCAAAACCAGGTGGTGGCTGCCGTCCGGCAGGTTCACGTAGCGCAGGATGTTGGCGATGGTGCCCATGGAGTAGAGCGTGGCCGGCTTGGCCTCCTCCTCGCCCGCGTCGCGCTGCATCAGGATGCCGATGGGGCGCCCCTCGCGCAGTGCCTGTTGCACCGCCAGGACGGAGGTTTCGACGCCAATCAGCACCGGAATCACCGTGCCCGGGAAAAGCGGCGAATCGCGCATGGGCACGATGGGCAGCAAGTCGGCCGGCAGCGATTGCTGCGCCGGCGCCTGGACCGGTGGCGCGGCATCGGGCGTGAAGGCGTGGCCCCTGGCGTCCACCAGAATGACTCCGCTGTCACTGTCACTGCCGCTGCCGCTGCCAGCGCCACGCCTCGGTTTGTCGGGAGCACTCATGGTGTCTTCTCCAGCCGAATGACCAGGCAGCCCCGGTCACTGCTCACCTGGGCGGCCGAATACCGGCCGGGGGGCAGCGGAATGCGGCGCTCGAAGCGTCCCTGCGGCAACTCCATGCGGTGGATGACGGCGCTGCGCAGCGGTTGGGGCAAGACGCGCTCGCCGCTCACCACCAGGGCACCCTGGTCGATCATGGCCTGCACATCGCAGGCATCGACGCCGGGCAAGGCCACGTAGATCAGCAGCGCGCGATCGGTTTCCAGCACATCGGCCGGTGGCTCCCAGCCGGGCGAGTGCGCGTGCCCTGGCTGAAACAGCTGGCGGTGCAGGCGCTCCACATGGTCCAGCGCGGCCAGTGCGTTGGACCACATCCAGTCGGAAGAGGCATCATGGCGTTTCATGGGTCGTTGCGCGAGAGAGGCAAGGGCCCATTGTGCTTCGCTTGCCCCTTCGAATGCAAAACCCCGCGACCTGGCTTCTGGGTGCCAGACCGCCAACTCACGGCGCCGGCGCGGCGCCAGCCGGGGTGTTCGCGATGCCGCTGGTCACATGCCCGGCCGGCACATGGCGCGCAGCCGAATTGACGTGGCCGGTCTGGTCGTCGAAGAAGAAATCGGGCTCGAACTCGCGCAGAAACTCGCCCTTGGGCAGGCCGCCGAGGAACATGGCCTCGTCCACGGCGATGTTCCAGTCCATCAGCGTGCGTATGGCGCGCTCGTGCGCGGGGGCGCTGCGCGCGGTGACCAGGGCCGTGCGAATGCGCATCTGGGCGCCGCCCGCCCGCTGCAGCCGGTGCAGGGCGGCCAGCAGGGGCTTGAACGGGCCTTCGGGCAGGGGCTGGGCGGCCTTGGTCAGTTCGTGCTGCTGGAAGGCGGCCAGGCCCTCGGACTGGTAGACGCGCTCGGCCTCGTCGGAGAACAGCACGGCGTCGCCGTCAAACGCAATGCGCACCTCCTGCGGGTGGGCGTCGCCCGCCTGCACGGATTCGGTGAGCACGCGCGCCGCGGGGTAGCCCAGGTGCAGGGCTGAGCGCACGTCACGCTCGTTGGCCGACAGGAACAGGTGCGCGCCCAGCGGCCGCAGGTAGCCAAACGGCTCGCGCCCCTGGGTGAACACGCCGCGCTGCACGCTCGGCAGGCCATGGGCCTGGCAGGAGCGGAACACGCGCATGCCGCTCACCGGGTCGTTGCGCGACAGCAGCACCACCTCCACGCGCTGGTGGCCGCCGTGGTTGAAGGCCAGGAGCTTTCTGACCAGCGAAAACGCCACGCCGGGCGGCGCGGGTGTGTCCAGGCGCTCGCGCTGCAGCTCCACGTAGGCGCGGTCGTCGCCCCGCTCGAAGACGCGGTTCTCCTCCTCGAAGTCGAACAGCGCGCGCGAGGAGATGGCGACGACGAGCTTGTCGTTCAGGGTCAGGGACATGGTGGGTGCCGGCGGTTTCTGTGGCGGAGCATGGGTAAACCGGTCGTCATCCCCGCGCAGGCGGGGATCCACTGCAGTGGCCCATTGACCATGGCCGTGGTTTCTGGATCCCCGCCTGCGCGGGGATGACGGTGTTGCAGACGGGGCATGCCGTGGCCGTGCTGCGCCATGGGAGCCATGGTGTGCACCTCTTCATTTCACGAATTGATTGAGCTCGATGATGGGCTGCAGCACCGCGAGCACGATGAGCATCACGATCAGGCCCATGCTCACGATGAGCAGCGGCTCCAGGATCGTGGCCAGCTGCATGGCGCGGCGCTGCACCTCGGTGCCCAGCTGGTTGGCGGCGCGCGCCAGCATGGTGGGCAGCTGGCCGGTCTGCTCGCCCAGGCGCGCAAACATGGCCACCAGGCCGGGAAAGCGCTTCTTCTGCGCCAGGGCCGACGCCAGCGGCGCGCCCTCGCGCACCAGCACCAGGGCCTCGAGCGCGTCGGCACGCAGCGCGCGGTTGTTCAGCGTCTCGGCCGCGGCCTGCAGGGCGCGCAGAATGGGCACGCCGGCGCCGGCCAGCATGGCCAGCGTGCCGGCAAAACGCGCCGCGTTGTAGCCGCGCGCCAGCCGCCCGACCAGCGGCAGGCCCAGCCATGCGGCATCAAACTTCTCGCGAAATCGGGGTCTGGCCAATGCTGCGCGGACGCTGACAGCTATCAAAACAATTGCACCCAGCATGGCCCAGCCGTAGCCGCGCACAAAGTCGCTCAGCGCCAGCATGGCCACCGTGAGGAAGGGCAGGGCGCGCTTGGTGCCCGCGAACACGCTGGCCACCTGCGGCACCACATAGCCCACGAGGAAGAGCACGATGACGATGGCCACCAGGGTGACGATGGCCGGGTACAGGGCCGCGCCGATGAGCTTGGCGCGCAGGGCCTGGCGCTGCTCCAGGTCGTCGGCCAGGCTGTCGAGCACCTGGGCCAGGCCCCCACTCGATTCGCCCGCGCCGACCACGGCGCAATAGATGTCGGAAAACTCCCGCGGGTGCTGGGCGAGCGCACGTGCAAAGGTGCTGCCGGCGTTGACCTCGGCGCGCAGCGCGGCCACCAGGTGGCGCTGGCGCTCGTCGTCGGCCTCGTCGGCCAGAGCCGTGAGCGCGCGCTCGAGCGGCAGGCCCGCGCCCACCAGGCCGGCGAGCTGGCGCGTCCAGACGGCCAGGCCCGTGGCGTTGAACACCGCCCGTGTGAACAGCCGTTGCGCCAGCGTGGGCGCGGCGCCCGTGGCGGCCTCGGGCGACAGCGCCTCCACCTCCAGCGGCACCAGCGCCTGCGCGCGCAGCAGGTTGCGCGCGGCCTTGGCGCTGTCGGCATCGAGCGTGCCGCGGCGGACATGGCCCTGACTGTCCAGGGCTTCGAAGGAAAAGGCGGGCATGGGGCGGTGGCGGAGGTGTTCAGGACGTGATGGTAGCGGGGGTCAGAGGGCAGGGGGTGCGTCGCAAATCCTCCGTCATCCCCGCGAACGCGGCGATCCGGCGTCCCCTCGCCCGCGTGGATTCCCGCTTTCGCGGGAATGACGTGTCAAAGTGCTGTGCACCTGTCAGCCATTGGCCTTTGCCGCGATCGTGAGCGACGCGAGGCGCAGCTGCGCGTCGAACACATCGCTGACCAGCATGAACTCGTCGGCCCGCGTGGCCTGGGCCAGCGCGGCCAGGCCGGCGCGCACGCGCTCGGGTCCGCCGACCACGCCGACGGCAAGAAAGTCGGCAATGGCCGCCCGCTCGGCCGGCGGCAGGCCGCCCAGGTAGTTCTGCACCGGCGGCTGCAGCCGGCCGCGCCGGCCGGTGACGATGCCCAGCACGCGCTGGTAGGTGCTGCTGGCCAGGTACTCGGCCTCCTCGTCCGTGGGCGCGGCGATGACGGGCACGCCAACCATCACATAGGGCTTTTGCAGCACGGCCGAGGGGCGGAACAGCTCGCGGTACAGGCCGATGGCCTGGTGCAGCAGGCGCGGCGCGAAGTGCGAGGCAAACGCGTAGGGCAGGCCCATGTGCGCCGCCAGCTGGGCCGAAAACAGGCTCGAGCCCAGCAGCCACAGGGGAACCTGGGTGCCGGCGCCGGGCATGGCGACGATGCGCTGGCCGGGTTGGACCGGGGCCAACAGCCGCTGTAGCTCGGCCACGTCGCGCGGGAAGTCGGCCTCGGTCTCCACGCGGTCGCGGCGCAGGGCGCGCAGGGTGGCGCCGTCGGTGCCGGGCGCGCGGCCCAGGCCCAGGTCGATGCGGCCGGGGTAGAGCTCGGCCAGCGTGCCGAAGGCCTCGGCCACCACCAGTGGCGCATGGTTGGGCAGCATGATGCCGCCCGAGCCCACGCGGATCGACTGTGTCGCGCCCGCCACATGGCCCACGAGCACGGCCGTGGCCGAGCTGGCGATGCCCGGCATGTTGTGGTGCTCGGCCAGCCAGTAGCGTTTGAAGCCCAGCGACTCGGCGTGGCGCGCCGTGCGCACGGCGATGTCGAGGGCCTGAGCCACCGTGCCGCCCTCGCGCACGGCCACCAGGTCGAGCATGGAAAGCAGGGGTTGCGTTGTCATGACGGCGATTGTGGTGGCAGGGCGCAAACATCGCCCGACTGCGGGAATGAATTGTTGACGCTTTTCCTGACCCTGGGTAGCCAAAATAAATCAATAATTGATTGGCGATATATATTGTTGTTTGTAACGTAATGCAACTTGTGCGAGGCTATGCCCTCTGGGTTGCACGGATGCTTAGGTGGTGGTCGTATGGGGTTCTTCAGTCGCTTGTTCCAGCCGCGTGCCGATGGCCTGCAGGCGCCATCCGACTGGACGCGCCTGCCCGACAGCAATGCCAGCGAGCTGGTGTTGTTCGACGAGGAGGCTCGCAAGCTTCTGGCGCAATTCGATATCGACGCAGCCATCGTCACCCACCAGCGCTGGCTGCCCTGGCTGGGCGAGGTGCTCAAGGGCGCGCGCGACGAGAACCTGCGTCCCGAGGCCGTGGCCGACGATGGGCGCTCCGAACTGGGCCAGTGGCTGTATGGCAGCGGCCGGGCGGCCCTGGGGCATCTGCCGGCGTTCGACATGCTCCTGCGGCGCCACCGTTTCTTTCACCAGCAGGCAGCCGCCTTGATCCGGCACGCCGAGGCCGGCGAGGGCCTGCAGGCCGAGCAGGCCCACAAGGCCTGCCAGCACGCATCGCGCCAGGTGGTGCTGCTGCTCAAGGAGCTGCAGCGCGGGCTGATGATGCGCCGCCCCGTGCCGGCGCAATAGCCTTCAATCGCGCGTCACGCGCAGCAGTTCCTCGCGGCTGGTGATGCCGGCGGCGATCAGGCGCTCGCCGTCGTCGCGCATCAGCGTCATGCCGCCGGCCAGGGCCTGGGCGCGCAGCTCGGCCTCGGGCGCCTGGTTGTGGATCTGGGCGCGGATGGCGTCGTCCACCACCAGCAGCTCGAACACGCCGGTGCGGCCCGCGTAGCCGGTGTGGCCGCAATGCTCGCAGCCCGCGCCATTGCTCCCGCCGTGGCAGTGGCCGCAGTACTTGCGCACCAGGCGCTGGGCCAGCACGCCCAAGAGCGAGGACGACAGCAGAAACGGCTCCACGCCCATGTCGGTCAGGCGCGTGACGGCGCTGGCCGCGTCGTTGGTGTGCAGCGTGGCCAGCACCAGGTGACCGGTGAGCGAGGCCTGGATGGCGATCTGCGCGGTCTCGAAGTCGCGGATCTCGCCGATCATGATCACGTCCGGGTCCTGGCGCAGGATGGCGCGCAGGGCCTTGGCAAAGGTCAGCTCGATCTTGCTGTTGACCTGGGTCTGGCCCACGCCGGGCAACTCGTATTCGATCGGGTCTTCCACCGTCATGATGTTGCTGCGGCCCGCGTCCAGGCGCGACAGAGCGGCATACAGCGTGGTGGTCTTGCCCGAGCCCGTGGGCCCGGTCACGAGGATGATGCCGTGCGGCTGGGCGATCAGGCCCTCCAGGCGCGCCAGCGTATCGCCCTGCATGCCCACGGCCTCCAGGCTCAGCTTGGACTCGCTCTTGTCCAGCAGGCGCAGCACGGCGCGCTCGCCATGGGCGTTGGGCAGGGTGGAGACGCGCACGTCGATGGCCCTGGTCCCCAGGCGCAGGCTGATGCGGCCGTCCTGAGGCAGGCGTTTCTCCGAGATGTCCAGGTCGGCCATGATCTTCAGGCGGCTGATCAAGGCCGCGTGCAGCGCGCGGTTGGGCTGCACCACCTCGCGCAGGCTGCCGTCCACGCGAAAGCGCACGCTGGAATGGCGCTCATAGGGCTCGATGTGGATGTCACTCGCGCCATCGCGCACGGCCTGCGTGAGCAGGGCATTGAGCATGCGGATGATGGGCGCATCGCCCGCCGATTCCAGCAGGTCTTCCACCGCGGGCAGCTCCTGCATCATGCGCGAGAGATCGGCGCCTTCCTCCACCTCGCTGACCACGGTGGCCGCGCTCGATTCGCTTTGCGCGTAGGCCGCGCTGATGCGCTGCGCGAGCTGCGACGCATCGAGCTGCGCGAACTGCCGCACCGCATGCTTGCGCAGCACCTCGGACAGCGCGCAGGCGTCGGGATCGGGGCCGTGCCACAGCAGGAGCTGCTGGCCGTCGTCTTCCAGCAGCAGCTGGCTGCTGCGCGCAAAGGCGTAGGGCAGGGGGTGGCGCATGTTACTGGGGGTTGGTGGGGCTGTTGTCCGCTGGTGCCACGGGCGTGGCCGGCGCGGGCGCATTGGGCAGCGTCAGTGGCGCCAGCGGCGTGCGCTGTGCCGCGGCACCCCCTTGCAGTGGCGCAAGCACGGGCGCGTCGGAGACGGCACGCATCACCGCGCTGGGCGCGGGCTGAGAGGCCTGCTGCAATGCGCGTATGGCCTCGTAGCGGTCGGTCACCAGCGCGTCGCTGGTGGCGTTGTCGCGTATCACCATGGGGCGCAGGAAGACCATCAGATTGGTCTTCTGGCGCTGGCGCTTCTCGTTGCGAAACAGCCCGCCCACCACCGGCAGGTCGCCCATCAGCGGCACCTTGTCCTGGCCCAGCGAATAGCTGTCCTCCAGCAGGCCGCCGATGACGATGACGTTGCCGTCGTCCACGAGAACCGTGGACTCGATGGAGCGCTTGCTCGTCGAAGGGCCGTTGGCGTTCGTGAGCGTGGCGCTGTCGATCTTCGACACCTCCTGGTACAGCGTGAGCTTGACGGTGCCGTTCTCGTTGATCGTGGGGCGCACGCGCAGCATCAGGCCCACGTCCTTGCGCTCCACGGTGGTGAACGGATTGACGGTGTTGGCGCCCGTGGTGTTGGCGTACGAGCCGGTCACGAAGGGCACGTTGTTGCCGATGATGATCTGCGCCTCCTCGTTGTCCAGCGTCATCAGGTTGGGCGTGGACAGCACATTGGCATCGCCCGTGTTTTCCAGGAAGTTGGCCAGCGCGCCCAGGTAGTACTTGCCGTTGATGCGCGGCGCGATGGCCAGGTTCATGCCCGGCGCGGGCTTGGCCGTGGCGATGGAACTCGTGTTGCCGCTGGCCGCGGCCAGGGCCAGGTCCAGGATGTTGGTGCCGGCCACGCTGGAGTTGGTGCCCAGCACGCCCAGCGTGCTGCCAACATTGCCCATCACGCCCTGCCATTGGATGCCGAACTCGGCCACCTTGTTGGCGCTGACCTCGACGATCAGGCTCTCGATGAGCACCTGTGCGCGCCGGCCGTCGAGCTGGTCGATCACCGTGCGCAGTTGGCGGTACAGGGGGTCCGGCGCGGTGATGATGAGCGAGTTGGTCGTAGGGTCGGCCTGAATCAGCCCGCCCGTCGATGGCTGGTTGCCGCTGCGATTGAGGCTGCCGCCGGTGCCCGCGCCCAGGCCTGCGCCCGTGCCCGTGCCCGTGCTGCTGCGCGCCAGGCCGCTTTGCGACATGCCGGTGCTGGCGCCGGTCTGCGTCAGGCCGCCGCTGAGCCCCGTGCTGCCGCCCGCCGCCGTGCCGCCGCCCATGTCGCCGCCAACGCCGCTGCCCACATTGCCGGCAGTGATCGCGGCGCGCAGCGTGACGGCCAGCTTCACCGCATCGGCATTTTTCAGGTACACCACGTGGATATTGCCGCTGGCCGCCGAGCTGCCGGGCGCCGCGGGCTGATCGAGCCGCGCCACCAGCGAGCGCACCTGGGCCAGCCGCGCCGGGTTGGCCGCGCGCACGATGAGGGCGTTGCTGCGCGGCTCAGGCAACAGCGTGGTCTTGAATGCGGTGTCGGACTGGCCCTGGGCCGCGGCCGGCGCGGCGCCCGTGCCGCCCCCGCCCTCGATCAGGCGCGCGACCAGCGGCGCGATCTCGGCCGCCACGGCGTGCTGCAGCGGTATCACCTCCACGTCGGTGGCGTTGGCCACGTCCATCGCGGCGATGATGCGCGCCAGGCGCTGCAGGTTGTCGGCATAGTCGGTGATCACCAGCGAGTTGTTGCCGGGGTTCACGTTGATCGTGTTGTTGGGGCTGATCAGGGGGCGCAGCACCGGGACCAGGTTGTTGGCGTTCTCGAAGTTGAGCTTGAAGATCTGCGTGACGATCTGCCCGCCCGCCGGTGTGCCGCCATGCCCGCCCTGCGTCACGCTCACCGTGCCCGTCTGCAGCTTGGCATCGGCCTCGGGCACCACCTTGTACAGCCCGCCGGACTCGACCACCGTGAAGCCCTGCAGGCGCAGCGCGGCAAGGAACTGCTGGAACGCCGCCGCGGGCGTGACGGCGTTCTCGGTCACCAGGTTCAGCTGGCCCTTGACGCGCGGGTCCACCACGACGTTCTTGCCGGTGATGGTGGCCATGGTGCGGGCCACGGCCTCGATGTCGGCGTTGGCAAAGTTCAGCGTTACAGGCTCACTCGCGCGCACGCTGCCGGCATGGGTCTTGGGCGCTACTTGTGCATGAATCTGTGAGTTAACGCATACCAGTAAAACGCTTGCAGCTATCGAATTTAGAGCGATGCGCAACGGGCGCCGGGAGAAGGTAGTCATAGGTTCACCCCAGGGTGATGATGGAACGGGCGCCACTGCGCCGCCCAATGATGTTCAGAAGATTGGCCAGGGCGGCCTCGCGCTCGGGCGCGGCGCTGGCCTCGCCGGTAAAGCGCAGGCGCTGCCCCACCCATTGGCCGCTGCCCGACAGCAGCAGCGCGCCGTCCAGCGTGGACAGCCGCAGCGCGGGCGCCTCGCCCTGCTGCCCGCCCTGAAGCAGCAGCCGGTAGCTGCCCATGGGCCGCAGCGTGGACAGGCGGGTGGACATGCCCAGCGCATCGAGCTGCACCTGCCCCTGCAGGCGCATGCGGCCGTCGCTCCACTGTAGCGCCAGGCCGGTGGTGGTCAGCTGCAGCTTCCCCTGCGGCCGAATGGTGTTCCAGGGCGTTCCCAAGCCGCTGAGCACGGCGGCCGGCCATTGGCTCTGGCCGTCGCTCACCTGCACCCTGGCCGTGCCCAGGCCCAGGGCCGCGCGCAGCGCCAGCGGCGCGCTGGTGCAGCAGTCGGCCATGACATGTGCCTGCAGGCCGCCCCAGGCGGGGCGCAGGCGCCAGGCCAGCCGTCCGGGCAGGGCCGCCTGGTCGTCGCTGCCGGCGCCGCCGGCCAGCACCAGCCGGGCCGAGCCCGTCCAGACCGTGCCGCTGGCCTGCGCCAGCAGCACCTGTCCGCCGCTGGCCTGCGCCACGCCCGCGGCCAGCCAGCGCGCGGGTGCCCACAGCGCCAGCGCGGGCAGCGCCCCCAGCAGCAGGCCGGCGACGGCCCAGCGCCAGGGTGCACGCGGCGCGGCCATGGGGGAGCGGGAAGTCGGGCGGCGGGACACGGCGAATCGGTCGATGGCGGGAATTAGCCCGGCGGCAGGGCCAGCACCAGGGTGCCGTCCCAGCGCGCAGGGGCACTGTCGGCGCCGTTCTTGACCAGCCGCGCCTCCACCGGTACGGCGCGGGCCTGGCTGCGCACCTGGGCCAGCCACTGGGCCAGGGCCTCGGGCGCGGCGCCCTTGAGCGTGACCGTGGCGCGGTCGCCGGCGATGTTGATCTGTGCGGCAGCGCCCAGCTGCTGGGCGAGCGCGCCCTGCAAGGCGCGCCGGGCCTCGCCGCCCTGGGCCCGCGGCATGTCGCGCAGGCGCAGTGCCTCGGCCTGCAGGGTCTGCATGTGCCGCAGCTCGGCATTGAGCGCCTCATGGCGCGCCGGCGAGGTGCGCAGCTGCGCCAGCGCGGGCGCCAGCAGCAGCCACCACAGCAGGGCCAGGCCGAGCACGGCGGCGGCGGCCAGCACCAGGGTTTGCTCGAGCGCGGCCAGGTCGGCCCATTTCGCGCGCAGCGATGCGGCCAGCGCCCGGGGTTGGGTGGGGGTCATGGGCTCTCCTGTGGGCGCACGAGCAGGGCGCCCTCCTGGCTGCGAGCCGCATAACCGTCGGCGGCCAGACGCTGGTTCATGGCCGTGAGCTCCTCGGGGCTCAGCTCCACACCGCGCAGCAGCAGCTCGCCACTGGCGTATTCGATCTGGCCGGGCACGCGCGATGCAGGCAGTGCGGCGCCCGCGGCGGCCATGAGCGGCTCCAGGTCGCCGCGCGCCATGCCTCCGGCCGCCTGGCGCAGCAGGGCCAGCTCGCGCTGCATCTGCACCGGCGCATCGACGACGGCCTGCACGCTCGGGAAGGTCTGGGTCAGGATGGCGCGCGTGCCGGCCTGCTGGGCCGCAAGCGCCCGCTGGTCCTGCCAGGCCCAGAGATTCAGGCCCAGGAGCTGGACTGCCACGGCCAGCCCCAAGGCCCAGCGCGCAGCGCGCCACTGCGGCGCGCGGGCAAAGGCGTTGGCTGCGCTACCGAGCCGGCGCAGGGCGCGCTGGCGGCCGCTGCTGGCCAGGTCGAACTGTGCCAGGTCCCAGTCGCCGCGCGCGGCGGCCAGGGCGCGCTGGCTGGCCGTGTGCAGCAGCACCGGGCGGCCCAGCAGGCGCTCGGCCAGGGCGGCTACGGCCGGTTCGGCGCGCACCGCGGGCGCATCGTCGCCGGCAGGCGCGAGGGCGGCGAGCGCCGGCGCGGCCGACAGCGGCAGCACGGCCACGGCCTGTTGCGGGCCATGGCCGGTGAGGACGATCTGCGCATCCTCGGGAACGCCCAGCACCTCGCATTCCTGCTGGCCGCTGGCCGTGGGGCCGGGGGCAAATTCGGGCACCACGCGGTCCACGGGCCGGCCCGCTGCCTCCAACGCCCGCAGCGCGGCCTGCAGCCAGGCGCGATCGCACACGGCCACCCAGGCCGGGCTGCCGGCTTGTGCGCCGGGCTGCAGCGCAAAGTGCAGCTGGGCGGGGTCTTCAAGCAGATGCTCCTCCAGCAGGCCTTCAAGGACGGCGCGCAGCCGCGCGGCCTGGGCGAGGGCGCCCGGCGGCAGCGTCACGCGCTGCCAGGACAGGGCGCGCGCCGGCACCACGGCCACGACCTCGCCGGTGCGGCCCGGGTCGGGGAGCAGTGCGGCGCTGGTGCTGGCCTGGCGGAGGGCGATGTGACCGTCGGCCGTGAGCGTGTAGCCGTATTCGGCGGTGGGTGACGGCGGGCCCGGAGGCAGGGTAAGTACAAGGGTGCTCATGAAGGAGTCTCGCGCGGCATTTTAGGCGCTGGCGTCAACCGGGCGTGCCGCTCAACGGCCGGGCCCGGCGCCCATGGTGCGCGCCAGGGCGCCACGCTCGCGCCACAGCGTGCGCACGTCGCCGCGTTGCTTGAAGACCAGGGAGCGCTCCTCGACCACGGTCTGGTCCAGTCGCAGCCGGCCGCGCACCTCGAAGTAGCTCGACGACACGGAGTGCGTGCTGCTGCTGATGGCGTCGGTCTTGCTCACCAGCTTGGCGGCATCGCTCTCGCTGCGGAAATGCCGGCTCGCGCGCACCTGCACCAGGCGCTGCGCGTCGGCCATGTCCAGGCCGTCGGCGCTGGCCCACAGCACGACGGCGCTGGCCGTGTTCACGTTGACCGGGGTGCGCACGGGCAACAGCGTGACATAGGGCGCGAGCGCGGCCACGCTTGGCTGCGGCAGGCCCCACCAGCCGAGCTGGGCCGCGCTTTGCGGCCGCAGCGGGGTGTCGCCATCCTGGGCCTGCGACCGCAGCATCTGACCCGCCAGCGCATCGAGCTGCCCGCGCGGCAGCCCAAGGTAGTCGAACAGGCGCGCGAACTGGCGCAGCGCCGTGGCGTCCACCTGCTTGTCGCCCGCCAGGTTGCGCAGGTTCAGCAGGCCCTGCTGGTCGGTGATCTGGCCGGACAGGAAGGCGTTGGCCGTGTCGGTGCTCGCGTCCTCCACCTGGGACACGTTGTTGTTCGCGGCCAGGAAGGTGGACAGGCGCGCCTCCTCCAGCGGCACGGCCCAGGGCTCGCTGAGGTTGTCCGTGCCGTCGCTGTCGCGCGCCAGGGAATCTTCTCGCAGGATCAGGCGCGACCAATCGAGCGCGCCCACGAGAATCCAGGCCGACTGTATGCGTGCGCGCTCGGCCGTTTCGACCTCGATGGCGCGCCACTGCTGCCACAGGGCCGTGGCCGCGAAGGTGGCGACCAGCGTGACCGTAAGCATGGCCGCCAGCAGCGCAGCACCCGTCTGGCGTGGGCGCCCGAGCCCGCGGCGCCTCATGACTTGCCCCCGCCCAGCAAGGGGCTGACCCAGTCGCGCGTGATGACGCCCGACAGCGCGCCACCCTCGGGCAAGGTCAGCTGCAGGCGCACGCCGTCGGGGATGCTGGCCGCGGCGTTGCCCAAGCCCCCGGGCGTTTGCGGCTGGCTGCCCGCGGTGTTGGTGGACAGCGCATTGGCCCAGGCGCCGCCGCGGTAGAAGAAAAGCTGCCAGCCGGCCAGCGGCATGAGCACCGTTTCCTGCCGGCGCTCGGCGGTGCTGGGGGTGCGAGCCCATTGGGCGGCGCGCGTCCAGGCATCGGTCCATTCGCCGCGCGTGCGCACCGGCGCCGACTGCCAGCGCAGCCACTGGGCCTGGCCGTCCACACTGCGCAGTGCCCAGGCGACGACGACGGCGCCCTCGTCGGGCTGGCGCATGCTGCGGCGTGTCAGGCGCAGCACCTGGCCGTCCCAGGCCATGGGTTCGGTGCGCTCCACGGCCTGCAAGGCGTCGAGGTCGGCACCCCATTGGTCCATGATGGTCTGCAGCGCCAGCACGGCGTCGGCGCGCTCGCGCGTCTGCTGCTGGGCGCGCACCATGCCGTCCAGCCCGCGCCAGCTCACGATGGCCAGCAGCGCCATGACGGCAATCGCCACCAGCAGCTCGACCAGGGTGAAGCCGCAAGCCCTTGCCTTGGTGCGCATATCGGTTTTCCGGGCGCAGCCCATGGCACTGGCGCAACCGGGGCGAGGGCCGCCGCGCAAGGGCCGCCGCGCCGCGCTGGCGGCGTCCCCCGTCCCACGCGAAGCGTGAGAGAAGTGGGCAACGGCGCAGCCGTTCAGGGGGATGTACCTCATCAATACCGCCCCACGATGGTTGAGAGCCGCAGCACCGGCAGCGCTTCATCGAACACCTGCGCGTCCACGCGGCGGAACTGCGGGTTGGGCGTAGGCGATACCGTGACCGCCACCGCGTAGCCGTGGCCGGCCTGCTCGCAGGCAACGCGCGCCTCGCCTATGCCGGGCATCTGGTGCGACAGGCGCATTTTGACGAGTTCGTTTTCCGCGCAGATCTGGGCCAGCACCACGTCGGTCTGGCGCGCGGCATTGCGCGTCAGGGCCGAGGTGGCCTGCAAGCCCGCCATGAGCGCAATGGCCACGATGGCCAGCGCCACCAGCACCTCCACCAGGGTAAAACCAGTCTGGCTGGACGGCTGGTTCATTGCAGCGCCTGCGCGGCAAAGGGGCGCAACCCGTCGGTGGCCACGCGCACGGCGCGGCCCGGGTGGGCCTGGTTCACGATCACCACCTGCTGCGGGCCGATCAGGGGTTCGGGCCCCAGCCACAGCTCGCCCGGTCCGCGCACGGCCGTGCCACCGTCCAGCCAATGGTCGGGCAGTTTGGACCCGGGCAGCCCCTCGAAGCGAAAGCCCTGGGCGTCGGCACGCCAGCGCACCGCCGCTCCCGAGGCACGCGACTGCGCGCGCGCCGACTCCAGCAGCACCGCCAGCCGCTCGCCCTCGCGCTCGAGCAGCGTGTCGCCGCTGTCGCGCAGCGCCAGGCCCACGCCGGCGGTGGCCAGGGCAATGATGGTGATCACCACCAGCAGCTCAAGCAGCGTGAAGCCGCGCTGGGCCTCTTGCCCCCGCCCCCTCTGGGGGAGGGTGGGCGTGGGGGCCTGCGACGCCTGTGCCTTGGTGGCGGCAAGATGCCGGCGCTCCAGCCCCCACCCCGGCCCTCCCCCGGCGGGGGAGGGAGAAAAAC